>JAVVOA010000039.1:0-19505 GCA_036656515.1 Oscillospiraceae bacterium | reverse complement strand
GAAGCCCAGACGGCAACGGAGTTCTGGCCCTATCCCACCTATAGCGACATTCTGTTTTCCGTCTAAGCACCGCGGGGAACGCGAGCGTACGCGCGGGGGTTAAGTACGCGGCTTTTTGAAAAAAGCCTGGCAAAAACTTTTGTGATCAGTCAAGACAATTCTATCAGGCAATGAACAAAGGGGCGGATGGTATCCGCCCCTTTGTTTGATCAGGCCTCTCCATACGACAGTCCTTTGGAAAACGAACGTAGGGTCGGATAGCATCCGACCCTACTGGCATGTCCGCTCCCAGATTTACCATTCTAATTCCAGTGGAAAGCCCACATCATTGGAACATGAAAGTTTTCTTTGGTACTCTCTTCTTCACAAGAAAGTACGCGTACTCCCCCCGGCATTTTTGCAATTTCAGGTCGGTAGTTGTCAGATCAGGGAAAAGGTGATAAGATAAAAAAAGAAGCAAAGAGAGAGGACTCGAAAAAAATGGGGCACTATGACACGGTGCTGTTCGACTTGGACGGCACGCTTTTAGACACGCTGACGGATTTGACCGACAGCCTCCATACGGTGCTGGACAGCTTTGGCTATCCGTCTCACACAGCGGCGGAGGTACGGCGTTTTCTGGGCAACGGTATCCGGCGGCTGGTGGCACTGTCCACGCCGGGCGGCGAAGCAAATCCACAGTTTGGGGAGATTTTTGCCGCATTCTCCACATACTATACAGCACACTGCGAGCTTGCCACCCGCCCCTATGATGGGGTGGACGCGCTGCTCCGCGCCTTGGGGGAAGCCGGCATCCGCCGCGCCATTGTCTCCAACAAGAATCAGGCGGCGGTGACGGCGCTGTGTCAGCGCTTTTTCAGGGACACGGTGGAGCTTGCCGTGGGACAGACCGAATCCCTGCCCCGGAAGCCCGCGCCGGACATGGCACAGGCGGCACTGCGGCGGCTGGACAGCCGGTCGGCGGTGTATGTGGGTGACTCCGAGGTGGACTTTGCCACGGCGCAAAATGCCGGACTGCCCTGCATTCTGGTGACGTGGGGCTTTCGGGATCGGGCGGAGCTGGAGTCCTTGGGCGCTGCTGCCGTCGTCTCCACCATGGCGGAGCTGTCGGCGCTGCTGCTGGCGTGAGCACTCTTGATTTCCAAATCCTTCGTTGGGCCTTTTTAAGGGCCGCGTACCCCCTTGCCGCCGGGCGGCAACCATAGAAAAAGGAGACGTGTGACACGATGAAAAAAAGCTTGCAGACGGTTTTCGGACGGTTGCTGTATACGGCGGTCTTTGTGACGCTACAGGTGGCCGTGGTGGTGGTGATGTTCCTCTTTTTCCAAGACAAGTTTGCGTATTTTTATGCAGTTTGCATTTTGGTTTCACTGGTCGCCACCGTGGAAATCGTCAACAACAACAGCAATCCCGCCTATAAAATCGCGTGGGTGATTCCCATCCTGCTGTTCCCGATTTTTGGCGGTCTGGCGTATCTGATGTTTGGCAAGTACCCCATGACAAAAAAGCAAAAGGATGCCGGTGCCGTGATGCAGCAGCGCTGTCGCGAGGGCATCGCCTGCCGTCCCGGCTGTCTGACAGAGCTGGCACAGCAGTCCCCAGAGGCGGCGCTCCACGCCCGCTATATCGACAGAGCCGCCGGTGTCCCACCCTACACCCACACGGAAACCGACTATTTCCCCATCGGCGAGGAGATGTTTGCCGCCATGCTGCGGGAGCTGGAATCTGCAAAATCCTTCATCTTTATGGAATATTTCATCGTGGAGCGGGGCGAGATGTGGGACAGCATTTTGGAGATTTTGGAGCGCAAGGCGAAGGCCGGCGTGGAGGTGCGGGTGATGTACGACGATCTGGGCTGTCTGTTCACCCTGCCCCGGAAATACTACAAAACCCTGCGGCAGAAAGGGATACAGGCCTGCGTGTTCAATCCCTTCAACACCATTTTGTCCCCGCGCTTCAACAACCGTGACCATCGAAAAATCTGCGTCATCGACGGCAACGTGGGCTTTACCGGCGGCATCAATCTGGCGGATGAATACATCAACCGCTTTGAAAAGCACGGACACTGGAAGGATGGCGGCATCCTGCTGCGGGGTCAGGCGGTCTGGGCGCTGACGGTTTTCTTCCTGTCTCTGTGGGATTTTTCCAATCGGCTGGACGAGGACTACAGTCCCTTTGCCCCGGATCCCGCGGTGGTGGACAAGCTGCCGGAAAATGGCTTTGTCCAACCCTACACCGACATTCCGCTGGACGATGAGCAGGTGGGCGAGAACGTCTATCTCAACCTGATAGGCCGCGCACAGCGCTATCTGTATATCACCACGCCCTATCTGATCGTGGACAACGAGACGGTGACGGCGCTGTGCAACGCCGCCAAATCCGGGGTGGACATCCGCATCATCACCCCACACATCCCCGATAAAAAGATGGTATTTTACCTGACTCGCTCCTATTATCGCGTGCTGTTGCAGGCGGGTGTCCGCATCTACGAGTACACGCCGGGCTTCATCCACTCCAAGACCTTCGTGTCTGACGATCAATACGGCGTGGTGGGCACCATCAATTTGGACTACCGCAGTCTGTATCTCCACTGCGAGTGCGCGGCGTGGCTGTACAATTGCAGCGCCGTGGGTCAGGTGCGGGACGATTTTCTCAGCACGCTGGAGCAGTCTGAGGAGATTACGCTGGAGCATCTGCCGAAGCTCCCCTGGTATCGACGGTGGACGCTGGGGATTTTGAAGGCATTCGCGCCGCTGGCATAGGCGGGGGACGAAGTACGAGGGTACGGGGTACGCGGCTTTTTGAAAAAAGCCTGGCAAAAACTTTTGTAAACAGCTTATAAAATAAGGGGGGCGGATGGTATCCGTCCCCCTTTGATCCGGTATCTGCATATGGCGGGCATGGGCGCAAGGGCGGTAGAGTCGGATGGAATCTGACCCTACCGCGCCGCTTTGGGGGAACGATTTCTCCTTCCGCTTTCAAGGTATTGCCCCATCCAATTTGCTTTTTGAAAAAAATCTTTGGAATCTGCGGAAAAAAAGAGGGATTCCCACCTTTACGGGGTATATCTAGTATAGACAAAATAAAAAGCAATCCTCGACTGTTTGGGTCATATGCCGCGTAAGCGGTATATTCTTTGGACAAATTGGCGAAGCTTTTGAAAAGGAGGCGGCATTTTGGCATTTCCACAGAGCTTTTTGGACGAGCTGATCGCCCGAAACGACATTGTGGACGTGGTGGGCAGCTATGTACAGCTCTCCCGCAAGGGCGGCAATCTGTTTGGACTCTGCCCGTTCCACAATGAAAAGACCGGCTCATTTTCTGTCTCCCCGGACAAGCAGATCTATCACTGCTTCGGCTGCAAAAAGGGCGGCGGGGTCATCAACTTCATCATGGAGGAGGAAAATCTCACCTTCCCCGACGCGGTGCGGTTTCTCGCCAAGCGGGCGAATTTACAGGTGCCAGAGGATGCCTACGACCAAAACAGCAAGGTGCGCCAGCGCATTCTGGACTTGAACCGGGATGCGGCGCGGTTTTATCACGGACTGCTGGAACAGCCGGAGGGTGCCCCCGTGGCGGACTATCTGGCTCGCCGTCAGATCACCAGAAGCACCGCCACCCGCTTTGGGCTGGGCGCATCCACCGACCAGTGGGACAGCTTGATCTCCGCCATGACCCGTCAGGGCTATACCAAGTCCGAGCTGCTCTCTGCCGGACTTGCCGTCCAGAACAAAAACGGCGGACTGTACGACAAATTCCGCAGCCGCCTGATTTTTCCCGTCATCGACGTGCGGGGGGATGTGGTGGCCTTTGGCGGTCGGGTGCTGGACAAGTCCGAGCCGAAATACATGAACACCCAGGAGACGCTGGTGTACAGCAAGCGCCGGGTGCTGTTTGGACTGAATCTGGCAAAGAAAACCAAGCGCCCCAATCTTCTGATTTGCGAGGGCAACATCGACGTGGTCACCCTGCATCAGGCGGGGTTTGACAATGCGGTCGCCTCCATGGGCACCGCCCTCACCACCGAACAAACCCGGCTTCTCTCCCGCTATACCAAGGAGCTGATCCTCTGCTATGACAACGATACCGCCGGTCAGCTGGCCACGGCGCGGGCGCTGTCCCTCCTCAACAACTCCGAATTTTCTGTCCGGGTGTTGCAGCTGCCACGACGGCTGGTGGACGGTGTATACCTCAAGCAGGACGCCGATGATTTCATCAAATATCAGGGCAAGGATGCCTTTGAACGGCTGCTGTCCGGCAGTGAGAACGGCATCGAGTTTCGGATGGCGCAGGCGGCGGGGAAATACGACTTTGCCGACGATAGCCAGAAAATCGCCTATTGCACCGAAATCAGCAATCTCCTCGCCACCCTGCAAAACGCCGTGGAGCGGGAGATTTATACCACACGCGCCGCCGAAGTGGCAAAAATCAGTCCCGAGGCCATGAAGCTTGAGGTACAGCGCGCCTTTAAGCGCCGGGTCTCCACAGAAAAGCGCGAGCAACAGCGGCGTGAGCTGAATCCCATAGCAGAGCTGCAACCCAAGGAGCGCACCCTGCGCTATGAAAACGTACGCTCCGCGCTGGCAGAGGAGGGCGTTCTCCGGCTGCTACTGCTGGACGAAGACCTGTTTCCCGCCCAGCCGCCCATCGCGCCGGAGCTGTTTTCCTCGCCGGTGCTGGGCAAAATCTATGCCAGACTGCTGACCATGCAGGCAGAGGGACATCCCCTCTCGCCGGCGGCGCTGACTGAGGAACTATCCGGCGAGGAGATGAGTCATCTCACCGCCCTGCTGCAAAAGCCGGAATCCCTCGCCAACGGACGGCAGGCACTGAATGACTACATACAGATTATCACCAAGGAATACCACAAGCGCACCGGGCAGACGGACAGCGATCCCCTGCTGGCGGCGCAAGAATCCATAAAGAGAAAAAGGGAAGGAAAGCAAAATGGCTAAAAATGATGAAATGACACTGGAACAGCAGGCAACTGCCTTTCTCGCCGCCGCTGCGGCAGAAGAACCGGAGCTAAAGCCCGTCAAGAAGACCCGCAAGAAGGCGGATAAAGTAGACAAGACCGAGGAGGCCGAGCAGGCCCATATCCCGCCGCTGGACGAAAAGCTGGTGGCCTCCCTCCCCGCCGCCGCCATTTTACAGGGCAGTGAAAAGCTCCGGGATCTGTTTGCCAAGGGCAAGAAAAAGGGCAAGCTGGAATCCGGCGAGCTGATGGAGGCTCTGGATGAGATGGAGCTGGAGGGCGACCAGATGGATCATATCTATGATTCGTTGGAGGCACTCAGCATCGAGGTGGGCAACGACGAGGACATTTTACCCGAGCTGCCCGACGATATTGATCCCCCGGTGGAGGAAATCGCCGAGATCGAGGAGGAGGAGCTGGTCGATCCCAATTCGCTGGTGGACAGCTTTTCCATCGACGATCCCGTCCGCATGTACCTGAAGGAAATCGGCAAGGTGGCACTGCTCTCCCCCGACGAGGAGATCGATCTGGCACAGCGGATGGCAGATGGCGACGAGATCGCCAAACAGAAGCTGGCAGAGGCAAACCTCCGTCTGGTGGTCTCCATCGCCAAGCGCTATGTGGGACGCGGTATGCTGTTTTTGGATTTGATTCAAGAGGGCAATCTGGGTCTGATCAAGGCGGTGGAAAAGTTCGACTATACCAAGGGCTATAAGTTCTCCACCTATGCCACTTGGTGGATTCGGCAGGCCATCACCCGGGCCATCGCCGACCAGGCGCGCACCATCCGCATTCCCGTCCACATGGTGGAGACCATCAACAAGGTCATCCGGGTCTCCCGTCAGCTGTTGCAGGAGCTGGGGCACGACCCCTCCCCCGCCGAGATTTCCGACGAGATGGGGATGCCGGTGGAGAAGGTGCGGGAGATTCTGAAAATCGCACAGGAGCCTGTGTCCCTCGAAACCCCCATCGGCGAGGAGGAGGACTCCCACTTGGGCGACTTCATCCCCGACGAGGGCGCGTCCGAGCCGGCAGAGGCGGCCTCCTTCACCCTGCTGAAGGAGCAATTGGTGGAGGTGCTGTCCACCCTGACCCCACGGGAGGAAAAGGTGCTGAAGCTGCGGTTCGGCATCGAGGACGGTCGCACCCGGACGCTGGAGGAAGTGGGCAAGGAGTTCAACGTCACCCGGGAGCGCATCCGCCAGATCGAGGCCAAGGCACTGCGCAAGCTCCGCCACCCCAGCAGAAGCAAAAAGCTCAAGGACTTCTTAAACTAGGGGGACGGGGAGACGAAAGTACGGGGAGACGCTCGCTTTTTGAAAAAAGCGAGGTAAAAACTTTAATGTGCCTCCAGTGACGCGCGGAAGCCCTATCACACTCTCTTAAATAAGCAGTTTAAAAGTTTTTGTCCAACTTTTTTCAAAAAGTTGGCGTACCCCTCTCTCCCGCGTCCCCCGCGCCCACGGCGTAAAAATCCCCGGCACCCTGACGGTGCCGGGGATCTTTTTCTTAGATTTTTGCGAAGGCCTGCTCGAAGTCGGCGATGATGTCCTCCACATTTTCAAGACCCACAGAGAGTCGAATGAGTCCTGCGGAGATGCCCGCCTGCTTCAAATCCTCCTCCGTATAGGTGGAGTGTGTCATGGAGGCCGGATGCTCGATCAGCGTCTCGGCATCGCCCAGAGACACCGCCACCCGGCAGAGCTGTAAGCTGTTGCAGAATTTCATGCCGGCGGCCTTGCCGCCCTTTACCTCGAAGGAGATCATGCCGCCGAAGTCCCGCATTTGCCGCTTGGCGATCTCGTGTCCGGGATGGCTGGGCAGTCCGGGGAAATAGACCTTTTCCACCTTGGCATTTTTATCCAGATAGTCCGCCATGACCCGGGCGCTCTCGCAGTGGCGCAGCATCCGAATCTCCATGGTTTTCAGTCCCCGCAGAATCAGGAAGGACTCGAAGGGTCCGATGACCGAGCCGGTCATGTCCTTGATGCCGAACATCTTGACCTGCTGGATGAAGTCCGCCTTACCCACCACGAAGCCGGCAATCACGTCGCCGTGTCCGTTTAAGTACTTGGTGGCGGAATGTACCACCGCGTCCGCGCCCAGCGCCAGCGGTGTCTGCAAATAGGGGGAGGCAAAGGTGTTGTCGCAAACCACCATGATGGCGGGATTGTAGTCGTGGGCGACCTTTGCCACCGCCGTGATGTCCGTGATTTTCAGGTTGGGGTTGGCGGGGGTCTCTAAATAGATGCAGACGGTGTTCTCTTTCAGCTCTTTTTGGATGTTTGCCACGTCCGAGGTATCCACAAACGAGACCTCGACCCCATAGCGGGTCATGCCGTGGGACAGCAGCGCAAAGGTGCAGCCATACAGCGTCTCATCGGCGATGATGTGCTTTCCGGCGGCGGCAATGGTCCACAGGCAGGCGGAAATCGCACCCATGCCGGAGGAGGCAGCCGTGCAAGCCTCGCCGCATTCCAGAGCGGCGACCTTGTCCTCCAACACCGAGGTGGTGGGGTTGCCCAGCCGGGTATAGATGAAGCCCTGCTCCTCGCCGGCAAATCGACGTCCGCCCTGCTCGCAGTCGTCAAAGCAGAAGGTGGAGGTCTGATAGATGGGCATGGTCAGTGCGCCGTATTGGCTATCTTTTACGTTTCCCGCATGAATTGCCTTGGTACCAAAGCCGCATTTTGGATCATTCATAAAAAATTCCTCCCTTTTGATATCCGCTCATTGTGCATAGTTGCTATCTTTATCTTAGAGCGCTTCCCCACAAATGTCAATACCGCACAAAAATACAGTTGTTAAAAAAATAGCAAGCCCGGTAGGAGCGTCTCTCCCACAGGGCTTGCCTGTTCTTTTTCTTTATTGCGAAATGGTGGTGCCGGTGGTGCCGGCGATGCCCTCTGCCGCTTTTTCCAGCAGGGTGATCAGGGCGCTGCGCCCGGGCTTGGACTGGGCGAATTTGACTGCCGCCTCCACCTTGGGCAGCATGGAGCCGGGGGCAAACTGACCCTCTGCCGCATACTGCTCCGCCTCGGCCGGTGTCAGATGGGACAGCCACTGCTGCTCGGGCTTGCCGAAGTGGATGGCAACCTTTTCCACGGCGGTCAGGATGATCAGCAGGTCGGCGTTGAGGTGCTCTGCCATCAGCTCGGAGGCAAAGTCCTTGTCGATGACCGCCGCCGCGCCCTTCAAGTGGTGCTGCTGGGCGGTTAAGACGGGGATGCCGCCGCCGCCGCAGGCGATGACCACATGCCCGGATTTCACCAGCGCGTCGATGGTGGACAACTCTACAATCGCCTGGGGCTTGGGGGATGCCACCACGCGGCGATAGCCACGCCCGGAGTCCTCCACCACCTGATAGCCCTGCTCCTTGACCATTTTGTCCGCTTCCTCCCGGGTCATAAACGCGCCGATGGGCTTGGTGGGGTGCTGGAAGGCGGGGTCGTCCTTATCCACCACCACCTGCGTCAATACGGTGGCGACACCGCGGTCGATGCCGCGATCCAGCAGCTCTTCCTTCAGCGCATTTTGCAGGTCATAGCCGATATAGCCCTGACTCATGGCGACGCAGACGGACAGCGGACAGGGCACATATTTTTCGGGATTGATGCGGGTCAATTCCGCCATGGCGGTCTGAATCATGCCCACTTGCGGGCCGTTGCCGTGGGCGATGACCACCTCGTGCCCTTTTTCGATGAGGTCGGCAATGGCGCGGGAAGTCTCCTTTACCGCAAGCATCTGCTCCGGCAGGGAGTTCCCCAACGCGTTGCCGCCCAATGCAATGACAATCCGTTTACCCATAGTTTACAAAACCTCTTTTTCCTTATACAGTGGTCGCCGGGGGGACGAGGGACGCGGGGGCAGGATACGCGTACTTTCTTGTGAACAAGAAAGTACCAAAGAAAACTTTATGATCTGGTTTTCATGGGCTGTCCCCTTGAATCGGAACGGAACATATCTGATCATTAAAGTTTTTGTCCAACTTTTTTCAAAAAGTTGGCGTATTCCGTTTTTGCCAGGCTTTTTTCAAAAAGCCGCGTACCCCACCCTCGCGTTTAGAATTCCTTGCGTTTGCCGCCACGATCCATCTCGTGGAGTGCGGCGACGGGATCCTTGACCTTTGCCATGAAAATCATAGCGGCGATGACATAGGGCTTAAAGGACGCCTGCTTGTACAGGGGCACCAGATAGCGGTCGAACACAGAGCTGTCCACCTCGCCCTCCTTGCAGGAAAGTCCGCTGATGTCGGCGGGCAGGCAGTGGAGATACAGCGCCTTGCCGTCCTTCGTCCCCTTCATCCGCTCCTCAGTGCAGGCCCAATCCTTGTGCTGGGCGTTCTGCGCCAGCAGATCCTGCTCCAGCGCGTCGATGCCCTTCTGGTCGCCGGCGGCATAGAGCTTGGTGCGCTTTTCCATGGCAGCAAAGGGTGCCCAGCTCTTGGGATACACGATGTCGGCATCCCGGAACGCCTCCTCCATGGAGTTGGTCTTGGAGAAGGAGCCGCCGGTGGCTGCCGCGTTCTTCTTGGCGATCTCCTCGATCTCAGGCATGACCTCGTAGCCCTCGGGATGGGCCAGCACCACATCCATGCCAAAGCGGGTGAACAGTCCGATCACGCCCTGGGGCACAGACAGCGGCTTGCCATAGGAGGGAGAATACGCCCATGTCATGGCGACTTTCTTGCCCTTTAAGTTCTCCACGCCGCCGAACTGGTGGATGACATGGAGCATATCCGCCATGCACTGGGTGGGGTGATCCACGTCGCACTGGAGATTCACCAGAGTGGGACGCTGCTCTAAAATGCCGTCGTAATAACCTTCCTCCACGGCGTCCATGAAGGTCTTCTGATACTTGTGTCCCTCGCCGATGAACATATCGTCCCGAATGCCGATGACATCCGCCATAAAGGACACCATGTTGGCAGTCTCGCGCACAGTCTCGCCGTGGGCAATCTGGGACTTCTTTTCGTCCAGATCCTGCACCGCCAGACCCAGCAGGTTGCAGGCGGAGGCAAAGGAGAACCGGGTGCGGGTGGAATTGTCCCGGAAGATGGAGATGCCCAGTCCGGAGTCAAAAATCTTGGTGGACAGATTCCGCTCCCGCAGATCGCGGAGTGCATCCGCCACGGTGAAGATGGCGTCCAACTCCTCGTCGGTCTTGTCCCAAGTCCAATAGAAATCGTTCTTGTACATGTTGTTGATATGCAGTTTTTCCAGATGCTGTGCCAGCTCAATTGTTTTACTCATCGTGGGATTCTCCTTCTATTCTGTTCAAATTATCAAATTTCATGCGCGGGGGAACGCTGAGTTACGCGGCTTTTTGAAAAAAGCCTGCCAAAAACTTTGGTGCGCATACGCCATACTACTTGCCTTGCAGAAGCTTTCTATTGTGCGGGGTTTAGCCCCGATAGCTCTGGGGCAGCGCCGCATAGACCGCCGCACAGCGCACCAGATCGGATTTCCATGTAATCTCGTTGGGGGCGTGTGCCTGAGACTCTGCGCCGGGGCCAAAGCCCACGCAGGGAATGCCATACCGACCCTGAATGGAGACACCGTTGGTGGAAAATGTCCACTTGTCCACCAGAGGACGATGGCGTTTGTCCATGGCACCCGGCTCGCCCAAGCGCTCTGTGCCGTATAGAGCGTGGTGCGCGTCCACCAGCGCCTGCACATGGGGGGCGGTTTCGTCGTTGATCCAGGTGGGGAAATAGCACTCGGTCTCATAGACCAGACCGGTCCACGCGGGACGGTCGTATTGATACATGGTGACCTCTGCCCCGTACTTTTTGCAGGCGGGCAGGGCGCGGATTTCATCGAGGCAGGACTCCCACGTCTCCCCCGCCGTCATCCGGCGATCCAGAGACACGGCGCACATATCGGCGACGGCGCAACGGGAGGGCGAGGTGTAGAAAATCTGGGAGGTGGTGACGGTGCCCCGTCCCAAGAAATTGGCGTGCTCGAAGTCGGGGTTGAACTTTTTATCCAGCATTTTCACCAGACCCTTGATCTCGGTGCCGTCTGCCGCGTCGTTTTCGTTGAGCTGCTTGACCTCTTGCAGGATGTCCGCCATTTTATAGATGGCGTTGTCGCCCCGCTCCGGCGCAGAGCCGTGGCAGGAGACACCCTTGACCTCTACTCGGATTTCCATTCTGCCCCGGTGTCCGCGATAGATGCCGCCGTCGGTGGGCTCGGTGGAGACCACAAATACGGGGGTCACCTTGTCCTCCTGATGGATGTACTGCCAGCAGAGACCGTCGCAGTCCTCCTCCTGCACCGTGCCGGTGACGAGGACGGTCACATCGTCCGGGATCAGGTTCATATCCTTCATGATTTTTGCGCCATAGACAGAGGAGACAATGCCGCCCTCTTGGTCAGAGCCGCCCCGTCCGCCGATTTCGGTTTCGTTCTCATAGCCCGCATAGGGGTCGAACTTCCAGTTGGTCACCTCGCCGATGCCCACGGTGTCGATATGGGCGTCATAGGCCATGATTTTCTCGCCATGCCCCATCCAGCCCAAGACGTTGCCCTGGGGGTCGATCTCCACCTTGTCAAAGCCCACCTTTTCCATCTCGGCGGCGATGCGGCGAATGACGCCCTCCTCCTCGCAGCTCTCGCTGGGGATGGCGATCAGATCCCGCAGAAATTTGGTCATATCCGCCTCGTAGCCCTCTGCTGCCTTCTTAATTGCCTCAAAATCCATGTCGATACCCTCCATTTAAATAGTATATCTTTATCCGATTTTTGTGTACGATATTTTCTTCCTGTCCCTATCATAGCATAACATGGCGAGATGTCAAACAAAAAATTAGAAAACCTAAAAAATTTTGTTGAAAGTCATTGATTTTCTAAAAAAACATGGTATGATAGAGTTGTAAACAGAAAGGGGTGATTCCATTGGAGGCAAACCGATTGGAACTTCTGACACAGATTGCAGCCGGAATCGCCGCGCAGTTTGGCACCAGATGCGAGGTCGTCATCCACGACGTATCCACCCAACACTCCGACAACTGCATTGTGGCAATCGAGAATGGGCAGGTCACCGGCCGCAAGGTGGGCGACGGCGCGTCCCATGTGGTGTTGGAGCAGCTGCTGGAGGCAGATGCCCAGCCGGCGGATCACCTTGGCTATCTGACCAAAACGCCCGACGGAAAAATTCTCAAATCCTCCACCATGTACATCCGCAACACCCGTGGCAAGGTCACCGCCATTCTCTCCATCAACTACGACATCTCTGCCCTGCTGATGGTGGAAAACGCAGTGCGGGAAATCACCTCCGTCGCCGAGGAAACCCAGTCGGAGCCGGAAAAGATTGTCAACATCAACGATCTGTTGGACGATTTGATCGTCCAGTCCGTGGCGCTGGTGGGCAAGCCCGTGGCGCTGATGAACAAGGAGGACAAGGTGCGCGCCATCCAGTTTTTAAACCAGAACGGCGCATTTTTGGTCACCAAGTCCGGCGACAAGGTCGCCAAGCATTTTGGCATTTCCAAATATACACTATATTCCTATATCGACACAAAACAACAGGAGGGTAAATCACATGATTGATCTGAGCATCGACAAGAAAGGCCTTGCGCACAACATTGAAAAGGCAAAGGAAAACCACATTATCATCCCCACCTTCGCCCAGATGCAGCATCCCGAAACCATCCCCGGCGTGATTCAGGATAAGCTGAAAACCATCGGCATGTGGGATGTCAATCCGCTGAATCTGTTCCGCATCACTTGGAAGAACCAGCCCCGTGAGATGGGCGGCCTGTTTCAGGACGTTCCCAACTTCATCGAGCTGCCCTCCGAGCTGACAGGCGTCAAGGCGCGTATCTTCGCCATGGCGGGCAAGTGGTTCCCCACCGGCTGCCACAAGGTCGGTGCCTCCTTTGGCTGCTTGGCACCCCGCTTGGTCACCGGTCAGTTCGATGCCACCTATCACAAGGCTGTCTGGCCCTCCACCGGCAACTATTGCCGCGGCGGCGCGTTCAACTCCAAGCTCTTGGGCTGTGATGCCATCGCCATCCTCCCCGCCGAGATGTCCAAAGAGCGCTTTGACTGGCTGAAAACCATCGCCGGCGAGGTCATTGCCACCCCCGGCTGCGAGAGCAACGTCAAGGAGATCTTCGACAAGACTTGGGAGCTGAAGCAGCGCCCCGAGGTCATGATTTTCAATCAGTTCGAGGAAATGGGCAATCCCCTGTGGCACTATAACATCACCGGTCACGCTCTGGCGGACATTTTTGAGTCCATCAAGCGCCCCGGCGACAACTTTGCCGGTGCCTGCTTCACCTCCGGCTCCGCCGGCACCATGAGCGCGGGCGACTATTTGAAGGAAGCCTATCCCCACCTGAAACTCGCCGTGGGCGAGGCCTTGCAGTGCCCCACCATTCTGGACAACGGCTTCGGCGGTCACCGGATCGAGGGCATCGGCGACAAGCACATCCCTTGGGTTCACAACGTGAAGAACACCGATATGGCCATCGCCATCGACGACGAGGACTCCCAGCGCCTGATGCGTCTGTTCAACACCGAAGAGGGCAAGAGCTATCTGCTGAACACCCTGAAAATGGATCCCGAGCTGGTGGAGAAGCTGTCTTGGATGGGCATCTCCGGTGTCGCCAACGTGCTCTGCTGCATCAAGATGGCAAAGTACTATGAGCTGACCGAGCACGACGTGGTCTGCACCGTCCTCACCGACTCTGCCGACATGTATGGCTCCCGCATCGAGGAGCTGAACGAAAAGCACGGCGCATACAACGCCACCGAGGCCGTCCTCGACCACAACGTCCATATGCTGGGTCAGAAGACCGACAATCTGTTGGAGCTGACCTATACCGAGCGCAAGCGGATCCACAACCTGAAGTATTACACTTGGGTGGAGCAGCAGGCCCGGGACGTGAAGGATCTCAATGCCCTGTGGTATGACACCGCCAACACATGGGATGCCGTCCACGCCCAGGTCAAGGATTTGGATGCCCTCATCGCGGACTTCAACGACGCTACCGGCGTGCTGAAAGCCCTTTAATCTTCAATTGCGCCAAGGGGGCGGGGCTTGCCCCGTCCCCCTTTTGTCGCGGAAAGGATCTCTGACCATGAAAAACGTAAAATACGGCAAATGTGTCAAATGCGGACGGGAGTACGAGGCGACACCCAATCTGACCAACTGCTCCTGCGGCGGTATTTTGGACATCGTCTATGATTACGACTATATTAAAACACAGCTGACCAAGGAAAAGCTGGCGGCGCGCACTGACCGCTCCATGTGGCGCTATCGGGAGCTGCTGCCCATCGAGGACAGCACTGAAAATACCCCCCTGCGGGTGGGCGACAGCCCCCTGTATGACGCGCCCCGTCTGGCGGCACAGTTGGGACTTGCCAAGCTCTGGATCAAGGACGATGGGCAAAATCCCACCGCCTCCCTCAAGGATCGCGCCTCTGCCATGGCTGTCGCCAAGGCACGGGAGGCCGGTGCCAAGGTGATCGCCTGCTCCTCCACCGGCAACGCCGCCTCCTCTCTGGCGGGCAACGCCGCCGCCGCCGGGCTGAAAACCTATATCTTTGTGCCCTCCCGGGCACCCAAGGGCAAGGTGGCACAGCTGATGACCTTCGGCGCCACCGTCATCTCCGTGCAGGGCAGCTATGAGGACACCTTCGAGCTGTCCAAGTCCGCCATCGAAAAATGGGGCTGGTACAACCGCAACGCCGCCATCAACCCCTATCTGTCCGAGGGCAAGAAGACCGTTTCCTTGGAAATCGCCGAGCAGCTCAACTGGAAAATGCCCGATTATGTGGCGCTGTCCGTGGGCGACGGCTGCACCATCGCCGGTGTGTGGAAGGGCTTTAAAGACCTGTACGCCATCGGGTTCATCGACCGGCTTCCCCGGCTGATCTCCGCCCAGGCGGAGGGCTGCTGTCCCCTCAACCGCGCCATCGCCACCGGCGAGGACTGGTATCCCATGGAGGAAAACACGCTGGCGGATTCCATCGCCGTGGGTGTGCCCCGGAACGCGGACAAGGCGCTGCTGGCGATTCGGGAGTCCAATGGTCTGGTGGTCAACGTCTCCGACGAGGAGATTATGGCGGCGCAGAAGCTGCTGGGCTGCACCTGCGGCGTGTTTGGCGAGCCTGCGGGTGTCACCGGCGCGGCGGGTGTCAAAAAGCTCTGCCAGCAGGGCAAACTGCCCAAGGATGCCACCGTGGTCTCCATCGTCACCGGCAACGGACTCAAGGACGTCGCCAACGCCATCAAGGCCGTGGGCGAGCCCATCTCCATCCCCTCTGACATGTCTCTGCTGCTGAAAGCCTTCGCCGATGCCGGCATCGTGGTGGAGTAGAGACGCGGAGACGCGGGGACAGGAATGCGGGGACGCGGGAACAGGTACGCGCTTTTTCGAGAAAAAGCTGTGGAAAAAGCTTTGATGATCCAATTTTGTTGGGCAATTGCGTTCAAGTACCATGAAAATACACAGCCTGTCACCTGACAGGCTGTGTATTTTTGTATGCATCCCCTTTTTCACAAATCCCCTATTTCAGCATCGCCGGGGGACTTTGCGCCCTTCCATGGAGTGGAAACGGGTTGCGGCTGTCGCTATCCCCTCCCCAGCAGGTGAAAAAAATGAGGCGCACCGATGGCTCGGCACGCCTCTCGTACTCTATTCTTTTTCCAGCAGCGCGATGGCGTGAGCCGCCATGCCGGAGCCGTCTCCGGTGAAGCCCAGCCCCTCCTCGGTGGTCGCCTTGACGCTGACCCGCTCCGGGTCGATGCCCAGCGCATCCGCGATGTTGCGGCACATCTGCGCCCGATGGGGTGCCAGCTTGGGTGCCTGCGCCAAGACCGTGGCATCCACATTGACCACCGTCCAGCCCTCTGCCGTCAATCGCTCCCCCACCCGTCGCAACAGCAGCAAGCTGGAGCAGCCGGCATAGGCGGCATCCGTGTCCGGGAACAGCTGTCCGATGTCCCCCAGCTTCGCCCCGCCCAGCAGCGCGTCCATGATGGCGTGGAGCAACACATCTGCATCGGAATGACCCAGCAGACCCATTGCATAGGGGAGTTCCACGCCGCCCAAAATCAGTTTTCGATCCGGCACCAGACGATGCACGTCATAGCCCTGCCCAATCCGCAAATTTGTCATGCTGTCCCCCTCCGGCAATTCGATTCTCACCCGCCGCAGCAGGTTTCGGCAAGCTCCCGCTCCGATTCTTGGCGGTATCCATGTGACACTTCATCAAAGTTTTTGCCCCGCTTTTTTCAAAAAGCGGGCGTATCCAACCCTTGCCCGATGGCAATCCGGCGCTATGCGTCCCGCGCCCGCAGGATGGCCTCTGCCAGCACCAGATCCAAGGGCGTGGTGATCTTGATATTCTCGGCATCGCCGGGCACTAAGTACACCTGCTTGCCCAGCCGCTCCACGGCAGAGCAGTCGTCGGTCAAGACCGCGCCCGCCTCCAGCGCGGCCTGTAGCGCCGCCTTTAGCAATTGCGCGTCAAACACCTGAGGGGTCTGGACGGCATAGAGGGTGCTGCGGTCGGGCGTGCCCGTCACCACACCGTCCTGCGCCATCTTAATGGTGTCCCCCACGGGGACAGCCGGGGCGCAGGCAGCGGTTTTCTCCGCCGCCCGGATGGTGTCGTCAATCAATTGGGCGGTCACCAGCGGACGGGCTCCGTCCTGCACCGCCAGCAGCCCGGCGGTCTCGTCCGCCTCCAATGCCGCCGCCAGCACAGAGTGTACCCGGGTCTCGCCTCCCCGCACCACCTTCACGGGCTTGCGGATGCCATAGGTGCGACACAGCTGGGAGATCTCCAAAAAATCCGACTCCCGGGCGGCGATGACAATCTCGTCCACCCGCTGTGCCTCGTCCACCGCCAGCAGGGTGCGCACCAGCACCGGGATGCCGTCCAGCGGCAGCAGCAGCTTGTTTTCGCCGCCCATGCGGGCAGAGCTGCCCCCTGCTGCCACCAAAAGGGAACAGCGGGGTCGCCCCGCCTCCCGCCATTTATGAAAGAGTTGTTTCATTTCCTTTTCCATCCATCCCACTTGCTTCGATTGCGGGTGTAGCCGTCGATGCCGGCTTGCTGTCTGCCAGCGCCATCGCCGCGTTGACCCGCCCCTCGACCTCCTCATAGTCCGATTCCTCGGTCAAAACAATTTCGGAAATCAGGATTTGCTTGGCACTGTGGAGCATTTTCCGTTCGCCTGTGGACAGCCCACGATCACCGTCCCGGCGCATCAGCCCCTTGATGACCCGCGCAACCTCGTAGAGGTCGCCGCTTTTCAGACGCAGCATGTTTTCTCGATAGCGGCGATTCCAGTTGACGGTCAGATTGATGTCCAATTCGGGAATCGACGCCAAGACGCGCTCCGCCTCCGCACGGTCCACAATGGCACGGATGCCAATGGTTTGACTGTTGGCGGTGGGAACCTTGAGTAAGAGACCGCCGATCGGCATTTTAAAGACATAGTACTCCTGCGAGCTGTCACCGATCTGTTCCTCCACGATGCTGTCGATCACGCCGGCACCATGCATGGGATGGACGACCCTGTCCCCTACGCTAAACATATGCTATCCTCCTGCTGTTCATTCACAAGCCTCATTTTCTAAAAATTTTTCTATTATCACAGCTTTTATTATACAGTAAGTTTTCAACTTTTACAAGGGCTTTTCAAATATTTTTAGAAAATCGGAACTTTTACAGGAAAAAACCGGGGGAACTTGAATTCCACCCGGTTTTTTTGTTGACTTTTTGAAAGACTTAGCGCTTGTTGGAGGCGCGCCAAATCTTCATCTTCTCCGCGTCGGCAATCAGCTCGTCGCGGAACTGGGGATGGGCGACGCTGATAATTGCCTCGGCACGCTCCCAGGTGGTCAGACCCTTCAGGCAGACCTTGCCGTATTCGGTGACTAAGTAGTGGATGTTGGTGCGGGTGTCGGTGACGATGGAGCCCTCTGCCAGCGTGGGACGGATGCGGGACTTCATCTCGCCGCTCTTGGTGTTGAAGGTGGAGGAGCAGCAGATAAAGCTCTTGCCGCCACGGGACAGATAGGCACCCAGCACGAAATCCAGCTGTCCGCCTGCGCCGGAGATATGCTTGACACCGGCGGATTCGGCGTTGACCTGACCGAACAGATCCACATCCACCGCGTTGTTGATGGAGATGAAGTTATCCAGCGCGGAGATGCTGCGGATGTCGTTGGTATAGCTGGTGGGGGCGGAGAGCACGGCGGGATTGTCGTTGACGTAATCATAGAGCTTTTGGGTGCCTGCGCCGAAGCCAAACGCCTGACGACCCTTATCAATATTCTTCTTGGAGCCGTTGATTTTGCCAGCCATGGCGATGTCCACGAAGGCATCCACATACATCTCGGTATGGACACCCAAATCCTTCAGGTCGGACTTGGCGATCATGCTGCCCACGGTGTTGGGCATACCGCCGATGCCCAGCTGCAAGCAAGCGCCGTTGGGGATTTCGGACACGATGAGGTTTGCCACGGCCAGATCCACGTCGGTGGGTGCGCCGCCGGCACCCAGAATGCCCATGGGGGCGTTTTCACCCTCCACGATCATGGTCACATCGTCGATATGGACGGCTTCCTCCACGCCGCCGAAGCAGCGGGGCATATTCTCGTTGACCTCCACGATAACGGTCTTAGCCGTCTCGCAGATTGCCTTTAAATGGGAGGCGTTGGGGCCGAAGTTGAAGAAGCCATGGCTGTCCATCGGCGCGACCTGGAACATCGCCACATCGTCGTGGATGATGTGCTCGCGATAGTAGCGGGGCAGCTCGGAGTAGCGGATGGGGCTGTAAAACGCGATGCCGTCGGCGATCATTTTGCGCTCGATGCCGCTCATGTGCCAAGAGTTCCAGCAAAAATGCTGTGCCGCGTCGGGTACGTCTGCGATGGCGGGCTTCCACAGGCAGATGCCGCCCCGGACCTTGATGTCGGTCAGCGTGGGCATACGCTTTGCCAGCGCTACGTCCAGCACGCGGGGATGACCGGTACACCAGCCGTAGTCCACCCAATCGCCGGACTGGATGACAGAGACCGCCTTCTCCGCGGTGGTCAGTTTCTTCTGATACTCGGATGCGTAACTCATTCTGATATTCCTCCCATTTTTGTTTTTACGGGGTTGGTTTTTCTTTGATTTGGTAAGATTGATAATATTGTAACACATTGCCGCAAAAAGTTCAATACAGGATTGCGCAATTTTAGAACACGCGGGGGACGCGGGGGCGAGGTACGCGGGGGCAGGCTACGCGGCTTTTTGAAAAAAGCCCTAGTGCCTGTCTGAAAATGGTCAAAACGCCGGAGGACGGGTCTTTTCTCGCCATGCCGCAGCATTTTTTCTTGGAATCCACCCAGGATTCCGGCAAAAAAATGCCTTGCCTGACGAAAAAATCCCTCGCCCTCCGTCATTCCGCCCATTCCCAGACAGGCACTTGCAAAAAACTTTATGTTCCCAATTTTGACTGCACAGCAAACGAACGAAGGGGGCGGATGGTATCCGTCCCCTTCGCTTTATTCTCTCAA
>JAVVOA010000038.1:19880-20262 GCA_036656515.1 Oscillospiraceae bacterium | reverse complement strand
ATGCCCGCCGGTCTGCGCCTTGCCCGGGCGGGACTGCACCTTTGGGAGGAGCCCTGCATCAGCGGCACAAACGGCTCCGGCGCGGTGTTTTTCTCCGGCTGCAACCTCCGCTGTGTCTTTTGCCAAAACGGGAAAATCAGCGCCGGCGGCTTCGGCAAGGCCATCTCCGTCTCTCGATTGCGTGAGATTTTCGACGATTTGATCGCGAGGGGCGCACACAACATCAATCTGGTCAGTCCCACCCAATTCACACCATGGATTTTGCAGGCGCTGGACGAGCCGCTGCCCGTGCCGGTGGTCTGGAACAGCGGCGGCTATGAGACGGTGGAGACCCTACAAACCCTTGCAGGCAAGGTGCAGATTTATCTGCCTGATCTGAAAT
>JAVVOA010000038.1:19384-19870 GCA_036656515.1 Oscillospiraceae bacterium | reverse complement strand
GCACTCCCGGAACCGGCGGAACGGTTCTCCCACGCGGCGGATTATTTCGACTTTGCCGCCCCGGCGATTTTGGAGATGTTCCGCCAGACGGGGCCCTATGTCCGAGAGGACGGGCTCCTGCGCTCCGGCGTGGTGATTCGACATCTGATGCTGCCGGGACAGGCGGAGAACACAAGGCGGGTCATCGACTGGGTGGCAGAGCAGTTTCGACCCGGGGACGTGCTATTCTCCCTGATGAGCCAATACACACCACAGGAAAACGCCACCCCACCACTCAATCGACACGTCACCCGGGGGGAGTACGCCGCCGCCTGCGCCTATCTGGAAAACTGCGGCATCGAGGACGGCTTCTTCCAAGAACGCACCTCCGCCCGCCGGGAGTTCACCCCCGACTTCGACCTGTCCGGCCTCTAGACGAGGACGTGGGGGGATACGGGGTACGCCAACTTTTTGAAAAAAGTTGGACAAAAACTTTAATGATCTGAT
>JAVVOA010000038.1:9345-19377 GCA_036656515.1 Oscillospiraceae bacterium | reverse complement strand
CCCCCGCTCCCAGTTCGGAGCGGGGGCTTTTATCGGTGGATTTCATCGTCCAACGGAGAGACCCGCAGAGGAAGCTCTCATCAAAGTTTTTGGCAGGCTTTTTTCAAAAAGCCGCGTAACTTGCCCCCGCGTCCCCGCGTCCCGCTTAGAGCACCTTGGCGAGGAAGCTTTGGAGCCGCTCGCTTTTAGGCGCGTCGAACAGGGCGGCGGGTGCGTTCTCCTCCACGATTTTGCCGTCGGCCATAAAGATGACCCGGCTGCCGACCTCGCGGGCGAAGCCCATCTCGTGGGTGACCACCACCATGGTCATGCCCTCGTGTGCCAGAGACTTCATCACGTCCAGCACCTCGCCCACCATCTCGGGATCGAGGGCAGAGGTAGGCTCGTCAAAGAGCATGACCTCCGGCTCCATGGTCAGGGCGCGGACGATGGCGATTCTCTGCTTCTGTCCGCCGGAGAGCTGGCTGGGATAGGCGGCGGCACGATCGGCAAGCCCCACCCGCTCCAGTAGCTCCATGGCCTTCGCCTCTGCGTCCTCCTTGGACTTGTGGAGCACCTGTATGGGTGCCAGCGTCATATTTTGCAAGATAGTCATGTGTGGGAATAGATTGAAGTGCTGGAACACCATGCCCATCTTCTGGCGATGTACATTGATGTCCACCTTGGGGTCGGTGATGTCCACGCCGGCAAAGGTGATGGTGCCGCCGGTGGGACGCTCCAACAGGTTCAGACAGCGGAGGAAGGTGCTCTTGCCGGAGCCGGAGGGTCCGATGACCACCACCACCTCGCCGGTGTGAATCTCGTTGGACACGCCGTCCAGCGCGTGGATTTTCCCGCCGTTGTAGAATTTTTCCACATTTTGTACGGAGATTAACGTGTTATCGATCACTGTTTCTCAACCTCTTTTCCAGCTTGCCCAGCAGCCACGTCAGCAGCATGACCAGTGCCAAATAGACCGCCGCAATGCCGAGATACGGCATCAGCGCCTGATAGGTCATGCTCTGGATAGACATGGCGACCTTGGTGATGTCCCGTATGCCGATGATGGTGACGATGGAGGTCTCCTTCAGCAGGGCAATCAGCTCGTTGCCCAGCGCCGGCAGGATGTTCTTGACGGCTTGGGGGATGATGATGAACCGCATGGTGGGCACATAGCTCAGTCCCAAACTGCGCCCCGCCTCCATCTGACCGCCATCCACCGACATGATGCCACCCCGGATGATCTCGGACACATAGGCGCCGGAGTTGATGCCAAAGGCCAGCACCGCCACGCCGAAGGCGTTCCGGGAGGAGGCAAAAATCACGAAGTTCATAATCAGCAGCTGCACCATCATAGGCGTGCCCCGAAAGACGGTGACATAGACTTTGCAAAAGCCATTCAGCGCCGATAGCAGGGGATTGGGACGGCTGTCCGCCCGCTGCTGGTCGTGCAGGGAGCGCACCACCGCCACCAGCACACCCAAAATCACGCCAATAATCAGCGCCAGCAACGTGATGGATAGGGTGGTGCCCAAGCCCTCCAGATAGAGCTTCCAGCGATCGGCCTCGACGAAGCTCTGGTTAAATTGCGCTTGTGTCTTTGCCCAAAAGCTGAGGGTCTCCTCAGCGGGTAGCTGGGCTAAAAAGGTTGGCATAGCATTCTCTCTCCTTTCGAGCGTCTCCGAACAGGTTCCAACGCCCTCTCTCTATTTTCCCTTTCGGAATCGCATCGGTTAGGGAATCTCTGCTTCCATCCGGCACATGGATAGGCGTGGGGATTTTTTGTCTGGCGAGCCAAAAACACGCAGGAATACTGACGTATTGCAAGGGTTTTTGGCGATGTCCAGGCGGAAAATACGCCGCCTAGCCGTGGGGCAGGGTGGATGCAGAGGTCCCCTAGGGGAAAAAGGGACGGCTGACGCCGCCCCTTCTTTCAGTTGATGTGTCCCTTATGCGGCGATGTATTTGTCCAGAATCAGCTTGACGGTGCCGTCTGCAATCAGCTCTTTCAGTGCACCGTTGACAGCCGTGGTCAGATCGGGATTGTCCTTGGACAGGCCGATGGCATAGTCCTCGGTGACATACTCGGTGCTGAGGATGGACAGGCCGGCGTTGGCATCCACAAAGGCACGGGCAGGCTCGTTGTCGATGACCACTGCGTCCACCTTGCCGGTGGTCAGTGCCTGAATGGCAGTTGCGCCGTTGGTATAGGCAATGACCTTGTCCTCGCCATAGTCGCCGGAGCAATAGATGTAGCCGGTGGTGCCCTCTTGGGTGCCGATCATCTTGCCGTCTAAGCCGGCGATGTCGGTGATGGGGGAGCCGTCGGGTACGATGACAACCTGCACGCCGGTGGCATAGGAGTCAGAGAAGTCGATGTTCTTTTTGCGCTCCTCGCTGACGGTCAGGCCAGCCAGCGCCACGTCGGACTTGCCGGTCTGGACAGCGCCCACAACAGCGGCAAAGTCCATGTCATCCACCACCAGCTCAAGACCCAGCTTTTTGGCGACGGCGGCGGCGATCTCCACGTCGATGCCCTCGAAGCCGGTGCCCTCGAAGCCATCGCCATCGGCCAGCATCTCATAGGGAGGGAAGGCGGCGTTGGTCGCCATGTGCAGCTTGCCGGCCTCCACCGTGGTGACAGCGGCGGGTGCAGCAGGGGCAGCGGGATCGGCGGCGGGTTCGGCGGGCTTTGCGCCGCAGGCAGCCAGAGCGGAGACCGTCAATACGGTCAGCAGCAGAGCAAGAAACTTTTTCATAATCAAATCTTCCTTTTCTATTCAAATCAGATACCGCGCTCACCGCGGCAGCAAGAGTGGGTTCCCCCGGAAAAGCGGGGCTTCCTTGGAACTGGTGTTAGAATACCACCACCCGGAAAAAAAGTCAATACTTTTTCATAAAAAATGTATAAATATTTGCCATAATCAGCCAAAGAGAAAAAATAACGAGGAAATCCCGGGAATAACCCCCTATTTTTGTGCATTATACCGACAAAAGCGGGAATCGCAGTGGATACAATACTGCATATTCAATGCCGGATAAACAGAGACTCCCCGTCCGCCAAAGCAGGCGCGGGGAGTCTCTCTCACGATAGCGGCGATGGCTTAGGGCTTGGGCAGGACGGGCAGGGCATATTTCTCCAAATAGACACCGAAGGCGGCGGTGAAGTCCTTGTTCAGCCCGCCCTTGATGTCGTGGAGGTACTCGTGGGGATTCAGCCCGCTGTGCTCCATCTCGATGACGCAGATGGCGAGGTTGGAGCAGTGGTCGGAAATCCGCTCATAGTTGGTCAGCAGATCAGAGAGGATGAAGCCCAGCTGGATGGTACACTGTCCGCTTTGCAGGCGGGCGATGTGGCGCACCTTGACCTCCTCGATGAGCTGGTCGATGACCTCCTCCAGAGGTTCCACGCTGGTGGCAAGGGTCAAATCGTCGGTTTCAAAGGCGCGGACGGCGGTGTCCAAAATCTCGTCCAACGCCCGGGTCAGAATGTCCAGCTCGGTCAGGGCGGCATTGGAGAAGGTGAGTCCCTTCTGGTGCAGTTCCTGCGCCGCCTGCATGATGTTCAGCGCATGGTCGCCGATGCGCTCAAAGTCGCCGATGCTGTGGAGCAGCTTGGAGGAGGAGCGGCTGTCTGCCGAGGAGAGCCCCTTGCGGGAGGCCTCTACCAGATAGTTCCCCAGACGATCCTCATAGGCATCCAGCTTTTCCTCGATGGCGAGGATGGTGGTCTCCCGGGGGACCTGATAGTCAGAGAGCTGTGCCATGGAGAGCCGCACATTGTCCCGGGTGAGCTGTGCCATTTTTGCCGCCACGTTGGCGGATTCTGCGATGGCGAAGCCGGGGGTGCGGAGCAGACGACTGTCCAGCAGCACGTCCGTCTCCTTGGAGGTGCCGTCCTTGACCATGCAGGTGGCCAGTTTTTCCAGCTGGCGGGCAAAGGGCAGCAAAATCAGGGTGGTGAACACGTTGAACACGGTGTGGCAGAAGGCCACGCCCACGGCGTTGATGGGTCCGTCGGTAAAGGAGAAGTGGAAGATGGCGTTGGCACCATAGAACAGAATCAGGCAGATGACGGTGCCGATGATATTAAAGGAGATATGTACTGCGGCGACCCGCTTGGCGTTGCGGTTGACACCAAAGGAGGAGAGGATCGCCGTGACGCAGGTGCCGATATTCTGCCCCATGATCACGGGGATGGCCATGCCCACGGAGATGCTGCCCGTCAGTGCCAGCGCCTGCAAAATGCCCACCGAGGCGGCAGAGCTCTGGATGATGCCGGTGAACACCGCGCCCACCAAGACACCCAACAGGGGATTTTCGAAGGCGGTGAGGAGGCTGGAAAACTCCGGCATATCCGCCAGCGGACTGACGGCGTTTTTCATCAGCTCCATGCCATACATTAAAATGGCAAAGCCCACCATGATACGACCGATGTCCCGGCGCTTCTGTTTTTTGGAGATCATGATCAGCATGATGCCCACCAGGGCGATGATGGGGGAGAAGTTTTCCGGCTTCATCAGATTGACCAGCACGCTGCTGCTCTGGATGCCGGTGAGGCTTAAAATCCACGCGGTCAGGGTGGTGCCGATGTTGGAGCCCATGATGACACCGATGGTCTGTCCCAACTCCATCACGCCGGAGTTGACCAGACCCACCAGCATGACGGTCATGGCAGAGGAGGACTGGATGGCGATGGTGATGCCGGCGCCCAGCAACAGGCTTTTCATGGGGTTGGAGGTCATTTTTTTCAGCGTCCGCTCCAAGCTGCCGCCCGCCATTTTTTCCAGACTGCCGGACATGACATTCATGCCGTAGAGGAAGAAGGCAAGTCCTCCGCAGAGGGTCAGGATTGAAAAGATATCCATAGATGCTCCTTCGCGCGGCGGGAGGAAAATCCCGCCAATCGTGTTGTCCCGTTTCGTCGTTCGGGGGAGGGCGGCCAGCGCCGCCTGTATAGGCAATGCTTCTATTATACGACAAAAAGAGGAAAAGGAAAATCCTTTCTTGCAGAAAGAACCTGACAAATTTCACAAAAAACAGAAAAGAAATTGTGAAGAAAGTGAAAATCGTCGGAAATCTATGGATTTTATGGAAAAGCTATGGATTTTCTTGGGCACACCACCCGTCTTGCAAATTTTTTCGATTGTGCTAAAATGGAAAAAGAAAAATCTGCCCACCGGGCAGCGGAGGCGTTCTTGCATGGAGAGCTATACCTTACATCAATGGCTGTTATTCTTTTTTACCTATTGCTTTTTCGGCTGGATCTGGGAGTCCTGCTTTGTCTCTGTCCGGCAAGGGCGGTGGGTCAACCGGGGCTTTCTCCACGGGCCGATGCTGCCCATCTACGGCTTCGGCGCAGTCATCATCCTGCTGGCGACCATCCCGGTGGCCGCGAGCCCGGCGCTGGTCTTTCTCTGCGGCATGGTTGCCGCCACCCTGCTGGAATACGGCACCGGCTGGGCGATGGAGCGCATTTTCGGGGTACGCTACTGGGACTACAGCAAAAACCCATTGAATTTAAACGGATACATCTGTCTGGGCTGCTCTCTGGGCTGGGGCGTTTTCTCCCTGCTACTGATTCGGGTGATTCATCCACCCATTCAGCAGCTACTACTGCAGCTGCCCGGCTGGCTGGTATCGCCGCTGGTACTGGTGCTGACGGTGGTATTTACGGCGGACACCGTACAGTCCTGCAACGCCGCCATGGATTTGAAGAAAATCCTTGCCGAGCTGGCGGAGAGCAACGAGGACATCCGCCGGGTGCAAAAGCGGTTGGAGGTGGTCTCCGCCTTCGCCGAGGAGGATTTGCAGCAATTGCGGGACAGCGTCGCCGCCAACCGACAGCGGTTTGAGGAGGGCGTGGAGGAGCGCTTTGCCCAACGCGCCCAGTCCCTCGCCGCCCGCAAGCTACATCGCCGGGAGCTGTTGACCCAGACACTGGCACGGCGGGAGGAATGGAAGCTGGAGGTGCTGGACAGCCTGTCCGATCAGCTCGCCAGCTATCGACAGAGGCTGGAAAACAGCGCGTCGGACTCCGCCGAGGCACTGGCACGGAAACGCGCCGAGGTCGCCGAGTCCTTGGAGCAAATCAAAAAGCAACAGAGCCGGCTACGCGCCGCATCACAGGATGTCTATGCACGCTCTGCCCGCATCCTACGCGCCAATCCGTCGGCTCAGGCAAAGAAGTACGCCGAGGCCTTGGAGGAGCTCCGCCGCCTCAGCGATTCCCGCAAGTGAGGCACGCACGGGGGGACGAAGTACGCGCGGGGACAAGTTACGCGCTTTTTTGAAAAAAAGCTGTGCAAAAAACTTTGATGATCTGTTTAGTCAGGGCAACCGCTTACCATCAGGAAATAGACAAAGGGGCGGATGATATCCGCCCCTTTGCATTGTTGGGATGCCGTTTTATCGGGAAATTGCCGGCAGGGGACGGATACCATCCGTCCCCTGCACGATAGCTTTTGCCCCTATTTTCGCCTTGCCAATGTAAGGCAACAGCCCAACAGAATTGGAACATTAAAGTTTTCTTTGGTTCTTTCTTTTTCAAAAGAAAGAACGCGTATCCCCCCTCCTCGGGGCGGGAAAAAGCGGCAGGGACATCGTCCTTGCCGCTTTTGTTGTGCTTATAGGTATTTCAGCATGCCGTCGGTCGCCTGACTGGGGTCGGCGCTGATGGTGCAGGTGAATTTCATGTTGTTGCGCTCGCCAAACTGATCCATCCAGTTGAGGAACTGCTCGGTCTCGCGTCCGCACTCGCTGCCGGTGATTTTGCAGAGATTGTCCACAAAGACGTGGGAGATATCGTAGTTGCCGGCATACAGTCCGCTGATAAAGCCGCGGAATACGTCATAGCTGTTCAGTTTGTACTCCGCCGCGTCAATCAGGCGGATATGATAATGGATGTCAAAGGTCATGATATTGCCCGCTTCGATACAGACCACGTTGCCCGCTTCGTCCTTTGCGGCTGCGTTGACCAGTTCGATCAGTTGCTTTGTTTTGCCGGAGCCCTTGTTACCCATAATAAGTCTGACCATAGTAAATCACTCCTGTTCATCGAATCGCTGGGGTTTTGATGGTTATAGCATAGCATGGGTGGCGCTAAATTACAATGCAAAACTGTGGAAAAGCAGAAAATTAATTTTTATTTTTGGTTATTTCTTCCCCAATTTCTCGTGCAGCTCTGCCGCCAAGGTCTCGTATCCCGGCTTGCCCAGCAGGGCGAACATGTTCTTTTTATACGCCTCCACGCCGGGCTGGTCAAAGGGGTTGACCCCCAGCAGATAGCCGGACAGCCCGCAGGCATACTCGAAGAAATAGATCAGCTGCCCCAGTGCCTCTGGGGTTTTGCCATCCAACTCCACAATCAGGTTGGGCACGCCGCCCCCGGTGTGGGCAAGCAGGGTGGCATCCATGGCCCGATCCCGGATGAAATCCATGGACTGTCCCGCCAAAAAGTTCAGCCCGTCGCCGTCGGTCTCGTCCCGGGGGACAGACAGGGCGCTGCCCGACGCGCCCAGCCGCACCACGGTCTCGAACAAGCTGCGCTCCCCCTCTTGGATATACTGCCCCATGGAGTGCAGATCGGCGGTGAATTCCACGCCGGCGGGGAAGATGCCCTTGTTTTCCTTGCCCTCGCTCTCGCCGTACAGCTGCTTCCACCACTCGGTCATAAACCGGAAGGCGGGGTCATAGCAGGCGAGGATCTCGATCTTTTTGCCGCCATAGTACAGGGCGTGCCGCGCCGCCGCATAGCGCCACGCCGGATTGTCCATGCCGGGGATCTGACAGACCTCCATCATCTCTGCCGCGCCCCGAAGCAGCGCGTCCACATCCACGCCGCAGGCGGCGATGGGCAGCAGTCCCACGGCGGTCAAGACGGAATAGCGGCCGCCGATGTCGTCCGGCACCACAAATTTCTCCCAGCCCTCCGCCGTCGCCAGCTCGCAGAGCGCCCCCTTTTCCCGGTCGGTGGTGGCATAGATGCGCCCCCGCGCCCCCTCCCGGCCGTACTTTTTCTCCAACAGCGCCCGGAAAAAGCGAAACGCCACAGCGGGCTCGGTGGTGGTGCCGGACTTGGAGATGATGTTGACGGAGAAATCATCGTCCCCCAACAGCTCCTCCACCTCGTGGAGTGCATCCCCGGACAGTCCGTTGCCCACGAAATAGATATTGGGGGTATTTTTCTTCTTTAGATTGTAGTTGGGGGAGCAGAGACAGTCCACCACGCCCCGCGCGCCCAGATAGGAGCCGCCGATGCCGATGACCACCAGCGCCCGGGAATCGCTGCCGATTTTCGCCGCCGCGGTGTGAATCCGCGCCAACTCCTCCCGATCAAAGTCCCGGGGCAGTCTGACCCAGCCCAAAAACTCGCTGCCCGCGCCGCCGCCGTTTTGCAGCCAGCCCGCCGCCTGCTTTAATCGCGGTGCCAGCGCCTCCTCGTACGGCATTTGAAAAAAGCGTTCGAATTGAAACAGCTTGAGCTTTAACATAGTAAATTGCCCCTTTCCCAAGAGAGCGCCCCGCGTCTCTCCTTTGTATTCTTACCCCGTAGTATACCATTCTCCCGTTTCGGATACAAGAGTATGGATTCTAAAATTGCGGGCAAAGCGCCTCTCATCACGGGGCTGCCCCCTTCTGTCAGCTCTCCACAAAGCCCACCTGTAGCAGCTTGCCCAGCAGCTGTCCCCAGGTCAGACGGGGGACGGCCTCCCCCGCCACCAGCGGCAGCACCGCCACCGTCTCACCGGCGCTGTCGGTCACGGTCAGCTCCCCCAGCGGCTGTCCCTGCTCCACCGGTGCCTCCACCGCCTCGCAGAGGGTCACGGTCTTTTTCAGCTCCTTTGCCTGCGCCTTGGGCAGCAGCAGCGAGCTGCCCCCGGTCAACAGGGGCTGTACCGTGCGGGATGCCCCCAAGGTCACGGGGATGGGGGGCAAGGCCTCCTCCGGCAGCACCCGCACCAGCGAAAAGCCGGCAAAGCCGTAATTGAGCAGGGTCTTGGCATCCTCGAACCGCTCCGCCGAGGTGGGGGCTTTCAGCACCACCGCCACCAGCTCCATGCCGTCCCGCTCCGCCGTGGCGGAGAGACAGTATCGGGCAGAGTCGGTAGAGCCGGTTTTCAGACCCGTCGCCCCGGGATAGAACCGCACCAGCTTGTTGGTGTTCACCAGCGCCGATGCCCCGTCCCGCAGGGTGTCCATCCAGACCGTGGTAAAGTCCCGGATGCCGGGGTGGTTCAGCATCAGCTCCCGAGACATGAGGGCGATGTCATAGGCGCTGGTGACGTGTCCCGCCGCCGGCAAGCCCGTGGCGTTTTGAAAGCAGGTATCGTTCATGCCCAACTCGTGGGCACGCTGGTTCATCTTCTCCACAAAGGCCTCCTCGCTGCCCGCCAGATGCTCTGCCAGCGCCACGGCGCAGTCGTTGGCAGAGACGATGCACACCGCCTTGACCATATCCCGGACGGACAGCTGTTCGTTTTCCTTCAGCCAGATCTGGGAGCCGCCCATGGAGCAGGCGTGGGCGCTGCCCGTCACCAGATCGTCATAGGACAGCGCCCCGCTGTCGATGGCCTCCATGGTCAGCAGCAGGGTCATCACCTTGGTGACGCTGGCGGGCTCGGACGGGCTGTGTTCGTCCTTGGCATAGAGCACGGTGCCGGTCTCCTTCTCCAGCAGGAGGGCGTGGGGCGCGGCGAGGGTCAACTCCACCGCCCCCGCCCAGGTGGTCAGCAGACAGACGGCAAAAAACGCGCATAGCAGTTGTTTCATGATAGTCCTCCCCAAATTTGATTGCTTTTTTTCGGGCGCTTTGGTACAGCCTATGTGGAGCCGTCCCCAAATAGCCCGCCGGTGGGGTCGATGGCCTTTTTTCGATAAAATCATTTTCCAGTTGATTCTTTTCAAAAAATAGCGTATATTAAAGCTACCCTCCGCCTGTGTGTGCGGAGCCGGTCTTGCGCAATGGATGCCCGCGAACCATGTCAGGCGGGGAACCGAGCAGCATTTAGCGGGATGTTTCATGTGCCGCAAGGACGCCGGCTTCGCACAGAC
>JAVVOA010000038.1:0-9335 GCA_036656515.1 Oscillospiraceae bacterium | reverse complement strand
CTGCGGTTCCCCCCTCGATCTCCCCCCCGGGGACGGGGGACGGGAGTTTGGACATCGCTGCGGCGATGTGTGCGCCCACGGCGCACGGGTCAATGTGTTTTGGACGAAAATGAATTCCGTCCAAAACGGATTGCATTTTATTTCGCCGCGATGCGGCGAAATGAGGACGAGGGACGCTTGGTCTGTCGGGCATGGGGTTCGCAAAGTTTTTGTCCAGCTTTTTTCAAAAAGCTGGCGCAACCTATTTTCTATGCTATCTTATAAAAGGGAGGGACGCGCGATGCCGATGATATGGATTTGGCTGGGGGCAATTGTGCTGTTTGGCTGTTTAGAGGCGGCGACGGCGGGGCTGACCTCCATCTGGTTTGTGGCGGGCAGCATTGCCGCGCTGATCGCGGCGATTTTGGGTGCCCACTTCGCCGTGCAAATCGTTCTGTTTGTGGTTGTCTCCATCCTCATGCTGGCAATCACCAGACCGCTGGTGAAAAAATGGACCGGCGGCACAAAAATCGCCACCAACGCCGATCGTGCGCTGGGCGCAGTCGCCCGGGTCACCGAGGAGATCAGCAGCACCGGCGGCGCGGTCTATATCGACGGGAAAACGTGGACGGCGCGCACTGCGTCCGCCGATGTCCTCCCCGTGGGCGAGACGGTTCGGGTTCTGCGCATAGAGGGCGTTACGCTCTTTGTGGAACAAATTGAAAGTGCGGAGGCAGTAAAATGAGTGGGTTCAATTTTGGCTTTATCGGTCTGATCATTCTGGCGATCCTGATTCTGATTCTGGTGGTTGCCAACATCAATGTGGTGCAACAGTCCCGTGCCTATGTGGTGGAGCGTCTGGGCGCTTTCCACACGGTCTGGAACGTGGGGATGCACTTTAAAATCCCCTTTTTCGAGCGCATTGCCAAAAAGGTGTCCCTGAAGGAGCAGGTGGCGGATTTCGCGCCCCAGCCCGTCATCACCAAGGACAATGTCACCATGCAGATCGACACGGTCATCTATTTCCAGATCACCGATCCCAAGCTCTATACCTATGGCGTGGAGCACCCCATGAACGCCATCGAAAACCTCACCGCCACCACCCTGCGGAACATCATCGGCGACTTGGAGCTGGATCAATCCCTCACCTCCCGCGATATGATCAACTCCAAAATGCGGGTGATTTTGGACGAGGCCACCGATCCCTGGGGCATCAAGGTCAACCGGGTGGAGCTGAAAAACATCCTGCCGCCCAAGGAGATCCAGAACGCCATGGAGAAGCAGATGAAGGCCGAGCGGGAGCGCCGGGAGTCCATTTTGCAGGCCGAGGGGCAAAAGGCCAGCCAGATTCTGGTGGCAGAGGGCGAAAAGCAGTCCGTCATCCTCCGTGCCGATGCCGCCAAGCAGGCCGCCATCATGCAGGCAGACGGCGAGGCACAGGCCATCAAGCTGGTGCAGGAGGCACTTGCCGCCTCCATCGTGCTGATGAACGAGGCCAACCCCAACGAGCAGGTCATCAAGCTCAAGGCGCTAGAGGCCTTTGCCAAGGCGGCGGATGGCAAGGCGACCAAGATCATCATCCCCTCCGAGATTCAGGGTCTGGCGGGACTTCTCGCCGCCGGCAAGGCGCTGCTGGAGCCGGATGTCACCGAGAAAAAAGACGCTTAGCAGCCATGGGGACGCCAGCTTTTTGAAAAAAAGCGGGAACGCGCTTCCCCAAGAATGACGACACAAGGAAACGGGCAATCGGTTGATTTGAAAACCGATTGCCTGTTTTTTTGGAAAGTCGGGAACTTTTTCCCCCTGTGCCCCGTCTGAACCTATGGAAACAAAAACTAGAATCATTGAGGAGACTACACATGAAAAAACTACTTGCCCTCTTGCTGACCCTGACGCTGGTGTTCTCCCTCGCCGCCTGCGGCAAGGACGCCCCCGCCCCCGATGCAGATGCCGATACCGATATCACCGAGCCCCTGCCCGATGTGATGCCCGAGCCCGTTGACCCGGAGCCTCTCCCCGGCGATCCCGTCCCCGCACCCGAGGATACCACCGTCGCCGGCGACACCGTGGTGACTGTCCCCCCCGTGGCGGACAGTGGCTCCAAGCCCGCCGCCCCGGCCAAGCCCGTCGCCCCCAAGCCCACCCCCAAGCCGGAGACCCCCAAGCCCACGCCGAAGCCCGAGGCTCCGAAACCCGAGGCCAAGCCCGAGACTCCTAAGCCCGAGACCAAGCCCGAAACCAAGCCCACGGAAAAATCCCTGTCCGACACCGTGGATGCCATTTTGAAGGACGTGGCAGATCTGCCCAAGTCCGCCACCACCGAGCTGACGGACGAGCAGTTCAACTTCTTCCTGTTCATCGACAAGCCCGAGGGTGCCACCGCCGTCACCGCCGACGCGATGATCGGCTCCATCGCCCACTCTGTGGTGCTGATGCGTCTGCCGGACGGCGCGGATGTGGCAAAAATCGCCAAGAGCATCGAGGCAAACGCCGATCCCCGCAAGTGGATTTGCGTGGAGGCGGAGAAAACCATCGTCAAGACCAATGGCAATCTGGTGCTGCTGGTGATGTCCTCTGCCGCCGCCGCCGATGCCATCGCCGCCAACTTCGCCGCCCTCTAAAAAGAACCTCCGTCCCAAACGGAGGAAACGCCGATAAAACCCGCCGGGGCAGCGCATTGCTGTGCAGTGCGGCTGCCCCGCTTTCCGCGATTTTACAGAACAATGGAGAACCTTTATGTTATTTTCCAGTGTCACCTTTTTATATCACTTTCTCCCGCTGGTACTGCTGGCGTATTTTGTCATGCCCAAACGGGGAAAGAATCTGGTGCTGCTGGTTGCCAGCGTGCTGTTTTATCGCTTTGGCGAGCCGGTCTATGTGGTGCTGTTACTGCTGTCCTCCTTCTCCGGCTGGCTCCACGGGCTGGCTATCGAGCAGCGGCGGGGCACACCGGCGGCGAAGCGCTTTCTGATCTCCGCACTGGTGATCAGCTTGGGACTGCTGGCCTTTTTCAAATACGCCGACTTCTTTCTGGGCATGGTCAACACCGTTCTGGGGACAGAGCTGCCCCTGTTGCGACTGCCCCTGCCGCTGGGCATCAGCTTTTTCACCTTTCAGACCATCAGCTATGTCATCGACGTGTATCGGGGAGATGCCCACGCCGAGCGCAATCTGTTCAGTCTCGCCACCTTTATCTGCCTGTTTCCCCAGCTGGTGGCGGGTCCCATCGTCCGCTATACCGACGTGGCAGAGGCGCTGAAGGAGCGCTCTGCGGGCTGGGATGACCTTGCCGCCGGAGTCCGCCTCTTCACCTGCGGACTGGCGAAAAAAATCCTGCTGGCCAATGTTTTGGGCGAGCTCTGTGCCGCCTTCCGCGCCAGCGACGACAAGAGCGTGCTGTTTTACTGGCTCTATGCCGTGGCCTTTACCCTGCAAATTTACTTTGATTTTTCCGGCTATTCCGACATGGCGGTCGGACTTGGCCGTCTGTTTGGCTTTCACTTCCCGGAGAATTTCCGCTATCCCTATGCCGCCCGCTCCATCACCGATTTCTGGCGGCGGTGGCACATCACACTGGGCAACTGGTTCCGGGACTATGTCTATATTCCCCTGGGCGGCAACCGGGTCTCGCCCCTGCGCTGGGTGGGCAATATCGCCGTGGTCTGGCTGCTCACCGGCCTGTGGCACGGCGCGGCGTGGAACTTCGTCCTGTGGGGACTGCTGTTCGGTGTCCTGCTGGTGGTGGAAAAAGTCTTTCTTGGCAAGTGGCTTTTAAAAGCCGGCTCGCTCCTTCCCCACCTGTATGTCCTGCCGGTGCTGACACTGAGCTTTGTGCTGTTCAACGGCGACGGTGTCACCGGGGCGCTGTCCGATTTGGGGGGATTGTTCGGTGCCGGTGGCCTGCCCCTGACCTCGCCGGAGGCCGTCTATGCCCTATCCAGCTATGCCGTGCTGCTGGGACTTGCCATCTTGGGTGCCACCCCCCTCTGCAAGCGGCTGTATGACAAAATCGCCCACCGCCCCGTGATGACTGTCTTAGAGCCCGTCGTCATTCTGGCGCTGCTGGTGCTGGTCACCGCCCATCTGGTGGACGGCTCGTTCAACCCATTCCTGTACTTTAGATTTTAAGGCGGTACGCAGAGAGAAAGGATACGCGGCTTTTTAAAAAAAGCCTGCCAAAAATTTTATGAATCTCTTTTTGTAGAGACTACCTTGCCACAGGCTGCACTCTACATAAACCCGCATAAAAGTTTCGCCAGGCCTTTTCAAAGGCCGCGTCCCCGCCCTCGCATACCCGCCCTCGCGTCCTCGCCCCCCGCGCTGAAAGGAGTCCTGTATGAAAAAGAGCAAGCTGATCTGCGTGCTGTTCGTGGCACTGCTGTTTGGGACGGCGATCGCCCAACTTCTGCTGCCGGATGCCGCCCTGTCCCGCTCCGAGCGGCGCAAGCTGGCACAGAGACCGGGCTTCTCGCTGGCGACCCTTGCCGACCCGGACTATGGCGCGGATTTAGAGGACTATCTGCTGGATCAGTTCCCCCTGCGGGATGAACTGCGGACGATGAAGGCTGTGTTTCGCACCCGGGTGCTCTGTCAGGCGGACAACAACGGCTATTATCTGGCGGGGGACTCCCTGTGCAAGCTGGATGCGCCGTTGCAGGAAAAGCAGGTGCTCTATGGGGCGAACAAGGTCAAGACCCTGTACGAGACCTATTTGCGGGGCATGAACGTCCACTATGCGGTCATCCCCGACAAGGGCTACTATGCCGCGCCGATGACGGGTCGCCCCGCCCTTTTGGACTATGACCGACTGCTGTCCCTGCTCCGGGACAATCTGCCGGCGGAGATCGGCGAAATCTCCCTGTTCGACCGGCTGGAGCTGGACAGCTATTACCGCACCGACACCCATTGGCAGCAGGAGCACATCTTCCCCGCCGCCTCCGCGCTGACCGAGGGTCTGGGTGCCGGGGCGCTGACCCTGACCCCAAAGGACTATACCGCCCACAGTCTGTCGCCGTTTTACGGCGTGTATTACGGACAGGCGGCACTGCCCGTGGCACCCGATGACCTGCACTATCTGACCCACCCGATTACAGACGGCGCGGTGGTCACCGGTGCGGAGTTCGACGGCACCCTGCCGGTCTATACCACGGAAAAATTTCAGGGGCTGGACGGCTATGACGTGTTTTTAAACGGCGCTCAGGCGGTGCTGACCATAGAAAATCCCGCCGCCGACTCTGACCGGGAGTTGCTTTTATTCCGGGACTCCTTTGGCAGCAGCATCGCGCCCCTGCTGTTGGAGCGCTATGCCAAAATCACCCTGATCGATCTGCGCTATATCAACAGTCAGCTGCTGCCCGAGTATGTGGACTTCCAAAAGCAGGATGTGCTGTTTCTCTACAGCGCCAGCCTGTGGAACAGCGCCATGCTATTAAAATAATCACAGTTTTTCCCCATTTGCGCAAGCTTCACGGCTTCTTGTCAAAAGGGGCATTGCTTTTCCTTTCAGACTGTGCTATATTGGGAAATCGATACACCGTCACGTCTCCAGCGGAGGATGCGTGGTGGTGTATTGTTTCGGTATTTGCAATGCCGCGCTACTGCGGCGTGTAAGCGCCCGCGCTCTGCGCCGGGAAAGGACGGATTGACTTTGGAACTCCCCAAAAAACTGCATCTTACGGCGACACAATCCTTAACTGTGGGTTTTGCCGCCATCATTTTTGTGGGTGGCCTCCTGTTGATGCTGCCCATTTGCAACAAGGAGCCCGGCTCCATCACCTTTTTAAACGCACTGTTCACCGCCACCTCCGCCACCTGCGTCACGGGTTTGGTGGTATACGACACTTTTTCTCAGTTCACCTTTTGGGGACAGCTGGTGATCATCCTGCTGATTCAGGTAGGCGGACTGGGCTTTATGACTATGGCGCTGTTTTTCCCTCTGGTGCTGGGTCGAAAAATCGGACTGCGAGAGCGCTCCAATCTCATGGAGGCCGTCAGCTCCCTGCAACTGGGCGGCGTGGTGCGGCTGGTGAAGCGCATTCTGCTGGGCACCCTGCTGATCGAGGGCTGCGGCGCGATTTTGCTGGCACTGTGCTTCATCCCCCGATTTGGACTGCTCACCGGCAGCTGGTACGGTGTCTTTCACTCCATCTCCGCCTTTTGCAACGCCGGCTTCGACCTGATGGGGGTGTTGGAGCCCTATACCGGGCTGGTGCCCTATGCCGACGATGTGGTGGTCACCGGCGTGATCATGCTGCTGATCATCGTGGGCGGCATCGGCTTCATCGTCTGGGACGATGTGGTGGACAACGGCCTCCACATCCGCCGCTATACCTTCCACGCCCGGGTGGCACTGCTGACCACTGGGATTTTGATCGTGGGCGGCACCCTGCTGTTCCTCATCTCCGAGCAGGACACCGTGCTAAAGGACTTGACCTTCGGTCAACAGCTGCTGCGGGCGCTGTTCCAGTCGGTCACCCCGCGCACGGCGGGCTTTAACACCATCGATATCGCCGCCCTCAGCGAGAGCGGCTCTCTGCTGACCATCCTGCTGATGCTGGTGGGCGCGGCACCCGGCTCCACCGGCGGCGGTGTCAAGGTCACCACCATGGCGGTGGCAATGGCCACGGTCTTCTCCTATATGCGGGGCGCGACAGACACCAACCTCCTCCGCCGCCGGATCGATCCCGCGCTGGTCAAGCGGGCGTTCTGCGCCATCGCCTTTTACCTCACCTTGGCTATCTCCGGCTGCTACATCCTCACCCTGACCCAGAATGGGATGCCTCTGCGGGATATTTTTCTGGAGTGCTTTTCCGCCATCGGCACGGTGGGACTGTCCACCGGTGTCACCCGCCAGATGGTGGGACTGTCCCGGGTGGTGCTGATTCTGCTGATGTTTGTGGGTCGTGTGGGCAGCCTGACCGTATTTATGACCGTCACCGAGCGGGAGGAGGCTCATCTCCGCAACCCCATCGAGAAAATTATCGTGGGCTGATCGCCTGCGTCATCTCTCATTTTTTTGCAGCGTGCATCTTGGAAAGGAAACTTGAATTATGCGTTCTATGTTGGTTATCGGACTGGGTCGCTTTGGCAGCAATCTCGCCACCAAGCTCACAGAGCTGGGCAACGAGGTCATGGCGGTGGACAAAAACGAGGAGGTCATCGAGGATATCGCCCCCCACGTCACCCGGGCGCAAATCGGCGACTGCATGGATGTCGCCATCCTGAAATCTCTGGGTGTCTCCAATTTTGATGTCTGCTTTGTCTGCATCAGCGACAGCTTTCAGTCCTCGCTGGAAATCACCTCTCTATTGAAGGACTTGGGCGCACGGTGCGTCATCGCCAAGGCAAATCGGGACATCCACGCCAAATTCCTGCGGAAAATCGGCGCGGACGACGTGATCTATCCCGAGCGGGACATGGCACAGCGCACCGCCGTGCGATACAGTGTGCGCAACGCCTTTGAGTACATCGAGCTGACCCCGGAATACGCCATCTTCGAGATGCTGGTGCCCACCACATGGGTGGGAAAAACCCTCCGGGAGCTGTCCATCCGCAACCGGCACAATGTCAACGTCATCGGCATCAAAAACGGGGATGCCGTCACCCCCATCACCGACCCGGAGCACATTTTCTCTGCCCAAGAGCATCTGCTCATCGCCGGCAGCAAGGCCGCGACCTTCCGGCTGATGCAGGATAAGCACGCGTAATGCCCCCAATCAAATAACAGGATGCGCCGCACCTCCCTGTCTCACAGGGAAGTGCGGCGTAGAATTTTTTGGCAGACGGCGGCCCATGTGGCCTGCTCTGTATTGGGCTTTGGCGCGGGTTGGGGGGCAGTCATTGTCCCATAGAGGGCAGCCGCCAGATTTTTTTCAAACCCAGCCAGAGCGCCCGCCTCCGGTTCGTCCGTATTTTGCATGGTGGGCGGCGGCACAAAGGTGACGGCTGTCCCTCCGATATGTTGGGCGATCCACTGCTGCACACCGGGCAAATCGGTGGCAACCACCGGCAGTCCGCACGCAAGTGCCTCGATGATCACCAGCGGCAGCCCCTCGAAAAACGAGGGCAGTACAAACAGGTCGGCGGCGTTCATCTGCTCTGCCAGCGCCTGCTGACTCAGCTGCCCCAAGAAGGTCGTCTGAAAGGGGACGGCGGCAGCCAGCTCGCAAATTTTCTCATATTCCGGGGCAGCGCCGTGTCCCCCCGCCAGATACAGCTCAAAGGAGGGGAAGCGGGGATACAGACTGTCCAAGCTGTGCAGCAGAGACAGAACACCCTTCTTCTCGCACAGCTTTCCGGCATACAGGATCCTGCGGCAGGCGGTCTTTTTACGAAGTCCCCGGTCAAAGAAGACCTCGCTGTTATAGCCGGAGCCAATCACGGTGATTTGCTCCGGCCTCACCTGATAAACGCGCACGATATCCTCCTTTTGACTCTGGTGCAGCGCAAAGATGCCATCCAGCTTTGCTATATTTTCTTGAATCCTCTCCCTGCACAGCGCCACTTTTTGCAGCTGTCTCAAATCCGTACCGTGGGAGATGCCGCAGACCCTCTCATGGGGAAACCGCTCCCGGATGAGCGCCGTCAGCAGATATAGGTGGTGACAGAGAATCAGCTCCGGGCGAAATTCCCGGATTACCGTCTCCATCTGTGTCAGAAAAGCAGTCTCGAATTGCAGCGCCATGGCAGGCGTGACGTCCCGATAGCGGGTGCTTGGATAGGGCATGGCATCGGACATCCCCAGCACGGGAAAGGGCAGCGCCGCCGTGCCGTAGCGGACGGGATAAACCTCCACATCCGGGGGAAACACCGCGGTATCCGTCGGGCCGAGTCCCGCCACAACCGCCTGGGTATGCCCCAGACGCTGAAACTGCTTCACCAATTCGGTCAAATAGGTGCCACTGCCGGTGGAATCCGGCTTTTGCGCCGTCACACTGAGGATTCGCATAAAAATTCTCCTTACAGGTCATTCAAATCCCGGGCATTTTGCCGGAGCCATATCGCGGCATGACGGCACAGCAGGGGAATGGAGTCCAATGGCTCCTGCCCTCATTTTACCATAGGACTGCGCTTTCCGCCATCCAAAAAGCAATCCCTTTCCGCCCCGCCCCTTTCTTGCAGTATACCCGATTGGTCAGGGGGATGCAATCCACGTTTGGTAGAGTTTTTCGGGGGCGGGACTGCCCGTTCACCGGCTTTTTCCGCACCGAAGCAGGCCGCTCCACATAGTATGGTGCGAGCCTATGCAGCCTGAAATTCGTCCCAGAGGCGGCTCGGTTTTCCCTGCATAGACCTTCGGCAACCCTTGGGGCTGTCGAAAAACCTGAAATGGGAGGAACTTTTTATGGGAATGCCCG
>JAVVOA010000037.1:0-20335 GCA_036656515.1 Oscillospiraceae bacterium | reverse complement strand
TACCGCATCAAGACCATCTTGGGGCACGACGGACACTGCGCCGTCTCTGAGGGGGTCGCTGCCCAGTTGGAGGATGTGATCAACTACTGCGTCTTCGCCCTGATCAAGCTGGAAAGCCCCCTGATTCCATGGAACAACGAGGGACGCGAGGGACGCGAGGGACGCGAGGAACGCGGCCTTTGAAAAGGCCTGGCGAAACTTTTGATGAGAGTTTTAGACAGACCCCAAGAAACAAGCAGTAAAGTTTTGGCAAAAAGCACCCCGCTCCCAACCGGAGCGAGGTGCTTTTTCCATATAGCCCACAGGCCAAAGATACTTACATGAAAGTTTTTGCTAGGGTCTGTCTGGGAATGGGCAGCCCGCTACCCTCCCAAACTGCGGGATAACAGACAGCGGTACCGCCAAAACATACTTACATTAAAGTTTTTGCTAGGCTTTTTTCAAAAAGCCGCGTATCCAACGCGTCCCCGTATCCCCCGTTACTTGGCGTTCTTCTCCCGGATGGCGGCCTGTGCGGCGGAGAGTCGGGCGATAGGCACCCGGAAGGGTGAGCAGGACACATAGGACAGTCCGGTCTTGTGGCAGAACTCCACGGTGGAGGGATCGCCGCCGTGTTCGCCGCAGATGCCCAGCTTGATGTCCGGTCGGGTCTGGCGCCCCAAATCCACCGCCATCTTCACCAGCCGTCCCACACCCACCTGATCGAGGCGGGCGAAGGGGTCGGACTCATAGATCTTCTTGTCGTAATATGCGCCTAAGAACTTGGCGGCATCGTCCCGTGAAAAGCCAAAGGTCATCTGGGTGAGATCGTTGGTGCCAAAGGAGAAGAACTCCGCCTCCTTGGCGATTTCGTCGGCAGTCAGCGCCGCCCGGGGAATCTCGATCATGGTGCCCACATGATAGACCATCTTGTCGTCAGATGCGGCGATGATCGCCTGTGCCGTCTTGTCCACCACGGACTTGACATAGGCCAGCTCTCGCACCTCGCCCACCAGCGGAATCATGATCTCCGGCTCGATTTTCCATGCGGGACGGCGAGAGCGCACTGCCAGCGCCGCCTTGATGATGGCAGAGGTCTGCATGGCGGCAATCTCGGGATAGGTCACCGCCAGACGGCAGCCCCGATGCCCCATCATGGGGTTGAACTCGTGGAGCCCGCTGATGATCTGGTTCAGATCGGAGACGGACATCTTCATCTCCTTTGCCAGCGCTTTGATGTCCTCCTCGGCGGTGGGCAGGAATTCGTGGAGAGGGGGATCCAGCAGACGGATGGTGACGGGATAGCCCCGCATCGCCTCATAGATGCCCTCGAAGTCGCCCTGCTGCATGGGCTCGATTTTCGCCAGCGCCCGCTCCCGCTGGGTCACCGTCTCAGAGACGATCATCTCCCGGATGGCGGCAATGCGGGCGGGGTCAAAGAACATGTGCTCGGTGCGGCAGAGTCCAATGCCCTCCGCGCCGAAGCGATAGGCCTGATCGGCGTCCCGGGGCGTGTCTGCGTTGGTGCGGATGCCCAGTTTCCGGGTCTTGTCCGCCCAGCCCATGATCCGCCCAAACTCGCCGCTGATTGCCGCGTCCACCGTGGGGATGGCGGCGGCATAGATGTTGCCGGTGGAGCCGTCCAAAGACAGCCAGTCCCCCTGCTTAAAGGTGGTGCCGCCCAGCTCGAAGTTCTTGGCCTCCTCGTGCATCTTGATGTCGCCACAGCCGGAGACACAGCAGGTGCCCATGCCCCGGGCAACCACGGCGGCGTGAGAGGTCATGCCGCCCCGTACGGTCAGGATGCCTTGGGCGTAGTTCATGCCCTCGATGTCCTCCGGCGAGGTCTCCAGCCGCACCAGAATCACCTGTTCGCCGGTCTTTGCCCAGGCGGTGGCATCCTCGGCAGTGAAGACGATCTTGCCGCAGGCAGCGCCGGGCGAGGCGGCAAGCCCCTGTCCCACAGGCTTTGCCTCGGCGATGGCGGCGGGGTCAAACTGGGGATGCAGCAGCGAGTCGAGCTGCTTGGGCTCCACGCGCAGGACGGCGGTGCGCTCGTCGATCATGCCCTCGTCCACCAGATCGCAGGCGATTTGCAGGGCGGCGGCGGCGGTGCGCTTGCCGTTTCGGGTCTGTAGCATATAGAGCTTTTTATTTTCAATGGTAAATTCCATGTCCTGCATGTCGCGGTAGTGGAATTCCAGCTTGTTGCAGATGTCCACAAACTGGGCATAGGCCTCGGGCATGACCTGCGCCAGCTGGTCGATGGTCTGTGGTGTGCGGACACCGGCCACCACATCCTCGCCTTGGGCGTTCATCAGAAATTCGCCAAAGAGCTTCCGCTCGCCGGTGGCGGGATTGCGGGTAAAGGCAACGCCGGTGCCGGAGCTGTCCCCCATGTTGCCAAAGACCATGGTCTGGATGTTGACGGCAGTGCCCCAGTCGCCGGGGATGTCGTTCATGCGGCGATAGTAGATGGCACGGGGATTGTCCCAGCTGCGGAACACGGCGCGGATGGCACCCATCAGCTGCTCCTTGGGATTCTGGGGGAAGGGCTTGCCGATTTTGGACTGATATTCCGCCTTAAACAGCTCGGATAGCTTTTTCAAATCGGCGGCGGTGAGGTCGGTGTCCAGAGTGACACCCCGCTTTTCCTTCATCTCGTCGATGAGCTGCTCGAAATATTTCTTGCCCACTTCCATGACCACATCGGAGTACATCTGGATGAACCGGCGATAGCTGTCATAGGCAAAGCGGGGATTGCCGGTCTTTTTGGCAAAGGCCTCCACCACCTCGTCGTTGAGACCCAGATTCAAGATGGTGTCCATCATGCCGGGCATAGAGGCCCGGGCGCCGGAGCGGACAGAGACCAGCAGAGGATTGCGCAGATCACCGAATTTCTTCCCGGCGATGACCTCTAGCTTGGTGATGTAGGTCATAATTTCGGACTGGATGTCCTTGTTGATCTGCTCATGGTCGGCATAGTACTGGATGCACGCCTCGGTGGTGATGGTAAAGCCCTGGGGCACGGGCATGCCGAGATTGGTCATCTCTGCCAGATTGGCACCCTTGCCGCCCAGCAGCTCCCGCATCTTTCCACTGCCCTCGCTAAACAAATAAACGTACTTTTTCTCCATGTTTTCATTTCCTCCGTTGTCTTCAACTTTGTTTTGTGTATGATTTCTGATTATTGTTGTAGACTTCGATTATAGTAGCAATCACAGGGATTTACAATGCATAGATCGGATAATTTTTTCCCCTCTGCTTCCAAAAAGAGCGACTCACTTTGCCTATTTTTCACAAAATCACAAGTTTTAGACAATTTTTTTTAGATTCTTCTCCATTTTTTCCGCGACCTGTGGTATACTATAACCTGCATCCTCAGCGTATGGGCGGAGGGCGGACATTTTGCGCCGCTTTTCCCGAAAACGCGGGGAGAATCGACACAAAAAACACAGGGAAACAAGCCGGGCGCGGGTCTCTTTTTGTCCCGCCCCGTGGGGAGGCACTATGCCGGAGCTGCACCGATCGGAACCCATGGACATCCGCCTGAGAGAGGCCGCCACAGCGGGCACCCTGTCCCACGCCCTGATTTTCAGCGGGGTGGGCGACCGACTTGCCGCCGCCCGCTTTGCCGCCGCCGCTCTGGAGTGCGAAAGCGACTCCCACCGCCCCTGCGGTCTGTGCGAGGGCTGCCGCAAGGTGGCGGCAGACATCCACCCGGACGTGGTCACCGTCCACGACAGCGACCACAAGACCCTGCCGGTGGAGACCGTCCGGGCTGTCCGGGCAGACGCGTATATCCGCCCCAACGAGGGGAATCGCAAAATCTATCTCTTTGACGATTGCACCCAGCTGGACGAAAAGGGGCAGGATATCCTGCTGAAAATCGTGGAGGAGGGGCCGCCCTATGCCGCGTTTTTGTTCTGCGCGGAAAACAGCGCCGCCCTGCGCCCCACCCTCCGCTCCCGCTGTGTGGAATATCGTCTGCGCCCGGCGGACGAGACAGCGGAGGACAGTCCGCTGGCAGAGGAGCTGTGCGCCTGTCTGGCGGCGAAAAAACTGCCGGAGCTGGTGGCTTTTTTGACGGCGCGGGAGAATAGCAAGCTGACCCGAGAGGAGCTGGGCGCTCTGCTGGCCTGCACCCGGGAGCGGGTCGCCGCCGCCTTGCAGGTACAGTGCGCTGTCCGCCAGCCAGAGACGGCTACGGTGGCGGCGCTGGCGGAAAAGCTGACGAAAACGCAACTCATCCGCACCCTCGCGGTGCTGGAAACCTATGGAACCGAATGTGAATGGAATGTGGGCGTGGGGCACGTTTTGGGTGCCCTCGCCGTGGAATGGGAGGGAATCCTTTGACAGAAGTCATCAGTGTCCGCTTTCGGGGCGGATGTAAAACCTATTATTTTGACCCCCGCGGGACAGAGGTCGCCGCCGGCACCGACGTGATCGTGGAGACCGCCCAGGGGACAGAATTTGCCTCCTGCGTGGAGGGGAACCACCCGGTGGAGGATAACGAGATCGTCTCGCCCCTCTGTCCCCTGTTGCGGGTCGCCGGGGAAAACGACCGCAAGACCTTGGAATACAATCAAAAGCGGGAGAAAGAGGCCTTCGACATCTGCCAGAAAAAAATCGCCGGCCACGGGCTGGAGATGAAGCTGGTCAGCGTCTCCTGCAATTTCGACGGCAACAAGATCATCTTTTTCTTCACCGCCGACGGGCGGGTGGACTTTCGGGAGCTGGTGCGGGATCTGGCGTCGATTTTCCGGGCGCGGATCGAGCTGCGCCAAATCGGCGTGCGGGACGAGGCAAAGATGCTGGGCGGCCTTGGCATCTGCGGCAGACCCTTCTGCTGCTCCCAGTTTTTGGATGGCTTTTTGCCGGTGTCCATCAAGATGGCAAAGACCCAGAGCCTGTCGCTCAACCCCACCAAAATCTCCGGCACCTGCGGTCGTCTCATGTGCTGCCTGAAATACGAGCAGGAGGCATACGAGGACGCGGTGCGTCGGATGCCCAAGGCGGAATCCTTTGTCCAGACACCGGACGGTGTGGGCAATGTCACCAATGTCAATCTCCTGCGGGAGACGGTGAAGGTGCGGCTGGACGACCAGACCGACAACACCCAGCACTGCTATCACAACTGCGAGGTCTGTGTTCTGCGCAACGGCAAGGGCACGCGAGACGGCGTGATCGTGCCCAACACCCGCCCCGATCGCTATGTGGAGCAGACAAAGCCGGAGGAGGAGTTTCACCCCGTGACCTCCCCCCTGTTCGAGGAACTGCCCGACAGTCTGCCTGTCCGGGAGAAAATCGCCGTACCCGACGAGGAGCGCTCCCGGCGGAGAGGCCGTCGCGGCGGCAAACCCCGCCGTCCCGAGGGCGGGACGACCGCACCCACGACCCCGGCACCCTCCAAAAACGAGACTGCACCCAAAAGCGAGGGCGGGCGGAGAGAGCCCCGTCCCCCCCGGAAACCGGCGGTGCAAAACTTGGGCTCTGCCCCCGGCTCGCCGGTGAAATCCGCCCCCCAAAAGCCCCCCGTCAGCGAGGGCGGCGAGGGAGCGGCACGCCGCCGTCCCCACCATCGGGGCGGTCGTCGAAGAGGGCCGGGAGAGCCGAAGAAGGGCGAATAACCCGCGGAGGACGCGGGACAGGCTACGCGGGACAGGCTACGCGCTTTTTTGAAAAAAAGCTGCGCAAAAAACTTTAGTGTGAACAACGCATAGCGCAGAGGGAGAGGGTACGATCGCCCTCTCCCTCTTTGAATGGGAGGACAGCATGGGAAAATTTGACGGCTTTTTGCTTGCCAGCGACTTCGACAACACCTTGGTGGATTCCGATGCCGCCATCCGCACCGGCACCGGCATCCCCGCCGTATCGCCGGAGAATTGCGCCGCCATCCGCGCTTTTATGGCGGAGGGGGGACGGTTTGCCATCTCCACGGGACGGGCGCTCCCCGCCTTTCGCGCCTTTGCCCCCGGCGTGCCCATGAATGCCCCGGGGGTGGTCTGCAACGGGGCGGCGCTGTATGATTTTGCACAGGAGAAGTATGTCTATACCGCGTTTTTGGACGAGACTGTCCGGGCGCGGGGGACTGCTGTGCTGACCCGCTTTCCCGCCGTGGGCTGTGAGATCTATCACGAGAGCGACACCATCCATGTGGTGCAGCCCAACCGCTTCACCGAGCAGCACCGCCATCTCACCCATGTGGGAGCGTGCCAGGTGCCGGACTTGGAGTCGGCGACAGAGCCCTGTGCCAAGCTGCTGTTCGAGGCAGAGCGGCAGGAGCTGGACGGCGTGGTGTCCCTGATGGAGGAGACCGGCTGGGCGGCGGACTATGAGCTGATTTTTTCCAGCGATCATCTGCTGGAACTCACCGCCCGGGGGGCGAATAAGGGGGGCATGGTGCTGAAGCTGGCAGAGCTGCTGGGCGTTTCCCGCCGCCACATCTATTGCATCGGCGACCACGCCAACGACCTGCCCATGCTCTCTGTTGCCTCTATGGCCTTTGCGCCGGAGAATTGCATCGACGCGGTGCGGCAGTCCGGGGCGCGCATCGTCCCCGCCTGCGGCAACCACGCCCTCGCCGCCGTGATCGACATCTTGGGGCGGGAGCGGGCATAGCTGGCTCCCTTCTCTGTCAAAAAAAGCAGCTCACCGCAATGGGTGAACTGCTTTTTTCTTGCTTTTTTGGATGGAGACGGACGGGAGCCGTCCCGCCCACAGGGGGAAAGCGGCCTCGCTCTTAGCCCCACACAGCCGACAGCATGGGGATGATCTGCTTTTTCCGGGACATCACCTTGGGTAAAAACACGGTGTTGCCGGAGACCTTCACGTTAAACGCCTGCTGGATGCTTTTCTCGTCCCCCACAAACAGCATCTGGGAGCCCTCTAGCAGCACGTCGGTGAGCATGAGGAGCATGGTATCGTAGTGCTGCTCCTTTTTGATTTTCCCCATGACCGCCAAAAACTCGTCCTTCCGCTCCATCACATGGGTGGAGTCGGCGCAGATGATCTGGGAGACCCCCAGCTCGTGTCCGGCGATGCGGAACTCCTTGAAATCCGTCCGCAACATGTCCTCGGCGGTTTTTTCGTCAGAGCAGGTGGCGGAGAAAATCTGGTGTCCCAATTCCTCTAATGAGATGTTGGCAATTCGCGCCAGACGGTTGGCAACGTCGATGTCCCGCTGGGTGCAGGTGGGGGACTTGAACATCACCGTGTCCGACACAATGGCGGCAGCCATCATGCCCGCCATTTTATCAGAGGGCATGAGACCCTTGTCCTGATACATCCCCGCCACGATGGTGCTGGTGCTGCCCACCGGCTCGTTGCGGACATAGATGGGTGCGCCGGTCTGGATGTCCGCCAGACGGTGGTGGTCGATGATCTCCAAAATCTCGGCCTGATCCAGACCGGGGACGGACTGCGCCGCCTCGTTATGATCCACCAAAACCACCTGCTTGCGCCGGGGACGGAGGAGGTGGAATCGGGACAGGGTGCCCACCACCTTCTCCTCCTCGTCCAAAATCGGATAGCAGCGGAACCGGGATTTTAGGACGGTCTCCCGCACGTCGTCGATATAGTCGTCCAGATGGAAATAGACCAGCTCCCGATTTTTGCAGATGCGGGAGATGGGCAGGGAGTGACAGATGAGCCGCACCGTGCGATAGGCATCATAGGGGGTGGAGATGAGGCAGGTGTTTGTCGCCAGCGCCAACAGCTCGTCCGGCAGCTCGGACTGGCAGAGAATCAGACAGTTGACCCCGATCTCCAAGGCGTGGCGGATCATGTCCGGCTGGTTGCCGCAGATGACGATGCTATTCGGGTCAGAGAACATGAGATTTTGCCGGGAGGCGGGCAGGGCGATGGTCACCTCGCCGGAGACGGAGTCCACCAGCTTGCCGGCATCGTTTAAAATCCGCCCCTCGATCACCGACATCAGGTTGTACACCGGAATCTCGCTGACATAGGGGTTGCGGACAGAGGACATGTCATAGGCGGCGATGTCCCCGGAGGAGAGCATCCCAAACAGGGTGCCGTCCTCGTTGGCGACGGGGATGGCGGAGATGTGCACGTCGTTTTGCAGGGTCTGCCACGCCCGACTGATGGTCACGCCGGCGGACAGGGTGGGGGGCGTGTCATAGTCCAAGTCCCGCACCTGCGTCCGCACGTTTTCGATGAGCTGGGGCGGCGCAAAGCCAAAGCGGTTTAAAACCGCCTGGGTCTCATCGCTGACAGCGCCCAGACAGGCGGCGCGGTATTCCCGGGCGCCCAGTGCGTTTTTCAGGGCGGCATATGCCATGGCGGAGACAATGGAGTCGGTATCGGGGTTCCGATGTCCGGTGATATAGATGGTATCCATGTTGTGTCAGTCCCTTCGGTGATTCATAGGTGTAGTATGCAGGATGGCGTTTCGTTTGTCAATGCATTCCCCGGGGAAAAAGCAGACGGAGAAAATCTTCATTTTCCCCGTCTGTCCGTCTGTCCAAACCAGACTTACAGGATCAAAAGCTCCTTGGTGGCGCGGGTGAGATTGAGACAGTCGCTGTCCCGCAAGACCACCACGTCCTCGATGCGAATGCCCATTTTCCCCGCCAGATAGATGCCCGGTTCGGCGGAGATGACGCTGCCCGCCGGCATGGGGATCTGACTGGTGGGAGAGGCGTTGGGCCCCTCGTGTACCTCGACTCCCACGCCGTGTCCGAAGCTGTGACCGAAGCAGTCCCCATAGCCGGCGGAGGTGATCACCGCCCGCGCGGCCTCGTCCACATCGTGACCGGTGACCCCCGCCTTGGCGGCGGCGATGCCCGCCAGCTGCGCCTGTAGCACCGTGCGATACAGCAGCTGCATCTCGCCGGTGGCATAGCCATAGGCCACGGTGCGGGTCATGTCAGAGCAATAGCCGTGATAGATGCAGCCATAGTCCATGGTGATGAATTCCCCGGCGCAGATTTTCCGGTCGGTGGGCACCCCGTGGGGCAGACTGCCGTTGGGGCCGGAGAGGACAATGGGGTCAAAGGACAGGTTTTCCGCCCCATAGTGCAGCATGAGATAGGTGAGTCGGGCGGCGATCTCCCGCTCGGTCACCCCCTCGCGAATCTCGCCCAATACCTCGTCAAAGGCGCGCTCGGCAATCCGCTGGGCGGCGGTCAGGGCGGCGATCTCCTCGTCATCCTTGACGCACCGCAAATCCCAGAGAAGACGGGAGGCGGGCTGTAATTGACAGTCGAATTTGGTGCGATATTTCTCCCAGTCCGCCACGGTCATGGTCTCGTCCTCAAAGCCCAGAATCTGGATGCCGTGGCGGGCGATGACCTCGCCGATCAGGGAAAAATAACTGCGTCCCCGCCCCATGAGCTGGATTTCGGCACCCTGTACATAGCGGAGCGCCGCCTCGATATAGCGGGAATCCGTAAAATAATAGGACTTTTCCTTGGTGACAACAGCGACACCGTCGGTGCCGGTGCTGTGAAAGCCGGATGCGTAAAACCGGTTTGCCTCCCCGGTGAGCAGCATGGCGTCCAAGCCATAGGTTGTGAGCTTCTCACGGATTTTTTTGAAGTGATTCATAGTGAGCCCCCTCCTAATATGCAGCGCTTTTTTCTGTCTCATCATACAGCGGATAGCCGTCGTTTTCAAGACGCCCGGTTCAAAATGAGCAGAATAGCTAACTTTTCTCCAAAATTGTCACATTTTTATCCACAGCCGTCTGCCTCGACAGAAGGCAAGGGGGGCGACTTGCAGAAGTCTCTATATTTTCCCGGGCAGGCCAGAACTATTTTGTGCAAAACGACGGTTGACTTTAGCGCCTTAAAGCCGTATACTGCAAAACAAGAACGAAACAGCCGTAAGGCGGAAGGGAGCACAACATGAAAAACACCATGCACGCAAACCACACTGTTGTCGCTGCCGCTTCTTCCTTTATGGATCAGGCTCGCTATTTTGCGGGTCAGTATTTTTATGCCTATTTTTACTTTACAGGCAAAAATCGAATGATCCGACTGAATCGACTCGCGGCTTGCTAATCGTATAAGATTGATACGAAGCGGTCCCGTCTATTTAGGCGGGGCCGCTTTTCTGTTGCCGTCTGGCAAAGGAAAGGTGACGCATCCCCGCCAATCTATTTGAAAAGGGAGATTTCACCATGAAAAAGAAACTGCTTGCACTGACCACCGCCCTGACCCTGACCCTTGCCCTTGCCGCCTGCGGCGCGAAGCCCGCCGCCCCTGCTGCCCCCGCCGATACCGCCGATACCGCCCAGCCGTTTCACATCGGCATCATCCAGCTCACCGAGCATGTGTCTCTGGATGCCGCCTGCAAGGGCTTTTTAGAGGGGCTGACCGAGGCCGGTCTGGTGGAGGGCACGGATTATGTCATCGACATGAACAACGCCCAAGGCGAGCAGGCACTCTGCGGCACCATCGCCACCAAGCTGGTCAACGACAAGGTGGATCTCATCCTCGCCATCGCCACCCCGGCGGCACAGGCGGCGGCAAACGCCACCACAGAGATTCCCATTTTGGTCACCGCCGTCACCGACCCCGCCGCCTCTGGACTGGTGGACAGCAACGAGAACCCCGGACGCAACGTCTCCGGCACATCGGACATGAACCCGGTGGCAGACCAGATCGACCTGCTGCTGCAACTCAAGCCGGATGCCAAAAACATCGGCGTGATGTATTGCTCGTCTGAAGACAACTCCGCCCTCCAAGTCAAGGTCGCCAAGGACGCGCTGGAGGCCAAGGGGCTGACCGTCACCGAATTCACCGCCGCCGACTCCTCCGAGATCCAGTCCGTGGCACAGAGCGCCGTGGGCGTGGTGGATGCCATGTATATGCCCACCGATAACCTGATGGCAGACACCATCACCGCCATCTCCTCCATCCTGACCCCCGCCGGTATCCCCATTGTCCCCGGTGCATCCGGCATGTGCGACGACGGCGGCACCGCCACCTATGGCATCGACTATGAGCAGCTGGGTCGCCAGACCGCCACCCAAGCGGTGGAGCTTTTGAAGAACAAGGCAGACATCAAGACCATGCCCATCCAGTTCTATGCCGGCGATCTGCCCCTCACCGTGAATCAGGCGAATCTGGATGCCATGGGCATCACCCTCCCCGCCGACCTGAAGAAATAAGCCCTCCCGTTTCCCAGAATTGCACCACAGCGCAAGAAATTCCGATTTGTTTTCTGGCGGATTTACTCCGCCTGAAAACACCCTGACCCGCTCGCCGTGGGCGAGCACATCGCCGCAGCGATGTTCCAGCTAATTCGTAAAAACTCCTCAGAGTTTTTACGAAGACGAAGTCTGAAAGGAAAATAGGTATGTTAACTTTTTCTCCCGCCGCGTTCCTCGCGGCCTGCCCCGGCGCGGTGGCGCAGGGTCTCATCTGGGGACTGCTGGCGCTGGGCGTCTACCTCACCTTTAAGGTGCTGGACTTCGCCGATCTGACGGTGGACAGCGGTCTGTGTACCGGGGGTGCCGTCTCTGCCATGCTGATCATGGGGGGCATGAATCCCCTGCTGTCCCTGCTATTTGCCACCCTTGCGGGGATGTGCGCCGGCGGGATCACAGGACTGCTCCACACCAAGCTGAAAATCCCCGCCATCCTCTCCGGCATTTTGACCCAGCTGGCGCTATATTCCATCAATATGTGGATTATGGGGCGCGCCAACCTGACCCTCTTAAATGCCGAGGTACTGCTGGATATGCAGCACACGGGGCGGTCGATTCTGGTGGCGGGCGCGGTCTGCACCGTGATCATCGGGCTGCTGTATTGGTTCTTTGGCACGGAGCTGGGCTGCTCCATCCGCGCCACCGGCAACAACGCCCACATGTCCCGGGCGCTGGGTGTCAATACCGACACCACCAAGATTCTCTGCCTGATGCTCTCCAACGGTCTGGTGGGTCTCTCCGGCGGACTGCTGGCACAGTATAACGGCTATGCCGACATCAACATGGGGCGGGGTGCCATTGTCATCGGCCTTGCCGCCGTCATCATTGGCGAGGTGATTTTGGGCAAGATCCCCAACTTCGCCATGAAGATGGCCTCCTCCATTCTGGGTGCCATTGTCTACTATATCATCATCACACTGGTGTTGCAGCTGCGCTTCCCCACCACGGGTCTAAAGCTGTTCTCCGCCGTGGTAGTCGCCACAGCCCTCGCTATCTCCAATCTCAAAAAGCCGAAAATCAAGCGCCTCTCCGCCACGGCGGACGCTGCGCCCGCGGCAGGAAAGGCGGTCTAAACCATGCTGGAAGTCAAACACATCGACAAGACCTTTTACCCCGGTACGGTCAGTGAAAAGACCGCCATCCGCGACCTGTCCGTCACCTTTCACGACGGGGATTTCGTCACCGTCATCGGCGGCAACGGCGCGGGCAAGTCCACCCTGCTCAATCTCATCGCCGGGGTGTTCCCCGTGGACTACGGCGACATTCTCTTAGATGGCGAGAATATCACAAACTATCCCGAGCACCGCCGGGCAAGACTGTTGGGGCGGGTGTTTCAGGATCCCATGATGGGCACCGCCGCCAATATGGGCATCGAGGAAAACCTTGCTATGGCCATGCGCCGGGGGAAAACCCGAGGCCTCGCCTGGGGCATCCGCAAGGAGGAGCGCAAGCTCTATCGGGATAAGCTGGCACTGCTGGGTCTGGGTCTGGAGGATCGGATGACCGCCAAGGTGGGACTGCTGTCCGGCGGACAGCGGCAGGCGCTGACTCTGCTGATGGCAACCCTGCAAAAGCCCAAGCTCCTGCTGCTGGACGAACACACCGCCGCACTGGATCCCGCCACCGCCCAGACGGTGCTGGCGGCATCGGACAAAATCATCGCCGAAAACGGGCTGACCGCCATGATGGTCACCCATAACATGAAGGATGCCATCGCCCACGGCAACCGTCTGATTATGATGAGCGAGGGCAGAATCATCTTGGATATCCAAGGTGAGGACAAGAAAAAACTGACCAAAGCCGACCTGCTGCAAAAATTTGCCGAGGTCTCCGGCACCCAAGAGGAGTCGGATAAGGTGCTGCTGTCGTAAAACCCGACGCGCCCGGAAAGGAGATTACTATGAAAACTTTACTGACTGTTTCCGCACAGAATAGCTCTCTGGTACTCTCCTCCAAGGCGCAGGGTCTGCGTCTGGTTTCCCGCGCCTATTCCTACGCATATTCCTACTATTATTGCGCCCATTTTCCCAAACCGACGTAAAGTATCGCGCAAAAGCGACTTCGTCTGTTTGGGACGGAGCCGCTTTCTTTTTTGATTCCCGCAATCCATTTTTTGGCTGTACAGGCCAACTCTATTTTGAAAAGGAGACCTCACCATGAAACGATTTACAACGCTGGTACTCGCCCTCGCCCTGACCCTGTCTCTCGCCGCCTGCGGCGCAAAGCCCGCCGACCCCGCCCCCGCCGCCGATCCCGCCGCCGACAAACCCTTCCAAATCGGCATCATCCAACTGGCAGAGCATCCCGCACTGGACGCGGCTCGGGAGGGCTTCCTCGCCGGACTGACGGAGGCCGGTCTGGTGGAGAATACCGACTACACCGTGGATGTCCAGAACGCCCAGGGCGAGCAGGCGGTCTGCGCCACCATCGCCACCAAATTTGTCAATGACAAGGTGGATCTCATCCTCGCCATCGCCACCCCGGCGGCACAGGCGGCGGCACAGGCCACCTCCACCATCCCCATTCTGGTCACCGCCGTCACCGACCCCGCCTCCTCTGGCCTCGTCAAGGACAACAACATGCCCGGCTGCAACGTGTCCGGCACCTCGGACATGAACCCGGTGAAGGAGCAGGCAGCCCTGCTGCAAAAGCTGGTACCCACCGCCAAAAATGTGGGCATCATGTACTGCTCGTCTGAGGACAACTCCATTTTGCAGGCAAAGATGGCGCGCACCGAGCTGGAAGCACTGGGTCTCACCGTCACCGACTTCACCGCCGCCGACTCCTCCGAGGTACAGGCGGTTGCACAGAGCGTCATCGGCAAGGTGGATGCCATCTACATGCCCACTGACAACCTGATGGCAAACACCATCTCCGCCACCGCCGCCATCCTGACCCCGGCAGGCGTGCCCATCATCTGCGGCGAATCCGCTGTGGTGGACGGCGGCGCCACCGCCACCTTTGGCATCAGCTACGAGCAAATCGGTCGGCAGACCGGCGCTATGGCAGTGGACATTCTGGCCAAGGGTGCCAACATCGCAGAGATGCCCATCCAGTACTGCTCCGGCGAAATGGCACTGGCACTGAACGATGCCGCCATCGCCCAGCTGGGACTGACCGTCCCCGCCGACCTAAAGTAAGATCCATTGTCTCTGCAAGAGGGATTTTGTCAACTTGGCAAAATCCCTCTTGACAGAATCCCAAAAGGGTGGTAGGATACAAAACAATCCATAGGAAAAACCATTGAGTAAGAGGAGTAGCCAAAGAAGAAACCGCAAAGAGAGTCGCAGGGGGTGGGATTGCGACGGGCAACGCTTTGGTGAATGGACTTACGAGGGCAGCCGAAAGCCGCAGGGCAAGTAGTAGCTGACGGGGACCGTACCCGTTATCCGGACGGTGCGCATGGTGGTGCGTGAAATGAGCGGGCGCAAATTGCGTCAACTTGGGTGGTACCGCAGGATGGAAAGTCTTGTCCCAGTATTGGGATAGGACTCTTTTTTTATCCCGCTGTGCGACCCTTTTTTGTTTTCCCATTCTCCACCAAATCTATTTTAAAGGAGAAAAAAACCATGAAAAAATTCCTGACGATCCTCACCGCGCTGAGCCTGACCCTCGCCCTCGCCGCCTGCGGCGCGGCTCCCGCCACACCTGACACCGATGCGCCGGTCAAAGACCTGCCCATCATCGGCATCTCCCAATACGGCGAGCATGCCTCCTTGGACAACTGCCGCGAGGGCTTTTTGCTGGGGCTTGCCGACGCGGGACTGGTAGAGGGCAAGGATTTTAAGCTGGACTATCAAAACGCCGGATTTGACGACACCATCGCCGGTCAGATCGGACTCAGCTTCTCTGCCGAGAATGCGGCGCTGATGTGCGCCATCGCCACACCCTCTGCCACGGCCTGCTATGCCGCCGCCGAGGATAAGGACATTCCCGTGATCTTCACCGCCATCACCGACCCCGTGGCGGCAAAGCTGGATACCGGCAACATCACCGGCACCTCTGACCGCCTGCCGGTGACGGCACAGCTGGAGCTCATCCGCGCCATCCAGCCGGACGCGAAAACCATCGGCATCCTCTATACCACCAGCGAGCCCAACTCTGTCTCCGCCGTGGCGGAATATGAGGCACAGGCGGCGGCATACGGCTTTACCATCGACGCGCTGGGCGTTACCGCTCAGGCCGAGGTCACCCAGGCGGCAGACACCCTGCTGTCTCACGGCATCGACTGCATGAGCAACCTGACTGACAACAACGTGGTGGGCGTGCTGCCCTCCATTCTGGAAAAAACCACCGAGGCGGGCGTGCCTGTCTATGGCAGCGAAATCGAGCAGGTGAAGCTGGGCTGCGTCGCCTCTGCCGGCATCGACTATGTGGAACTGGGACGGCAGACCGGGGTCATGGCGGCAAAGGTGTTCCGGGGCGAAAAGACCTGCGCCGACCTGCCCTATGAGACCATCACCGAGTTCGCCCTGTACACCAACACCGACGCGCTGAAAGGCTTGGGACTCACCCTCCCCGCCACCCTCACCGTCACCCCCGTAGAGGCCGCCTAAGGGCACGGGGGACGCAAGCTTTTTGAAAAAAGCTTGGCAAAAACTTTTATGATCAGATCAAATAAATCGTCTCAATTTATCACATAAAAGTTTCGCCAGGCCTTTTCAAAGGCCGCGTCCCTCCCGCGTCCTTCCTGCAACAGAAATCATAACATAGGGGGCAAACCATGCTGGACTTACTTCTCTCCACGCTGACACAGGGCTTTCTATACGCCCTGCTGTCCTATGGCGTGTTTATCACCTATTCCATTCTGGACTTTCCGGATTTGACGGTGGATGGCAGCTTTCCGCTGGGTGCGGCGGTGACCGCCGTGCTGCTGGTGCAGGGGGTGAACCCCTATCTGACGCTGGTGGCGGCAACCGCCGCGGGCGCGCTGGCAGGTGGCTTCACCGGCTTCGTCCATGTGAAGCTGGGTGTGCGCAATCTGCTGGCGGGCATCATCACCATGACCGCCCTGTTCTCCATCAATTTGCAGATCGCCGGCTCCAACCTCACCGTGGATCGCGGCGCAGACACCATTTTCACCGCGCCGCCCACCATGGCGCTCTTTGGCGGCTTCAGTCTGTTGGGGCGGAAGCTGATCGTGTCCTTTTTGCTGGCACTGGTCTTTAAGCTCCTGCTGGATGTCTATTTCCGCACCAAATCCGGCCTGCTCCTCCGCGCCGTGGGGGACAACAGCACCCTAGTCACCACCTTGGCCCAGGACAAGGGACGGATGAAGCTCTTGGGTCTGGTGATTGCCAACGGACTGGTCGCCCTCTGCGGCAGCGTGGTCTGTCAGGAGCAGCGGAGCTTTTCCGCCACCATGGGCACAGGACAGGTGGTCTTTGGACTGGCGACGGTCATCATCGGCATCTCCCTGTTTCGACGGCTGACCTTTGTCCGGGGCACCACCGCTGTCATCTGCGGCAGTATCCTGTACAAGGCCTGCATCCAAATTGCCCTGAGTCTGGGACTGCCCGCCAGTCTCTTAAAGCTGTTGACGGCGCTGCTGTTCCTCGCCGTATTGATTCTCTCGGGACGAAAAGGGGAGGCGATCATCCGTGCTTGAGGTCAAGGAAATCACAAAAATCTACAATCCCGGCACCGTGTCGGAGTCCCGTCTGTTTGACAAGTTCTCCCTGTCCGTGCCGGACGGACAGTTCGTGTCCATCGTGGGCAGCAACGGCAGCGGCAAAACCTCCCTGCTCAACCTGATTTGCGGCAGCATCCCCTTGGACGGCGGCGACATCTGTGTGGGCGGCGAGAGCCTGCAAAAGCTGTCCGAACACCAGCGCTATGCCCGAATCGGGCGGGTGTATCAAAACCCCTCACTGGGCACCGCGCCCAATCTGACCATGCTGGAAAATCTCTCGCTGGCGGACAACAAGGGCAAGGCCTTCGGACTCTCCTTCGGGGTCAATCGCCGGCGGACGGACTTCTATCGGGAGCAGCTGGCGGCGCTTGGTCTGGGGCTGGAGGATAAGCTGGGGGTCAAAATGGGGGCGCTCTCCGGGGGACAGCGGCAGGCCGTGGCGCTGGTCATGGCGACTCTGACCCCGCTGGAATTCCTGATTTTGGACGAACACACCGCCGCACTCGACCCGAAAACCGCCGACGTGATCATGGACTTGACCCACCGGATGGTGCGGGAAAAGCACCTGACTGCCATGATGGTCACCCACAACCTGCGCTACGCCGTCACCTATGGCGATCGACTGCTGATGTTCGACGGCGGTCAGGTGGTGCTGGATCGGGCGGGGGCGGAAAAAGCCGCCACCACCGCCCAAGAGCTGATGTCACGCTTTAACCCCGACAGACCCGCCGAGGGGAACGCGTGAGCGGGGTACGCGTAAGAGGGGTACGCCAACTTTTTGAAAAAAGTTGGACAAAAACTTTTATGATCTGATTCTGTTTGGCTTTCCCTTTGCATCGGGATGGAAGATAGCGAGGGGGATACGCCCGCTTTTTGAAAAAAGCGGGGCAAAAACTTTCATGATCACATTCTGTTGGGCTTTCCTCTTGCATCGAGCTGACAAATAATAGGATAAAATGCAGCAGGGGACGGATGGTATCCGTCCCCTGCCGGTTATTTTTCGATAAACCGAGTGCAGAACCAGACAAAGGGGCGGATAAAATCCGCCCCTTTGTTCGTTTTCTGTCGTTTGCGTAGTCCTAAGGAACCCTGCATCAAAGCTTTTTGCCCAGCTTTTTCTCGAAAAAGCGCGTAACTCGCCCCCGTATCCCCGCGCTCATACCCCCGCGTTTGCTCCCGCCCTACCCCAACAGATCACAAAAGTTTTTGCCAGGCTTTTTTCAAAAAGCCGCGTAACTCGCCCCCGTCCCACGGCGGAGGATTTGCCCGGCTCTGCCGCCGATATACTGTCCGTCCGCGATGGCGGGCTGCCCGGCGACGAATACCCAGTCCATGCCTTGGGCAAGCTGTGCAGGCGCGGCATAGGTGGCAGTTTCGTGTATGCGTTCCAGCGCAAAGACATTCACATCCGCCACCGCGCCCACCGCCAGCCGTCCCCGCCCGGACAGTCCGTAGCGCGCCGCCGGTAGCCCGGTGATTTTGTGGATGGCCTCCTCCATAGTCAGCACGGCTTTTTCCCGGACATAGGTCTCTAATAGCCGGGGAAAGGTGCCGTAAACCCGTGGGTGAAGCCCACCGCTGGTGGGATAGGTGCTGTCGGAAATCACGGCGGAGAAGGGCGCGCGGAGTATTTGCTCCACATCTCCCTCGGCGGCGATGGTGTCGATCATCCCCGCCCCAAGGCGCTCGGAGACCAGCAGGTCAAATAGACAGGTAAAGCCGTCCCGCCCGGTGCGCCGTGCGATCTCGGCGATGGAAAGCCCGGCATAGGGCCTGTTTTCCGGGGCAGAGAGTGCGGAGGCCACGATGTTTTCAAAGCCCGCCAGTAGCACGATGTTCTCAAAATCCTCCCCCGTCTCCATCCGGCGACGCAAAAACGCCCGATAGTCCCCGTCGCCCAAGCGGCGTAGCAGCTCCTCTGTGCCATCCTGTTGACAGTCCGGCGGCAAAACGTGGAGCAGTTGGGTGGAACCGGCGGTGTAGGGATACACGTCGCAGGCGACATCCACACCATCGTCCCGCGCCTGCTGTAAGAGCCGGAGTAGCTCCGGCACGCAGGCGGGGTTTTTCTCCCCGCCGATGCATTTTAGATGGCTGATTTCCACCGGTGTCCCCAGTGCCCGCGCCACCGTCAGCATCTCCCGGAGGGCACCCAGTACGCCGCTGCCCTCCTGCCGCAGATGGACGGCCAGAGGGATGCCGGAATTTTGCAGGGGTGCCAGGGCGCGGAGTAGCCCCGCCGTGTCATAAAAGCACTCCGGCGCATAGCCCAGCCCCAGAGAGACCCCCAACGCCCCGTCGGAAAGGGCGGTCTCCAACGCCCCGTGGAGGGCGTAGAGCTGACTGTCTGACAGAGCGCCGTCGCCAAAGCCCGCCACCTGTGCCCGCAGACCGCCCATGCCCACCAGCGTGCCCACATGGAGGGGCGTGCCGTGCCCCGCCGCCGCCCCCAGATAGTCCCCCAGTGTCCCGGTGTGAAGAGAGGGGGGCGGGTCTCCCAAAATGGGTGCCAGATAGCGCAAAATTTCTGCCCGATGTCCGCCGCCGCAGGGGGCGAGGGAGAGCCCGCAGTTGCCGTTGACCACGGTGGTCAAGCCCTGATGCAGCTCCGCCTCTCCAAAGCCGGGACGGAATAGCGCGCCATCCCCGTGGCGGTGTAGGTCGAGAAAGCCCGGGGTCACATACCGCCCGGTAGCGTCGATGGTCTGTGCCGCCGTCAGCTGTCGCAAATCCCCCATGGCGGCGATTTTCCCCCCGTCGATGGCGATATCGGCAAAAAAGCCCGCCCCGCCGCCGCCGTCGATCACCTGTCCGCCCCGAATCAAATAGTCCATGAGAAGCCCTCCCAACCCAAAATAGAATCTCCGTTTATGGAGATTCTATCATAAAGCCATCCATTTTGCACCCCCGTATCCCCATTTGCTCCCGCCCCAACTAATCTCTCATCAAAGCTTTTTGCACAGCTTTTTCTCGAAAAAGCGCGTATCCTGTCCCCCGTCCCCCGTATCCTCGTACTCATATCCCCCACGTTTGCTCCCGCCCCAACTCATCTGATCACAAAAGTTTTTGCCAGGCTTTTTTCAAAAAGCCGCGTAGCTCTCCCCCGTATCCCATGGCAAAAAGGGTACAAAAAAGCGTCGTCTCACGGACGACGTTGTCTTGCTCTTTGCTTTGCCGGAATTTCAATGCACGCGGTCGGGGCTTGCCGGGGCGGTTTCATTGCGGGATAAAAACAAAAAATCCACGCTCATAAGCGTGGCGCATAAGTGGTTTGGCTTATCGCTCGCTGGGAGACCAGCTGCTGTCGCAGAAGATCATATCATCCAGGTCGATGCCGATGAACTTTTCAGTCACTATGCAATCACTTCCTTTCTTTTTTGATGTAAGCTAAGTATACCCCATCGCCGTCAAGACCGCAAGAGGTATTTTGACGGTTTTGCATAGCTTTTTCAAATATATTTGTGCAATTTAACCATAAAAAGCCCGTTGCAATTTGCCATAGCCCCCCGTATAATACATACTATGAATACTACACACTGTGAACTATCGAC
>JAVVOA010000036.1:0-20487 GCA_036656515.1 Oscillospiraceae bacterium | reverse complement strand
CCCCGCGGTGCTTAGACGGAAAACAGAATGTCGCTATAGGTGGGATAGGGCCAGAACTCCGTTGCCGTCTGGGCTTCCAGACTGTCGATAACGGCGCGGGTCTGCTCCATGGTCAGAAAGACATTCCGGTGATAGAAGGCGGCGAGGGCATAGGGATCGTCGCTGGTGGGCAGTCGGGTCAGGGCGCGTTCCAAGCGATTGCAAAGCTCGTACAGCGCAGTGTTTTCCCGGGACAGATTGCCGATCAAGGTCTCCTCCACCTTGCAGGAGGCGGCGGCGCAGGCCGCCTGCTTGTGCAGCAGGGTGACGGACAGCCGGTCGGTATAGGCGGAGACGGCGGGGACGATGCTGCGGCGCACCATGTCCAGCAGCGTCAGTGCCTCGATATGGAGCACCTTGCAATAGCTGTCCAGATGGATCTCGTTGCGGGCGTGCATCTCCGCCTCGGTGAAAATACCGTGCTTGGTGAATAGCTTCACATTTTTCTCCGACATATAGGCAGGCAGACAGTCGGCCGTGGTGACCAGATTGGACAGCCCCCGACGCTTTGCCTCTGCCAGCCATGCCTCGTCATAGCCGTTGCCGTTGAAGATGATACGGCGGTGCTCGGCAAAGGTCTTGCGCAACAGCTTTTGCAAATCGCCCTGAAAATCCTTGGACTGTTCCAGCACATCCGCAAACTGGGACAGCTCCTCTGCCATGATGGTGTCCAGCACGATGTTGGGTCCTGCGATGGACTGGGAGCTGCCGGGCATCCGCAGCTCGAACTTGTTGCCGGTGAAGGCCAGAGGCGAGGTGCGGTTGCGGTCGGTGGTGTCCTGGGGGATGTTGGGCAGAATGTCCACGCCGATTTGAAGATTCTTCTTCTTTTTATCCACATAGGCGGAGCCATCCACGATGGACTCCAAAATCTCGGTCAGCTCGTCCCCCAAAAAGATGGAGATGACGGCGGGCGGTGCCTCGTTTCCCCCCAGACGGTGGTCGTTTCCGGCAGAGGCGACGGTGCAGCGCAACATCTCCTGATACTCGTCCACGCCCTTGATGAAGGCGGCGAGAAACAGGAGGAATTGGGCGTTTTGACTGGGTGTCTTGCCGGGCTTGAACAGATTCTCGCCACTGTCGGTGGACAGGGACCAGTTGTTGTGCTTGCCGCTGCCGTTGATGCCCGCAAAGGGCTTTTCGTGGAGCAGACAGACCAAATCATGCTTTTCCGCCACGGTTTTCATCAGCTCCATAATCAGCTGATTGTGGTCGCAGGCGGTGTTGGCATCGTTGTAGATGGGGGCGAGCTCATGCTGGGCGGGGGCGGCCTCGTTGTGCTTGGTTTTGTCCAGCACTCCCAGCTTCCACAGTTCCACATCCAAGTCCCGCATATAGGCCGCCACCCGGGGACGGATCGCGCCGTAATAGTGGTCGTCCAGCTCCTGTCCCTTGGGCGGACGGGCACCGAACAGGGTTCTGCCGCAGAGCTGCAAATCCTCTCGCCGGCGATACATGGCCTTGTCGATGAGAAAATACTCCTGCTCGGCTCCCACCTGCGCCGTGACTTTTTTCACCTGCGTGTCGCCAAACAGCCGCAGAATCCGCACCGCCTGCCGACTGACCAGCTCCATAGAGCGGAGCAGGGGCGTTTTCTTATCCAACGTCTCGCCGCTATAGGAGCAAAACACCGTGGGGATATATAGGGTGGCATCCTTGATAAAGGCGAAGGAGGTGGGATCCCACGCGGTATAGCCCCGCGCCTCGAAGGTGGCGCGCAGACCGCCGGAGGGAAAGCTGGATGCGTCGGATTCGCCCCGCGCCAGCTCCTTGCCGGAGAATTCCATCAGCACCTTGCCATCCTCTGCCGGGGTGATGAAGCTGTCGTGCTTTTCGGCGGTATAGCCGGTCATGGGCTGGAACCAGTGGGTGAAGTGGGTGGCGCCCAGCTCGGTGGCCCAGTCCTTCATCACGCCCGCAATCTCGTGGGCGATGGAGGCGGGCAGCGGGGTGCCGTCCTCGATGCACTGTCGCCATGCGGCATAGGCCTCTGCCGGGAGTCGCTGCTGCATGGTGTCCTGATTGAAGACCATGGTGCCAAAGATTGCGGGGACATTGATGATTGGTTCACTCATAAAAGAGTACCTCCTCAGATTGCGGGGTTTTGTGCGCTTCGTTGCGGGATTATTTGGACAGCAGTGTCTGTCCGATTTTCAGCCGGCGCAGGGTCTCGTCCCGCCCCAGAATATGGCAGATTTCCACAGCGCCGCCGGGGGTGACCAGACAGCCCGCCGCCGCGATGCGCACCGGCCACATCAGGGTGGCGTTCTTGACCTCTAATTTGGCGGCAAGCTCCATCAGCCCGTCGTGGATGGCCTCTGCCGTCCATGTGGGGAGGGCTTCCAGCAGGGGGACTGCCGCGTTTAGCATGGCGAGGGAGATGGCCTCGTCGGTCTTGGATTTCTTGTTGACATAATACGCCACGTCATAGGCGGGGAGGGCATCGAAAAAGCCCAGCTTTTCCGGGATGTCCGTCAGCTTTTCGCACCGCGCCTGTAGGAGCGCCGCGATCTCTGCCACGTCATAGGCGGGGTTTTCCACCGCCTGCCGAATATAGGGGGTCGCCACGGCACAGAACTCCTCCGGCGACAGGGCGCGGAGATAGAGGGCGTTGAAGTGCTCCAGCTTGGCGATGTCAAAGATGGCGGGGGATTTGGAGATGCCACCGATATCAAAGGCTTTGACCAGCTCGTCCAGAGAGAAAATCTCCTGCTCGGCGATTTCGCCCCGGGGCGACCAGCCCAGCAGCGCCACATAGTTCAGCACCGCATCCGTCAGATAGCCCTGCGCCAGCAAATCCTCATAGGAGGGGTCGCCGTGGCGCTTGGACATCTTGTTTTGCGCGTCCCGCATAACGGGAGAGCAGTGGACATAGGTGGGAATCTCCCAACCGAAGCTCTCGTACAGCAGATTGTATTTGGGGGCGGAGGACAGATATTCGCTGCCCCGCACCACATGGGTGATGCCCATGAGATGGTCGTCCACCACGTTGGCGAAGTTATAGGTGGGCAGTCCGTCGGACTTGATCAGCACCTGATCGTCCAGACTGCTGTTCTCCACGGTGATGTCGCCGAAAATGGCATCGTGGAAGGTGGTGGTGCCCGTCCGGGGGATTTTCTGCCGGATGACAAAGGGCAGTCCGGCGGCCAGCTTTTCGGCAATCTCCGCCGGGGTCAGCCGGGAGCAGCGCCCATCGTACTGGTGCACCTGCACGCCGTCGCTCACATCCACATTCTCTGCGTCCTCCTTGGAGCAGAAGCAGCGATAGGCAGCGCCTTTTTCCAGAAGCAGCTGGGCATATTTGCCATATAAATCCCGGCGCTCGGTCTGGATATAGGGTCCCACGGGGCCGCCCACATCGGGGCCCTCGTCGTGGGTGAGATGGCACTGGGCAAGGGTTTTGTAGATCACGTCCGCCGCGCCCTCCACCAGCCGTCCCTGATCGGTGTCCTCGATGCGGAGAATGAACACGCCGCCCTTGGAGCGGGCGATGAGCCAAGTGTACAGCGCGGTGCGCAGATTGCCCACATGCATATAGCCGGTGGGAGACGGCGCGAACCGGGTGCGCACCTGTCCCTTGGGGATGCGTGCCTCCATCGCGTCAAAAAAAGCCTGATCTGCCATCAATTGCGTCCTCCTATTTTCGTTGCATTCCGCAAAATTTTCGTATAGCAGCCTCCATTTGGCAGGAATTGCCGCACCGGCGACGGCGCAACGCCCATTCCTGTCAAGCGGAGATGCGTGGATTATATTATCTCTTTTCGATGGGGGAATGTCAAGGGCAACACCGCACAATTATAAGTTGTGATACCGAGCTGTAATTGTATGGGGCAAAGCCCCGCCCTCTCGCCCTATCCAAATTTTCGGCTTGCAATTCAGGGCGGGATTCCTTATAATGAATGGGTATATTCTGAAAATCAGGTATCTAAAAGATTGAGGTGTTTTTTACCATGAGTCAAGTCATCATCCCCGACGGCTATCGCACACCGCTGTCCATCTATGAGATGCAGCGCGCCATCCAATTCATCAAGGCGAATTTCCAAACAAACCTGAGCAATGCGCTGAATCTGCGCCGGGTCTCCGCCCCCCTCTTTGTGGATGAAGGCTCCGGTTTAAACGATAATTTAAGCGGCGTGGAGCGTCCCGTCAGCTTTGACATCCCCGACGTACACACCAACGGACAGGTGGTACACTCCCTTGCCAAATGGAAGCGTCTGGCGCTGAAGCGCTATGAGTTCAATGTGGGCAAGGGGCTCTATACCGACATGAACGCCATCCGGCGGGACGAGGAGGTGGACAACATCCACTCCATCTACGTCGATCAGTGGGACTGGGAGAAAATCATCACCCGGGAAAACCGCACCGAGGCCTATTTGAAGGAGACGGTGCGCAACATCGTGGGCGCTATCTGCGAGACCTCCGAGGCTTTGGATGTGGCCTTCCCCAGCCTGCGGATCAAGCTGGATCGGGATGTCTTTTTCATCACCAGCCAAGAGCTGGAGGATCTCTATCCCGATTTGGACGCCCACGGGCGGGAAAACGCCATCTGCCGGGAGCATCACTCCGTATTTCTCATGCAGATCGGCGGCAAGCTAAAGTCCGGACAGCCCCACGACAGCCGCTCTCCCGACTACGACGACTGGTCATTAAACGGCGACATTCTGGTGTGGAATGAGCTGCTGGGTCGGGCGTTCGAGCTGTCCTCCATGGGCATCCGGGTGGATGAGGAGGCGCTGGATCGCCAGCTGAATCTGGCCAATTGCAACGATCGACGCACCCTCCCCTATCACAAAATGCTGCTGGACGGTCAGTTCCCCCTGACCATGGGCGGCGGCATCGGACAGTCCCGCCTGTGCATGCTGATGATCGGCACCTGCCACATCGGCGAGGTGCAGGTCAGCCTGTGGGATCAGGGCACGCTGGACACCTGCGAAAAAGCAGGCATCATGATTCTGTAGGGACGCGAGAGACGCGGAGGACGCGGCCTTTGAAAAGGCCTGGCGAAACTTTTATGTCACAGGTGCGGTTGACATAATGCAATACAGTTTACTAAAGTTTTTGCCAGGCTTTTTTCAAAAAGCCGCGTAGCTCTGCCCCCGGAGGACGCGGCCTTTGAAAAGGCCTGGCGAAACTTTTCTGTCACAGGTGCGGTTGACATAATTCAATGCAGTTTACTAAAGTTTTTGCCAGGCTTTTTTCAAAAAGCCGCGTAGCCTGTCCCCCGGAGGACGCGGTCTTTGAAAAGGCCTGGCGAAACTTTTCTGTCGCATGTGCGGTTGACATAATGCAATACAGTTTACTAAAGTTTTTGCCAGGCTTTTTTCAAAAAGCCGCGTAGCCTGCCCCCGAGGGCGAGGAAAAAGCACAGCATTCCCCATGGGAATGCTGTGCTTTTTTGCTTTATTTTCCGGCGGCGGCGATCATCTTGGCATCCATCGCCTGACGCTCCTCGATGGCTTGGGCAAGGAGCATGTCCTTGACCTTCATCAGGCGCGTGGTGGTGGAACGATCGTTTTCATCCAGCTTCATGGTGATATAGCGGATGGCCTCCTGGGTGTTGGGAATCATCACATATTCCAGCGCGTTGACCCGGCGTCGGGTCTTCTCGATCTCCTCTGCCAGCAGCTGCGCCGTCTTTTCAATCTGCGCCAGCAGCAGCATGTCCCGGAACACATGACCCAGCGCGTCCACCGCCGTGTCCAGCTCGCCGGAGGTACCGGCGAAGCCATAGGGGTAGATGTCGCTGTCCGACTGGGTTTTGGTGTGGAACTCGTAGACCGGCACGTTGACAGACATGATGTTTTGAAAGCCCATGGAGAGCTCCACGCTCTGCTTGGGATACATCAGCGCCTGCTCCAGCGCCTGATCGCTCATCAGCGCCGCCGCCACGGTAAACGAACCGTGTACGCGCATCAGCTCGATCTCTACCTTCTCCCGCAGGGAGCGGACTTCCCGGACGGTATCTAAAAATTGCTTCATCAACTCGTCCCGCTTGTCCTTGAGCAGCTTGTGTCCGCGCTGTGCGGTTTTCAGCTTGCCCTTCAGCCGGGTCAGTTCCATGCGGGTCGGGTTTACGGTAATGTTTGCCATGCTTTTCACCACTCCTTTCGCCGCGCCCGCCGTCTCTCAGACGGTGGACGCAAAATCGGGGCTTCTCTCCCCCTACGCTTTCTTCGGCAGATACTTGTCGATGTTCTTCTGCTTAATCCGCTTGAGCTCGGAGGTGGGCAGAATCGACAGCAGCTCCCAGCCTAAATCCAGCGTCTCTTCGATGGAGCGGTTTTCATCATAGCCTTGGTTGACATAACGTTTTTCGAACTCGTCGGCAAACTTGGCGTACAGCAGATCCGTGGGGGTCAGTGCCGCCTCGCCCAGAATGGACATCAGCTCCTTGTTGTCTTTACCGGTGGAATAGGCGGCAAAGAGCTGGTTCATGGTGTCGGCGTGATCCTCGCGGGTTTTTTCTGCGCCGATGCCCTTGTCCTTCAGACGGGACAGGGAGGGCAGCACGTCCACCGGGGGATTGATGCCCTTGCGGTACAGCTCGCGGGACAGGATGATCTGCCCCTCGGTGATATAGCCGGTGAGGTCGGGGATGGGGTGGGTCTTGTCATCCTCGGGCATGGTCAGAATGGGGATCATGGTGATGGAGCCGGGGTTGCCCAGACGGCGACCCGCCCGCTCATACATGGTGGCAAGGTCGGTGTACAGATAGCCGGGGAAGCCACGGCGACCGGGGACTTCCTTCTTGGCGGCGGAGACCTCGCGCAGTGCCTCGGCATAGTTGGTGATATCGGTCATGATGACCAGAACGTGCATGCCCTTTTCAAACGCCAGATACTCGGCGGCGGTCAGCGCCATACGGGGGGTGGAAATGCGCTCGACTGCGGGGTCGTTGGCGAGGTTGGAGAACAGCACGGTGCGGTCGATGGCACCGGTGCGGCGGAACTCGCTGACGAAGAACTCGGATTCCTCGAAGGTGATACCGATGGCGGCAAACACCACGGCGAAGTTGGAGGCCGCATCGCCCCGCACCTTTGCCTGACGGGCAATCTGCGCCGCAAGGTTTGCGTGGGGCAGACCGGAGCCGGAGAAGATCGGCAGCTTTTGACCGCGCACCAGCGTATTCAATCCGTCGATGGTGGACACGCCGGTCTGGATGAACTCGTTGGGATAGTCCCGGGCAGCGGGGTTCATAGGCAGGCCGTTGATGTCCCGGTATTCCTCTGCCAGAATTTCGGGGCCGCCGTCGATGGGCTGACCCATGCCGTTGAACACCCGGCCCAGCATGTCGCCGGAGACACCCAACTGTAGGGGGTGTCCCAAAAAGCGCACCTTGGACTGTGCCAGATTGATGCCGGAGGCGGATTCAAACAGCTGGACAACTGCGGTGTCGCCGTTGACCTCCAGCACCTTGCCGCGACGGACGCTTCCGTCGGGCAGCTCGACCTCCACCAGTTCGTCATAGGTGACATCCTCCACCATGCGAACCATCATCAGGGGGCTGGCAATCTCTTGAATGGTACGATATTCCCGAATCATAGCTGCTCGCCTCCCTCTGCAATTGCCGCGATTTCTTGATGCATCTCGGCACTGATATCGTCATAGGCCTTGTCGTACTCGTCGGCCTCCACGCTCTTGGCGCGACCGATTTTCTCCCGGGCGGGGATTTCAAACAGCGCCGCTGCCGGTGCGCCCTTTTCGATGGCGGCACGGCACAGGGTATCATAGTCCAAAATCAGCGCCATCAGCTTCTGCTGACGCTCGTAGGAGGAGAAGCCGTCCACGTCCACGAAGGCGTTCTGCTGGAGGAAGTCCTCTCGCACCATGCGGGCGGATTCCAGCGTCAACTGATCGGCGGGAGACAGGGCATCCTTGCCCACCAGCTGGACGATTTCGTTCAGGGAGGCCTCATCCTGCAACAGACGCATGGCGCGGCTGCGGTTTTCGATGAAGGAGACACCCAGATTCTCGTCGTACCACGGCTTCAGGGAATCCAGATACAGAGAGTAGGAGTTCAGCCAGTTGATGGCGGGGAAATGGCGCTTATACGCCAGTGCCGCATCCAGCGCCCAGAAGACCTTGACAATACGCATGGTGGCCTGAGACACCGGCTCGGACAGGTCGCCGCCGGGAGGGGACACCGCGCCCACGGCGGTCAGGGAGCCCCGGCGCTCGTCGGAGCCCAGGCACTTGACGGAGCCGGCACGCTCATAGAACTGCGCCAGACGGGAGGCCAGATAGGCGGGATAGCCCTCTTCACCGGGCATTTCCTCCAGACGACCGGACATCTCGCGGAGCGCTTCTGCCCAGCGGGAGGTGGAGTCGGCGATGACCGCCACGTCGTAGCCCATGTCACGGAAATACTCCGCGATGGTGATGCCGGTATAAACCGATGCCTCGCGGGCGGCAACGGGCATATCCGAGGTGTTGGCGATGAGGACGGTGCGCTTCATCAGGGATTCGCCGGTGCGGGGGTCTTTCAGCTCGGGGAATTCCCGGAGCACGTCGGTCATCTCGTTGCCGCGCTCGCCGCAGCCGATATAGATGACGATATCCACGTCCGACCACTTTGCCAGCTGATGCTGCACCACGGTCTTGCCGGAGCCGAAGGGGCCGGGCACGGCGGCGGTGCCGCCCTTGGCGATGGGGAACAGGGTGTCGATGACCCGCTGTCCCGAGCAAAGGGGCTTGACCGGGGGATACTTATGCACATAGGGACGGCCGGTGCGGACAGGCCAGCGCTGTAGCATGGTCAGTGCCACCTCGGTGCCGTCGTCCTTTTTCAGGGTGGCAATCGGCTGGGTGACGGTATAGGAGCCGTTTTCGATTTTGGTGATGGTGCCGCTCATGGTGGGGGGCACCATAATCTTGTGGAGCACAGCGGTGGTCTCGGGCACGGTGCCCAAAATGTCGCCGCCGGTGACCTTGGTGCCGACCTTGACGGTGGCGGTAAAGTCCCACTTTTTGTCGTGATCCAAGGCGGAGATCTCAATGCCGCGGGTGATGTTGGAGCCCACTTTTTCCACGATTTTTTCCAGCGGACGCTGGATGCCGTCATAGATGCCCTCGATCATGCCCGGCCCCAGCTCTACGCTCATGGGTGCGCCGGTGGTCTCCACCGTGGCGCCCGGCCCGAGACCGGAGGTCTCCTCATAGACCTGAATGGAGGCGGCGTCGCCCTTCATGGTTAAAATCTCACCGATCAGCCGCTGGGGGCCAACGCGCACCACGTCGGACATATTCGCGCTAGCCAGCCCGGTGGCAACCACCAGCGGACCGGATACTTTTACTACTGTTCCATTGCTCAATGTCATAACCTTCTTTCCGGGGAAATTTTACAGGATATCCGCGCCCACCGCTCGTTCGATGGCGCGTTGCAGGTTTTCTTTGCCGATGCCCAGCGACCCCTCCCGCCCGGGAATCAGGATGATGGCGGGCTTTAGCTCGTCCTTATAGCGGGCAATCTCGGTCGCCATATGCGCCGCCAGCTGCTCTGTCAGATAGATGACAGCCACATCCTCCTTTGCCAGACGGTGGAGAAGCTCCTTCGCCTCGTCGGCGGTGGCGGCGGCATAGGTGGAGAGTCCCAGCGCGCGGAAGCCCATGACGGACTCCCATTCGCCGATCACTGCAATTTTAGACATAGGCTTCACGCAACCTTTCCCGAATGATGCCGGCGTCCAGTCCCATGGCGCGACCCATCAGCAAAATCCGCAGATTGGTAAACTCGGTCTCTCGGGCAGCCAGATAGCCCACCAGCGGCGCTTCGCCAAAGGCGACATATTTGGCATCTGCCAGATAGTCCCCCACTGCATCGTCGCACAGCCGCTCGAACTTGGTCAGGCCGCCGCCGGCAATCGCCGCCGCGCCAGCCTCTGCCGCGTCCCGCAGGGGGGTGGAGGCATACAGCTCGATCAGTCCGCTGCCGCTGCTGTTGGCAATCACGGACAGAGCCGCCGTCACCACCTCGCCGCCGGGCAGGAGCGCGCCATCTAAAAACGCGCCGGTCTTGCCCATGCGCAGGGTGCGGACAAGGCTCCGCAGATTCAGCGCGTCGATCATCAGACGGACATAGCCCGTGAGAAATTCGCTGCCGATGGACTCCGCCAGTGCCAGCAATTCTGCATAGCAGCAGCGATCCAAAGCGATGTCGGACAGCTGGGGATCGGCGGTGGCACCCAGAATCTCCCGGGCCTCCGCCGTTGCCCGTTCGATGGTAGCGGGGACATCAGCGAAGTCCCCGGTGGTCACGGCCTCTTGCAGGACGGCGGCGGGCACCCGCCCGAAGTCCATCAGCATGTGGGCGGCGGGCACGTCCAGCGCCTCTGCCTTCAGCAGTACCTTTAAATTGTGATAGTCATATTTCAGCTTGAAAATTTCGATATAGCGGGGGTCGGGTGCAGAGGCGGACAAGTCCGCCAGCATTTCCTCCCGCACAGAGGTCAGCGCCTCGTCCATCTGCTGGGGACCCGAAAACTCGGGATAGCCGCAATCCTGTAGGATTTTCGACACTTCCTCGTTGGATCGCGCCTCCAAGAGATGCTCCATCCGCTCGCGGCTGAGCAATGTATTTTCCATCGCCTTAATGCGGCTGGACAGCGCCAGATAATCGGTATCTTTGATGTGACCCAAGGCAATTCCTCCTTGTCATGCCGGATTTCGCGTTTTGCTCAGGCAAACAGCAGCTTCGCCACTTCGCCCGCAATCTCGTTGCGTTGCAGACGCACCAGCGTCGGGAAGGCACAATTGACCTCCACGTCGCCGTCTGCCAGAATAAAACCGCCGGGGATGTCCCGGGTCTCCTTGGACAGGGTCAGCAGAGCGGTGCCGTCCAGCAGAGCCGCCACGCCGGTTGCCACGGAGTTTAGCAGCTCGCCCACCTTGGTGTCCGCCTTGGGGCGCTGGGGGGCGTTTTCCTTGGCCAGCAGCTCGTTGGCACGGGCGACGGCGGCCTTGCCGATCCGCTCCCGATCCGGTGCCGAGAAAATCACGCTCTCCCGCCCGGTGTGGGCGGCGCGCACCATCAAATCGGCGGCAATGGCGATATATTGCTCGTCGGGCAGCTTGCACAGACGCTCCAGCGCCAGCGCAAACGCCTGCTCCACCATGTCCTGCTTGGCGGCAAGCGCCGCCTTCCGCGCCTCCATATTGGCGACGCTGATGAGACGTTCCTCCCGTTCGGCGGCATTTTTCTCGTTTTTCGCAGAGAGGTCTGCCGCAGTGGCGGATGCCTGTGCCGCAAAGCCCGCGCCGATGCGCTCCGCCTCGGCTCTCGCATCGTCCAAAATCCCATTGATTTCAGCCTGCGTGTCGCCCTCTAAGCGGCTTAGGATTGTATCCATTCCATTCATAAACCTGTGTACCCGCCTTTCCGTTTTTGTGATTGCACTTAGCTAATGTTGATGATCATCAGCATGGAGGCGAGGAGGGACAGAATGGCGTAGAATTCGACGGTGATGCACAGCACCATGCCCTTTGCCCAGTCATCGGGCTTCTTTGCCAGAATATTGATAGCGCCGGCTGCCACGCGCCCCTGGGCGATGGCGGAGAACAGACCGCCCAGTGCCATAGGCATACAGGCGACGAAGTATTGCAGACCCAGCTGCACGCTCATGTCAGCGCCGCCGCCGGACAGCAGTCCCATGCGGAAAATGGCGAAGAACCAAACCACCAGACCATACAGACCCTGGGTGCCGGGGATAACCTGCAAAATCATAACCTTACCGAACTTGGAAGGGTCGGCGCACAGTAAGCCCGTGCCTGCCTCGCCGGCGATGCCGGTGCCCTTTGCGCTGCCGATGCCACTGAGTACTGCGGCAAGTCCCGCGCCCAGCAGCGCGAAAGCCAATCCGCCAAATGTTTCTAAGAAATTCATAATAGTTCCTCCTTATTCTTTGACCACGTCTACAAATTTAGTTTTGATCTCCAGAGGCTTAAATGCCTTGCCGCCGTCCTGATAGAACTTGCCGAAGTATTCCAGACATTGCAGACGCAAGTCATGGACATAGCAGCCCAGCAGGTTTAAAGCAAAGTTCAAGGCGTTGCCCGCCATGGAAATCACAAGGAAAATAATCACGTTGCCGGGGATCGCGCCCAAGGTGTTAAACACCTGTGCGATGACGCTGCCCGCCAGCATCAGTGCCATCAGTCGGGAGTAGGACAGCACGTCGCCGAAGTAGCCGGTGATATCATACAGACTGCCGATGCCGCCCACCAGCTTGCCCATCAGGGTGGGGCTGTGCCGTCCCTGGGTGCAGATCAGTGCCACCACGCCGGCGATTGCCACCAGCCAAGTGCCGCCCAGTGCGCCCACGGCCACGCCGATAAAGACCAGCCACCAAGAGCCGATGTCCATCAGCGCATCCAAGAAGTGCCCCTCGCGGGTCTGCTTCACAAAGCTGATGATCATGCCGGTGAGGATTTGGACACCGCCCAGCGCCATGGAGCCCACCAGAATCGCCAAGGTATCGTCCAGCGGGGTGAACAGGGCGGGCAGACCCGCAAAGGTGGTTTCGGGATTGATGACCCGGGCCAATTGCAGGGGGAAATCCCCGAAAAAGCCGCCGGTGATCGCGCCCATAATGAAGGTGCTGATGCCGCACAGTCCCAGCAGCGAGAAGAAATGCTGCATCCCATATTTGGGACGATATTTCTTCAGCACCACCAGCGATGCCAGCATCATCAGTAACCCATAGCCCATGTCCGCCATCATCACGCCATAAAACAGGATGAAGAACGGTGCCATCAGCGGGTTGGGGTCGATGCCGTTATAGGCGGGCAGGCTGTACATCTCCGTCACCATGTTCAGCGGTCTGGTGATGACGTTGTTTTTCAGCTGCACCGGCACGTTGGGATAGTCCTCCTCGGTGGGATCCTCGGTCTCCCATGCGCAACCCAGTTTGGTAAAGAGTGTCTCCAATTGGGAGATCTCCGCCGCCGGTGCCCAACCCTCGAAAAAGACGATGGAGCCGTCGGTCAAGATGCGCTCCGACGAGGTCTCCAAACTTGTCTCCTGGGTCAGACGATCCGCATAGAGCCGCAACTCGTCCCGAAATTCCTTGTGCGCCGCGATCTCGGCGATCACCTCAGTTTGACGGGTGGCGTTTTCCTCTAGTGTGCGATCCAGCCGCGCCATATTCTCCGCCGCCGTGCCCTCCGTGTCCTTAAACGCGGTCAGGCTGATGCCGTGGGGACGCAACAGCTCCATCACCGCCGTCTCCTCTGCCCGATGGCACAGGAGCACCAGATATTGCTGCTCTCGATCGGTGTTCACCGCCAGCAGCACCGCCGGCTGTCCCGCCAGCTCTGCCTCCATGGCGGCAAAATCCGTCCCCGCGGGGCAGACTGCCAGTCGCAACAACACATGCTCGGTGGAGGGAGTCTCCAAGGGCAGATCCAGCCCCTGCCACGGTGTCAGCGCCCCGCGCTGTGCCCGCAGATGGTTTTCCTCGCCCTGCAACCGGGCATATTCCTGCAACAGAGCACCAATGCGGTCGCTGATGGTCTTCCCCTCCTGCGCCGTCTCGGTACTTAAGAATTTTGCTTCCCCGATCTCGCCCCGCTGGATGAACAATCCGTCCGGCAGCTTGCCGTATTTGCGGATTGCCGCCAGCGCGGCATTGACCTCGGTGATTGCGCCCCGGCTGGAAGTGGTATCGCCCCGGGACAGAAGCGCCGCCCAGCTGGGATCGGACAGCAGCCCCTCCGGCGATTCAATTTCGACACAGCCCAGATGGAGCAGCTGCGCCAGCAGCGCGGGCTTGTCCCCGGCTAACGCCATCACGCGGAGTCGCTTCATTTTCACAATGGACATTAGCCTTCCACAACCCTTCTGACGATAAATTCCGCGGCGCTATCCAGCTTGCTCTTTGCCGCATCCCGCAATCGCGCACCGTCCTGCTCTGCCTGCTTTCGGATGGCCTCTGCCCGTACCCCCGCACGGGTTTCCGCCTCCCTCAGCTGTTCCTTGCCTGCTGCTGCGGCCTCCTGCTGAATCTGCTTGAGCCGCGCAGTCCCCTGTTGCTGCGCATCGCTGACGATTTTCTTACCTTCTTGCACGGCGGCGGCTTTACGCTCCCGATTGACTCTCTCCGCCTCCGTCACTTTTTCAACGGCTTCTAATGACATGACTTCTTCACCTTCTTTCAGTGCTCCCCATTTAGAGGAATTTTCTCCTATGGCTATAGAGTATATGTGAAAATTTGGGTGAATTCAATAGAAAACCCCCCAATCGTCCCTCTCTTTTGGAATGATAGACAGTACGGAATCGAATGGTTAGCATGAAATAGAATACGGGTCAAGAGATAAAGTCGGCAAAATGCGATGCATTTCAATCAATCGCAGTCAGGCGGAACCCGCCGTCGGGGTGTCCCCGGCAAAAAAGCGCCGCTGAAAGGCTGATTTTCAGGAGTCTGTTTGTCAACTTTATGTCTTAACCCGTATAAAACCCGACATTCTTTCCGGGTCTGTCTCTATGTCCTGTTATTGCGCAGAACCTCTTCCAGCTCCGCCAGCTCGGCACCCGTTTTGTCGAAGGTGCAGGGCAGCTGGGAGAGATTGACCTCTACCTTCCGCAGCTCGCCGGTGACGTGTGCCGATGCCACCTCGAAGGTGGAGACCAGCTCGGCATATTGCTTTTGATACGCCGTCAGCAATCCCTGTAGCCGCGCCGTGGTGGCATTTTCCAGCTCGTCCGCCCGTTTGCGGGCATCGCACTCGATGCTGCCGATATGCTCCTTCACTTGGGCATATGCCTCTGCTTGGGGACGCAGTACCTCTAGCTCCTTGGTCAGCGCCGCCACTTGGGGCACCATCGTCTGCAACACGTTGTTCTGCCGCTGCCCCTCGGTGGACTGCCGATCCCGCTCGTCCACCAGACGGGTATTGGCCGCACGCAGTTCCTGGGCCTGAGGGCGCAGGGTATCCAGTTCGTCCTGCAAGGCCGTGTTCTCCCGCCGCAGACGGTCGTTCTCCTGTTGCAGCTTTTCTGTGACCTCTGCCGTCTCAGCGGCGGTCTGCTCGATATAGCGCACCACGTCCTGCTTGTCAAATCCGCCAAAGGCAACTGTTTTAAAATTGTTATTTTCCATTGTGCCCACCGCTTTCCCGTTTTCATCCGTCCCGGCGGCAGCCCCGTCGGGACAAAGCATTTGCCCGCAAAACACAGTCTGTGCGCAAGGCAGTTATATAGAGGGATTCTATCACAATCCATTTCTCTTTACAAGCGTTCCCTTGATTGCCCTCCTTCATTTTTAACCATTTTTTCGAAATTTTAAAAAAACGCTTGCATAACGGCGCACAATATGTTAATATAACTAAGCTGTCTGAAAGAGGACAGCGTTATGCGCCCTTAGCTCAGCTGGATAGAGCGTCTGGCTACGGACCAGAAGGCCGGGGATTCGAATTCCTCAGGGCGTACCAGAGGCAACCTCTTTACGAGGTTGCCTCTTTTTTTGCATGTTTTGCCTGCAAATGCGTTTGGAAAGACACCATTCCGGTGTCTTTCCTTTTTTTATGGGCTGATGCACAGAACGGTACACCAAACCCCCAAAGGCCGGGGCACTGGGGAGGCTGATGACATGATTACACAACATTTCAAGGTAACCGGGCAACACATAGAGCGGCTGGAGTGGCAGTCGCTGGTGGCGGACAGCCACAATCTTTTGGCATTCCACTTCACCTTTGACCCCGTTTGGGACGGCGTTTTAAAAACTGCGGTGATCACCACCGGCGGCGTGACCTGCCACTGTCTCATTGGCAGCGACGGCGCGGCAACCCAACTGCCGATATTGCGGGCGGGCATCTGCACCGTCAGCGTATTCGGCGGCGATTTGTACACGGCGGATGCCTGTGTCCTGCCCATCGCACCATCGGGACTGCGGGACGGCATGCCCCCACCTGCCCCTCCGGCGGACATCTATGCCCAGCTGGTGGCGTTGGCAACGGAGGCCAAAAACGCCGCCTCCGCCGCCTCATCGGCGGCAGAGACGGCAAAGCAGGAGGCGGCTGCGGCACTGCTGCGGGCGAATGATCTGCAAAACACAGCGGCAACCGCGGCACGAGACGCCGTCACCTCGGCGACAGAGGCGCGGGCAGCGGCCGATCGGGCGGTGTCTGTGGTGGGCGGAGACTTTGCCACCCGGGCGGACGCACAGGGCTATGTCAACGCCCACAACGCAGACGGGCTGGCACACACCGGGCTTCGTCTGGACGGAAATCATCAATAGAGAGGAAGGAGAAAACGTATGGCAACGATTCAAATCAGGAGAGGCTCACAGGCGGCTGTCACCGGGATGGCATTGGCGGCAGGTGAGCTGGCACTGGCGCTGGACACCGGCAACGTCTATATCGGCACAGCGGCGGACAAGGTGCATCTCAATCCCGCCGCCGGCATGACCAGCGAGGCAGTCAAGCTGAAAACCAGCCGGGACTTCGCCCTATCAGGGGACGCAATCGCCGCCGCTGTGGGCTTTGACGGCACCCAAAGCGTGACGTTGCAGGTGGCTCTGGCCACCATGGCGGGGCTGGCACCGGGCACCTATACCAAGCTGACAGCGGATGCCAAGGGGCGGGTCACGGCGGGCACCACGCTCGCTGTGACAGATTTGCCGCCTATTCCCGCATCCAAGGTGACGGGGCTGCCCGCCAAGATCACCGATCTGCCCAACGATGCCGGCTATCAGACGGCGGCGCAGGTATCGGCGGCGGTGGCGGCACTGGTGGCCTCCTCCCCCGCCGCGCTGGACACCCTGTGGGAGCTGGCGGCGGCACTGGGCAACGATCCCAATTTTGCCGCCACCATCGCCGGACAAATCGGCGGAAAGGTGGACAAGATCACCGGTAAGGGTCTGTCCGAGGCGGACTTTACAGCGGCGGAAAAGACCAAGCTGTCCGGGCTGTCCAACTATACCCTGCCTGCCGCCACGGCATCCGGGCTGGGCGGCGTGAAAATCGGTGAGGGGCTGGCAATCGCCGGCGGCGTGGTACGCGTGGACAACGTGGACTGCGGCACATTTTAAGGAGGGATCCCATGGCGCAAAAATTACAAATCAAGCGGGGCAACAAGGCCCAGATGCCGGTGCTGGCGGCGGGCGAGCCAGCCTTTGCCCTTGATGAGGGCAAGCTCTATCTGGGTGACGGCGTCAGTAACATCGCCCTTGCCCGCGGCGACCACAGCCATACAGCCGCGGCGGTGGGCGCTGCTGCCGCAGACCATACCGCCACTGTCGCAACCGCCTCTGCACTGGGGCACATCAAATCCGGCGGAGAGGTATCCGTTGCGGCAGACGGTGCGCTGTCCATTCGCAAAGTAGATTGCGGTGCCCAGACCACCATTCAGTTGAAGCGCAGCTCTGGGACCGCCGTCCCCACCCTTTTGCCCGGCGAGCCTTTGATGCTCGGCGGCAAGCTGTATGTGGGGGATTCGACAGGTGCGGCGGTGAGAATGGCGCGGTTTGACGAGATTGGCGCAACGCTGTCCTCCATCGCCATCACAACGCCACCGACAAAAACCAGATATGTCGGCGGCGAGCGCTTTGACCCGGCGGGGATGGTGGTCACAGCAAAGTATACCAACGGCGCAACAAAAGTGATCACAGGTGGATGCACCTGGAGTCCCGAAACAATAACGGCCGCCGGAACGGTCACCGTATCTTTTACGGAGTTTGGTCTGAAAAAAAGCGCAACCATCCCGGTCACAGTCGGAAATCCGGCAAGCTGGGATGCGTATGACCAGGCAGTTTCGGATTGCCACAGTGCAAATTGTGGGATTTTTAATGACGACTACTATGCAACCTATCAGGGCGAAATGACGGCAGCCGATGCGATCATCGTGCATCAGGAATATTTTGTTGAGAAAAGAGGAACCGCACTCACAGGTGCGCCTCTTTTCTACATACAGCCGGCACTGGCCGCCGCACTGATAAACGCACCGGTTTCCATGGCGGCCTTTCGCCCCCATGTAGATGCTTACGTCAACAAGCTGATCAGCGGCAAACTGGCGGAAGTGGATATCCGCACCCTGATTTCCAATCTCAAGCTGGGCACGGTGCTTGTCACCACTGCGGGAGGCAAGTTTGTGCTGAACATTACCATGACGGCCGCTGCCAAGGATAGTGTCTCCGGAGCAGCCAACCAAGCAGTCGTCGTTGTAGATCCGTCCAAGCCGTTCGGGGCGTATATGCCCTGTAACTAAGGAACCTCTTCCGATATCGCCTCAAAAATACAGACGGCGGTATCCGGTTTTGGTGCCGAAAAGCCCCCGGGGAGCGGATTGCTCTCCGGGGGCTTTCTCTATGGGGTTCGCCATGGGGCAAGAAACTATGTCGCTCCCCTGTCCCCTCGCAACATCGTCCGCTGTGTCGGGGCAGCAAAAAATCCCCTGCAACCAGCGCGGTTACAAGGGATTTCATGGTGACTCGTCGGGGATTCGAACCCCGGACCCATTGCTTAAAAGGCAATTGCTCTGCCAACTGAGCTAACGAATCAAGTCGCCGGCAATTTTGACGGACAGTGAAAATTGGCTGGGATGGCTGGACTCGAACCAGCGAATGAGGGAGTCAAAGTCCCTTGCCTTACCGCTTGGCTACACCCCAATGTGGAAGTGAGCAGGGGATCGGAACAGACGCCCGATCCCCTTCTCTGTCTGGGGTGGGTAAAGGGGTTCGAACCCTCGACCCCCGGAACCACAATCCGGTGCTCTAACCAGCTGAGCTATACCCACCACATATACGCGAAACCACGCACCGTAACCTGCTAAAAACTTCCAATCCGGAAGGCGTTGGTACGCCAGAAGGGATTCGAACCCCTGGCCTACTGCTTAGAAGGCAGTTGCTCTATCCACCTGAGCTACTGGCGCAAATATGAGATTGGAGCAGGTGACGAGAATCGAACTCGCATCCCCAGCTTGGAAGGCTGGTGCCCTACCATTGTGCTACACCTGCGCGTGCCTTCCGGAAAAATCGTCAGCTTAAAAATAATAGCATACAATGCATTTTTTGTCAAGGCGGTTTTCCGGGTTTCCCCAAAATTTTCGACAGGGGCGCAGAAAATCCGTCCCTCCCCGCCGCTCTACAGCAAAATAAAGGTCACCCCATTGTTATAGCGCTCCAGATCACTGTCGCGGCGCAGTGCATCGCAGATGGAGAAGGCCGACAGGGTGCAGGGTTCAAAGATGGAGAATTTTTCGCCGGGGATAAAGTCCCGAATGACCCGGCGGCTTTTCATAGAGGCGAGATTCCGACGGGCGGCGGTGCGGATTTTTCCCCCCGTGCCGGTGGAACCGTATCCATGGATGATTTTTAAGACGGTGCAGCCCAACTTGCGTGAGCTGGGGATTTCCGCCGTCAGTCGGCGCATTGCCTGCTCCACCGTGGGCAGTCCCAATTCCAGATTGACCTCTCGCAGTGCGCCCATGTCCCTCACCTCATCTGTGCAACAAATTGGTTGAACAGTGCCTGCCCATCCGCCAAATCCGGCCGTCTAAAGCTGCCGCGGTTGCGTTCGGGATGCCACTGCACGCCCACAATAGGCAATGTCTCATGCTGCACCGCCTCGATCACGCCATCCGCCGCCGCACCGATTGGGGCAAGCCCCTCCCCCAGACGATCCACCGCCTGTCGATGAAAGCTGTTCACCAGAAAATCGGCGCTGTACAGGCGATCCAGCAGAGAGCCGGCCGCGGCGTGGACGGGGTGGACGCAATCGGTCTCCCTCTCCCCCGCCTCGTGCTTGGGGATGGCCTGCAACAGGGTGCCGCCAAAGGCGACATTGAGCATTTGCAGTCCCAGACAAATACCAAAAATGGGTTTTTTACTCTGTACAAAGTCGTCAATCAGAGCAAATTCCGCCGCCTCGCGGGTGGGATTGAGCCGTGGTGTACCCCGGCGTTTTTGCCCATAGCGGGCAGGGTCGATGTCTCCCCCGCCGGGAAGCAACAAGCCGTCACAGCGCTTTGCCACTGTGAGATCTGTGGAAAAAAGAGCGATTCCACCGGCGGCATCCAGCGCACTCTGGTAGAAGGAAAGATTAGAGCCATGGTAATAAATGTAAATACGCGGCCGCATTGTAAAGCCTCATTCCGAAAGTTTTCATATAGAAAAGCAGAAGCTTTTCCTATACTAGCACAGATTATGAGATAGCGCAAGAATACATGCTGCAAAAATTAGTCTTGCAACCGCCCGCCGGATATGGCATAATAGAGAAGCTTTCGGGGAATCCCGCTTTTTGGCGGCGCAGGTGCTCCGGTTCCCTGCCTGTGTGCCCCACCTTTTAGGGGGCGAATACGGACAGGGCTTGAAGCGGTTGTGTCGGGGCGCACTCGAAATCTTCCCCCGCCTTGGTCAGCCGTGAACGATGATTCCCTTTGTTTTCAATGCTTTGCAGACTTTTAATCAGTCGCAGTTCCAAAATTTCGGCATTCTTTTGATTGCATGACCCTGATTTTTT
>JAVVOA010000035.1:0-20493 GCA_036656515.1 Oscillospiraceae bacterium | reverse complement strand
CAAATATGAGGGCAATGCTGCGTTGCAGGGGGCGGATGGTATCCGTCCCCTGCCGGTTATTTCCCGATGAAATGCGCGTTGAATCAAACAAAGGGGCGGATGCTATCCGCCCCTTTGTGCGTTACCTGTAGCTCTATCTAAACTCTCATAAAAGTTTTTGCCAGGCTTTTTTCAAAAAGCCGCGTCCCCCCGCGTCCCTCGCGTCCCTCGTCGTCTGTGTAGCTCTGACTCAACTCTCATGAAAGTTTTTGGCAGGCTTTTTTCAAAAAGCCGCGTCTCCCCGCGTCCCTCGTCCCCTGTGCCGCCCTGACAAAACGCGCAGCAAAGCTTTTTGCGCAGCTTTTTCTCGAAAAAGCGCGTCCTCCGTACGCCGCGTCCCCGGTCGTTTGCGGCGGGTGGGCGGCTCTGCTTGACAAAAGCGCCGCAACTGGCTACAATAAAGAACATCTGTAAAAAAGCCGAAAGCGGCACTATTATATTGTGGTAAAGGATTTGAGGATATGGGACAGGACAAGAGACAAGTGGAGGCAATCACCGCACGGGATGTGGATTTTGCCCAGTGGTTCACCGACGTGGTGAAGAAGGCAGAGCTGATCGACTATACCAGTGTGAAGGGCATGTTCGTCATGCGTCCCTATGGCTATGCCATCTGGGAGAATATGCAGGCGATTTTAGACGGGGAATTCAAAAAGACCGGGCATGAGAACGTCTATCTGCCCATGCTGATTCCCGAATCCCTGCTGCAAAAGGAAAAGGACCATGTGCAGGGCTTCGCCCCCGAGTGCGCGTGGGTGACCATGGGCGGCGCGGAGAAGTTGGAGGAGCGCCTCTGCATCCGCCCCACCTCCGAGACCCTGTTTTGCGAGCACTATGCCAATATCATCCATAGCTGGCGCGACCTGCCCAAGCTGTATAACCAGTGGTGCTCCGTGCTGCGCTGGGAAAAAACCAGCCGCCCCTTCCTGCGCCACCGGGAATTCCTGTGGCAGGAGGGCCACACCATGCACGCCACGGCAGAGGAGGCAATCGTCGAAACCGAGCAGATGCTGAACATCTATGCCGATTTCTGCCAGAACGTGCTGGCCATGCCCGTCATCCGCGGCCGCAAGACCGAGAAGGAAAAATTTGCAGGCGCCGAGGCCACCTATACCATCGAGTGCATGATGCACGATAAAAAGGCGTTGCAGGGCGGCACCTCCCACTATTTTGGCGACGGCTTCGCCCGCTCCTTCGACATCACCTTTGCCGATAAAAACAACCAGCAGGCCTATCCCCACCAGACCTCCTGGGGTGTGTCCACCCGTTTAATCGGCGGCATCATCATGACCCACGGCGACGATAACGGTCTGGTGCTGCCTCCCCGTATCGCCCCCATTCAGGTGATGGTGCTGCCCATCGCCATGCATAAGCCCGGCGTGCTAGAGGCGGCGGAAGCCCTGCGCGCCCGTCTGGCAGAGGCGGGCTTCCGGGTGAAGCTGGATGCCTCCGAGCAGTCCCCCGGCTGGAAGTTTGCGGAGTATGAGATGAAGGGCGTGCCCCTGCGGGTGGAAATCGGCCCCAAGGACATGGAGAAAAACCAGTGCGTCATCGCCCGCCGGGACAACGGCGAAAAGACCTTCGTGTCTCTGGATACGTTGGAGGACACCGTCCGCGGGCTGCTGGATGCCGTCCACGACAATATGTTTGCCATGGCAAAGAAAAACTTAGACGACAACACCTTCGCCGTCAACACGCTGGCAGAGGCCAAGGAGATCACCAATACAAAGGGCGGCTTCTTAAAAACCAAATGGTGCGGCGATCTGGCCTGCGAGCTGAAGATGAAGGAGGACGCCGGTGTCTCCTCCCGCTGCATGCCGCTGGAGCAGAGCGGCACCGAGGGTGTCTGCCCCGTCTGCGGCAAAAAATGCACCACCGATATCTATTGGGGCGTGGCGTATTAAGCTGCCCCCCGTCAAAGAGCCGGAAACCGCTGGGGATGCTTTGCGGAAACGACGCAAAGTGTCCGCCGGCGGTGGATTTTTCCGGAAAAGGAAATAAAACGCAAAAAATCCGGCAATTCCCCTGCAAATTTCTGAAAATTTCCCTGAAAACCCTCTTGACAACAGGAGGGTTTTCTTATATTATAGTCGGGTGCGTGACCTGCGGACTTGCTCTGCACCATGCACACTGCGATGAACCGAGAGATTGCGACAGAGATGTCGGTAACTTTCGGGGAGTATGTCCGAGAATCGGGCGGCTGAGAAGAAATCTGTACGTTGCGTAGATCACTGCGCCAATGAGACAGTACCGGCCGTATTTTTACGCCGGTATTTCTTATGAGCCAGAATGATACGCACGGTTAAGCGTATAGAAAAAATTACTTCTCGCCGTACGGAGTAAGGAAGAAAAAACCGTACGAAATCAGGAGGAAAACATCATGGCAGCACAAAAAGAAATGATTCGCATTCGGCTGAAAGCCTATGACCATCAGGTCATCGACCAGAGCGCAGAGAAAATCGTCGAGACAGCCAAGCGCACCGGCGCAACCGTCTCCGGCCCCATCCCTCTGCCCACCAAAAAGGAGATTATCACAGTCCTGCGCGCCGTGCATAAGTACAAGGACAGCCGTGAGCAGTTCGAGCGCCGCACCCACAAGAGACTGATTGATATCACCAAGTCCACCCCCAAGACAGTGGAGGCGCTGATGGCGCTGGATCTGCCCGCCGGCGTGGAAATCGAAATCAAGCTGTAAGAAAAACCCCTTGATTTCAGCAAACTCACTTGTACCCATCATCTGTCATCTTGCGAGACAGGTGGGGTCATGTCGGCGGAGCAATGGTCATGCACCATCTACACCGACCAATAACCTTTAAGGAGGATCATACATGAAAGCAATCATTGGCAAAAAAGTCGGCATGTCTCAGATTTTCGACGAAAACGGCCACGTCATTCCGGTCACTGTCATTGCAGCCGGACCCTGTGTTGTGACCCAGAAGAAGACAGCCGAAAAAGACGGCTATGAGGCAATCCAGCTGGGCTTCGAGGATGTCCCCGAGCGGAAACTCACCAAGCCCCGTCTGGGTCACCTGAACAAAGCGGGCGTCTCTCCCAAGAAGTATCTGCGCGAGTTCGAGCTGGACGGCACCACCCTGAATCTGGGCGACATCGTGAAGGCTGATACCTTCGCCGCCGGCGACTTCGTGGACGTGACCGGCACCAGCAAGGGCAAGGGCTATGCCGGCGTGGTCAAGCGCCACAACGCAGGCCGTACCCCCATGACCCACGGCGGCGGACCTGTCCACCGTCACGCAGGCTCCATGGGCTCCGGTACCGACCCCGCTAAAATCTTCAAGGGCAAGATCGGCGCCGGTCAAATGGGCTCTGAGCAGGTCACTGTCCAGAACCTGGACGTGGTTCGCGTGGATCCCGAGCTGAACATGCTCGTGGTGCGCGGCGCCATCCCCGGCCCCAAGGGCAGCCTGGTCACCATTCATTCCACTGTGAAGACACACCGTGTGAAGAATATGGCGGCAGCCGTGTCCAGCAAGGCGAATCCGCAGAAGAAATCTGCCAGAGGCTAAGGAAAGGAGAGTGCTTCAATATGCCTAATATCAAAGTGTTAAATATGTCCGGCAAAGAAGTCGGCGAAGTCCAGCTCAGCGACGCCATCTTTGGCATCGAGCCGAACGAAGTGGTTGTCCACGAAGTCGTGAAGAACCATCTTGCCAATTGCAGACAGGGCACCCAGAGCGCCCTTACCCGCGCCGAGGTTTCCGGCGGCGGCAGAAAGCCCTGGCGTCAAAAGGGCACCGGCCACGCGCGTCAGGGTTCCACCCGCGCGCCCCAGTGGACCCACGGCGGCATCGCGTTTGCCCCCAAGCCCCGCAGCTACTCTTATGTGCTCAACAAGAAGGTCAAGAGATTGGCGCTGAAATCCGTTCTCTCTGCAAAGGTGCAGGAGGGCAGCCTGATCGTGGTGGACAACATCACGATGGATGTCATCAAGACCCGTGATTTCCGCAATTTCCTGACTGCTGTGGGCAGCGGCAGCAAAGCAGTTGTCGTGACCCCCGAGGTCAACGAGAACGTGGTGCGCAGCGCCCATAACATCCCCGGCGTTATGACCACCACTGCCACCATCCTCAGCGTCTACGATATTCTGAATGCCAAGAGCCTCATCTTGGATCAGAATGCGCTGGCAAAAATCGAGGAGGTGTTTGCATAATGACAAATTCATATGACATCATTATCCGCCCCATCATCACGGAGCGCGCCATGGCATCTGCCGCCGATAAGAAGTACGTCTTCGAAATCGCACGGGATGCCGGCAAAATTGAAGTCAAACGCGCGGTAGAGGAAATTTTTGGCGTCAAGGTCGCCAAGGTCAATACCCTCACCGTTCCCGGTAAGGAAAAACGTCAGGGCGGCGGTCGTCCCGGTATGACCAAAACTTGGAAGAAGGCCTATGTGCAGCTCACAGCTGATTCCAAGACCATTGAATTCTTTGAGGGAATGGTATAAGACCGGAACCCCGACTTAACTAGAAGGAGTGTAAGCGAATGTCAATTAAAACTTTTAAGCCGACGACACCTTCCAGAAGACACATGACGGTCTCCGGATTTGACGGCATTGATAAAAAGGCAAAGCCCGAAGCCAGCCTCACCGAGTCTTTAAAGAAGAACGCCGGCCGTAACAGCTATGGCAGAATCACCGTCCGCCATCGCGGCGGCGGTTGCAAGAGAAAATATCGTATCATTGATTTCAAGCGTAACAAGCTGGAAATGTTCGCCACTGTTCTGCGTCTGGAGTATGACCCCAACCGCAGCGCCAACATTGCGCTGGTGCAGTACGAAGATGGCGAGCTGCGTTACATCCTTGCCCCCGTGGGTCTGAAGGCCGGCGACAAGGTCGTCTCCTCTGCCACGGCGGATATCAAGGCGGGTAACACGCTGCCTCTGGGACAGATTCCCGTGGGCACCATTATCCACAACATCGAGCTCCATCCCGGCAACGGCGCCCAGCTGGTGCGCTCCGCCGGTACGTCCGCTCAGCTGATGGCGAAAGAGGGCGGCGACGCTCAGATTCGTATGCCCTCCGGCGAAGTGCGCATCGTGCGTACCAACTGCAAGGCGACCATCGGTCAGGTGGGCAACATCGAGCACGAGAACATCCAGATCGGTAAAGCAGGCCGGATGCGCCACATGGGCTTCCGTCCCAGCGTCCGCGGCAGCGTCATGAACCCCTGCGACCACCCCCACGGCGGCGGCGAGGGCAAGGCACCTGTCGGCCATACCGGACCCATGACTCCCTGGGGCAAGCCGGCGTTGGGTTACAAGACCCGCAAGGGCAAGAGCCAGACCAATAAATTCATTGTGAAGCGTCGTAACGAGAAGTAAGGAGGCAAGAAAATATGAGCAGATCAGTCAAAAAAGGCCCGTATGTTGCCCCTGAGCTTCTGAAGCGGGTTGATGAAATGAACAAAGCCGGCGAGAAGAAGGTCTTGAAGACTTGGAGCCGTAGCTCCACGATCTTCCCCTCCTTTGTCGGTCATACCATTGCCGTCCATGACGGCCGCAAGCACGTTCCTGTCTATGTGCAGGAGGACATGGTGGGTCACAAGCTGGGCGAATTCGCCCCGACCCGCACGTTCCGCGGTCACGCGAGAGCGAAATAAGAAGGAGGATGCAGAATATGGAAGCAAAGGCTTATTTGAGATATGTCCGCATCGCTCCCCGCAAGGTTCAGATCGTCTGCGATCTGATTCGCGGCAAGGATGTGGGCACCGCAATGGCAATTTTGATGCAGACCCCCAAGTCTGCTTCTGAACCCCTGATGAAGCTCTTAAAGAGCGCGGCAGCAAATGCGGAAAACAACTTTAACATGGACCCCGCAAAGCTCTATGTGAACGAAGTGTTCTCCACCCCGGGCCCCATTCTGAAAAGAATGATGCCTCGGGCACAGGGCAGAGCATTCCGGATCAACAAGAGAACATCACATGTCACGCTCAGCGTGGCAGAGAAGGCATAAGGGAGGAGACAGTTTATGGGACAGAAAATCAATCCCCACGGTTTACGCGTGGGCGTCATCAAAGACTGGGATTCCCGTTGGTATGCCAGCGATGAAAAAGTCGGCGATCTGTTGGTGGAAGACCATAAGATCCGCGAATATCTGAAGAAGACCCTGTACTCCGCAGGTGTGCCCAAGATCGAGATCGAGCGCAGCAATGATGTGGTTACCATTTTCTTGCATTGCTCTCGTCCCGGCGTGGTCATCGGCAAGGGCGGCGAGCAGATCGAGCAGTATCGTCTCGCTGTGGAGAAAATGATTGGCAAAAAGGTCAAGCTGAACATCGTTGAGGTCGGCAATCCCGACATGAACGCACAGCTTGTGGCAGAGAGCATCGCCCAGCAGCTGGAGAAGCGTATCTCCTTCCGCCGTGCTATGAAGAACGCCATGGCGCGCGCTATGCGTGCCGGTGCCAAGGGCATCAAGACCGGTTGCGGCGGTCGTTTGGGCGGCGCGGAAATCGCCCGTTCCGAGCACTACCACGAGGGTACGATTCCCCTGCAAACCATCCGTGCCGACATTGAATACGGCTTTGCCGAGGCTGCCACCACCTTTGGCCGCATCGGTGTCAAGGTCTGGATCTATAAGGGCGAGGTGCTGTCGCAGACCCTGCGTACCACCCCCCGCACCATGGATACCACCAAGCCCTATCAGGAGCGTCGCGAGCGTCGTCCTCGTCGTGAAGGCGGCTTTAACAACAATCGTGGCCCCGGCGGCTTTAACAACAACCGCGGCCCCGGCGGACAGGGCGGCAGCTTTAACCGCGGACCCGGCGGCGGACAGGGCGGCAGCTTCAACCGTGGCCCCGGCGGACAGGGTGGCAGCTTCAATCGCGCACCTGCCGGACAGGGCACGTTCAATCGCGCTCCCGGTGCGGCGGCGCCCAATGCGGCTCCCCGCGTGCCCGTGGTTTTCACCCCCAACACCAATACGGTCGCCAGCGTGGCGCGCAACAATATGAACAACAGCCGTCCCGCCGGTACCTTTAACAAAGTGCCCGCACCTACGGCTCCCACAAAGGAAGGAGGCGCAGAGTAATGCTTCTGCCTAAGAGAGTAAAATACCGCAGAGTGCATCGCGGTCGCATGACCGGCAAGGCAACGCGCGGCAACAAGGTCACCTATGGCGAGTATGGTCTCGTTGCGCTGGAACCCTCTTGGATTACCAGCAATCAGATCGAGGCGGCTCGTATCGCCATGACCCGCTACACCAAGCGTGGCGGTCAGGTCTGGATCAAGATTTTCCCCGATAAGCCTGTTACGACGAAGCCCGCCGAGACCCGCATGGGTTCCGGTAAAGGTTCCCCCGAGTACTGGGTTGCAGTAGTAAAGCCCGGCCGTGTCATGTTTGAGATTGCCGGCGTCCCCGTAGAGACCGCACGTGAAGCACTGCGTCTGGCCAGCCACAAGCTGCCCATCAAGACCAAGATTTTAAAGCGTGAGGATCTGGAAGCTCAGGAAGTAGGTGAATAAGATGAAGGCAAGTGAGGTACGGAGCATGAGTGCGGCTCAGCTGGATGAAAAGCTGATCAGCCTGAAAAAAGACTTGTTCTTTCTGCGGATGCAGCACGCGACCAATCAGCTTGATAACCCTCTGAAAATCACAGAGACCAAGCATGATATTGCCCGAGTCATGACCATGTTGCGGGAGCTCTCCGGAGCTTCCAACAAGCAGTGAGAGTAAGGAGGTAGACTGACATGAGTGAAGAATTGAGAAGCTCCTCCCGTAAGACGAGGGTAGGCAAGGTCGTGTCCGACAAGATGGACAAGACTGTCGTGGTGGCCATCGAAGATCGCGTGGCGCATCCCCTCTATAAGAAGATCGTCGGAAGAACCTATAAATTAAAGGCTCACGACGAACTCAACGCTTGCGGCGTTGGTGATAAGGTAAAAGTGATGGAGACCCGTCCCCTGTCCCGCGATAAGAGATGGCGCGTGGTCGAAATCGTTGAAAAAGCTAAGTAAGGAGGTGCCGGAACATGATCCAACAGGAATCCCATCTGAAGGTTGCCGATAACACCGGCGCCAAGGAGATCAAATGCATCCGCGTTTTAGGCGGATCGAAGCGTAAATACGGAAACATCGGCGATGTGATTGTGGCGTCTGTCCGCAAATCCGCTCCCGGTGGCACCGTGAAAAAGGGCGAGGTCGTCAAGGCAGTCATCGTCCGCAGCGCCAAGGGCGTCCGCCGTCAGGATGGCACCTATGTGCGTTTTGACGACAACGCGGCGGTTCTGATCAAAGACGATAAGAACCCCAGAGGTACCCGTATCTTTGGGCCAGTGGCAAGAGAGCTGCGCGATAAGGATTACATGAAGATCCTGTCCCTCGCTCCCGAAGTGATATAAGGAGGGTGCCGAGATGACAATGAACGTAAAGAAGGGCGACACCGTCGTCGTCCTGTCCGGTAAGGACAAAGGCAAGCAGGGCAAGGTGGCTGGTACCGTGCCTTCCGAGAGAAAAGTGGTCGTGGAGGGCGTCAATATGGTGACCTGCCACGTCAAGCCCCGCAAGCAGGGTCAAGAGGGCGGCATCGTCAAGCGCGAAGCAGCGCTGTATGCCTCCAAGGTGCAGGTGGTTTGTCCCAAGTGCAACAAGCCCACCCGCGTTGCCCACAAGATTGAGGGCGATAAAAAGACCCGCGTGTGCAAACACTGCGGCGCTGAGCTTTAAGAAAGGGGAGTAGACAGAAATGGCAAGATTAAAAGAAAAGTACAAAGCTGAAGTCGCTCCCGCGTTGATGAAGCAGTTCAGCTATAAGAGCGTCATGCAGGTTCCCAAGATCGACAAAATTGTCGTGAATGTGGGCTGTGGCGAGGCGCGCGAGAATCCCAAGATGATCGAGGCGGTGGTGGGCGATTTGACCGCCATCACCGGACAGAAGGCACTGGTCACCAAGGCGAAGAAGTCCGTCGCAAACTTCAAGCTGCGTGAGGGCATGCCCGTCGGCGCAAAGGTCACTCTGCGCGGCGACAAGATGTGGGAGTTTTTGGATCGCCTGCTCAGCGTGGCGCTGCCCCGCGTCCGTGACTTCCACGGCATCAACCCCAACGCGTTTGACGGCCGCGGCAACTATGCCCTGGGCATCCGCGAGCAGTTGATCTTCCCCGAAATCGAGTACGATAAAATCGACAAGATTCGCGGCATGGACGTGATCATCTGCACCACCGCAAAGACAGACGAAGAGGCACGCGCCCTGCTAGAGCAGGTCGGCGCCCCCTTCGAGCGCTAAGGGAGGAAATGAAGAATGGCTAAAAAGTCGATGATCCTTAAGCAGCAGGCTCCCGCCAAGTTCTCCAGCCGCCAGTATAACCGTTGCAAGCTGTGCGGTCGTCCCCACGCGTACCTGCGCAACTATGGTGTCTGCCGTATCTGCTTCCGCGAGCTTGCCTATAAGGGCGAGATTCCCGGTGTGCGCAAGGCGAGCTTCTAAAGTCCGCCCCGCGCATGGATTCCCCGTTCGATTCCGGGCGGGTGAATCCACCACACAAAACCAAAGACCGATGGTCTTGGCGATAGGATGGCGAAAGGTCGCCGCCAATGGAGACCCCCAAGCGGACATTGGTTCCGATACCTCGCTGCCGGAACGGCACAGCTGTGCCGTAACTCTAAAATAGGAGGAAAATTCCATGCATATCACAGACCCAATCGCAGATATGCTCACGCGTATCCGCAACGCCAACAACGCAAAGCATGATTCCGTCGATGTCCCCGCCTCCAACATGAAGAAGAGCTTGGCTCAGATTCTGCTGGACGAGGGCTACATCAAGAGCTTCCAGATCGTGGACGATGGCACCCAAGGCATCATCCGCATCGCGCTGAAGTACAATGCAGGCAAGGAAAAGGTCATCACTGGCCTGCGCCGTGTCAGCAAGCCCGGCCTTCGTGTCTATGTGGGCGCAGACGAGCTGCCCCGCGTTCTCCGTGGCCTTGGCATCGCAGTGATTTCCACGTCCAGGGGCGTTATGACCGACAAGCGTGCGCGCGAAGCACATGTCGGCGGCGAAGTCCTGGCATTTATTTGGTAAGGAGGGTGTTTGAAAAATGTCAAGAATTGGTAGAATGCCCATTACCGTTCCCGCAGGCGTAACGGTTTCCGTCGCCGAGGGTAATGTGGTTACCGTCAAGGGACCCAAGGGCACACTCGTACAGAGCCTGCGCCCCGAAATGATCATCAATCAGGACGCCGGCGTATTGACCGTGAATCGTCCGTCTGATGACAAGCTGCATCGCAGCCTGCATGGCCTGACTCGTACCCTGCTGCACAACATGGTGGTGGGCGTATCTGACGGCTATAAAAAAGAGCTGGAAATTAACGGCGTGGGTTACCGTGCCGCGAAGGAAGGGAAGGACTTGGTCATGGGACTGGGCTTTTCTCATCCGGTTACCGTTTCCGAGATTGATGGCATCACCATCGATGTCGTCGGAAACAAAGTCACCATCAGTGGATGCGACAAGCAGATGGTCGGTCAGTTCGCTGCCGATGTCCGCGCCAAGCGTCCTCCCGAACCCTATAAGGGCAAGGGCATTAAGTACGCCGATGAAACCATCCGTCGCAAGGTTGGTAAGACCGGTGCCAAAAAGTAAGGAGGTGTGCCGAAATGATTAAAAAACCTGATACAAATGCACAGCGTCAAAGACGTCATAAGAGAGTGCGCGCCAAAATTTCGGGCACTTCTCAGACGCCTCGTCTGAACGTTTTCCGCAGCGAAAAGAACATCTACGCCCAAGTCATCGACGATGTCGCCGGCGTGACGCTCTGTTCCGCTTCCTCTCTGGATGATTCCATTGAGGGCGGCAGCAACAAGGTAGCAGCCCGCAATGTCGGCAAATTGGTCGCCGAGCGTGCCCGTGCCAAGGGAATTGAAGTTGTGGTCTTTGACCGCGGCGGATACCTGTATCACGGCCGCGTGGCGGAATTAGCCGAAGGCGCCCGTGAGGGCGGCCTGCAATTCTAATCGGGAGGAGGAACAACAATATGCCTAGATTTGAAAGAGAACCCAGTGAGTTTTCCGAGAAAGTTGTATCCTTGAACCGTGTGTCTAAGACAGTCAAGGGTGGACGTATCTTCAAGTTCGCGGCGCTGGTCGTCGTGGGCGATGGCAAGGGCAAGGTCGGCTATGGCTTGGGTAAAGCCGCCGAAGTGCCCGAGGCAATCCGCAAGGGAATCGAGGATGCGAAAAAGAATCTGGTGACCGTGACTCTGTCCGGAACCACCATTCCTCATGAAATGATCGGTGAGTTTGGCGCCGGCAGAGTTCTGCTGAAGCCTGCGGCTCCCGGTACCGGTGTTATCGCCGGCGGCGCAGTGCGTGCCGTCGTTGAAGCAGCCGGCATCAAAGATATTCGGACCAAATGTCTGCGCTCTAACAATGCCCACAACGTGGTGGCTGCCACTTTCGAAGGCCTCAAAGCAATGAGAGGTCCCGAAGAAGTTGCACGCATCCGTGGCAAGAGCGTCGACGAGATCCAAGGTTAAGGAGGGGCGAAATGGCTAATTTAAACATTCAGCTCGTCAAGAGCCTGAACGGCAGACTGCAAAAGCAAATTGCCACTGCCAACTCCCTGGGTCTGCGTAGAATCGGCGACGCAACCGTGCAGCCGGACAACGATCAGACCCGCGGCAAGATTGCCAAAATCGGCTATCTGCTGACAGTCACCGAAGCGAAGTAAGGAGGTGCGAACATGAAATTAAACGAACTGTCTCCCGCAGTCGGCTCCACGCAAGAAAACTACCGCAAGGGGCGCGGCTCCGGCTCCGGCAACGGAAAGACCGCAGGTCGCGGCCACAAGGGTCAAAAGGCCCGTTCCGGCGGCGGTACCCGCATCGGATTTGAAGGCGGTCAGATGCCTCTGGCACGCCGTATCCCCAAGCGCGGCTTTATCAACATTTTCGCACGGCCCCTTGAGATCATCAACCTGACGTCCTTGGACGCCTTTAACGATGGCGAAACCGTTACCACCGAGGCACTGTTGGCGAAGGGTATTCTCACCAAATGCGAATACGGCTACAAGGTTCTGGGCAATGGCAAGGTGACCCGTAAGGTGAACGTTCAAGCATCTGCGTTTTCCAAGTCTGCCCAAGCAGCAATTGAGGCAGCCGGTGGAAAGGCAGAGGTGATCTAGCGTGATCCAAACAGTACGCAAAGCATGGGCCATCCCTGAGCTGCGGAAAAAGATCATTTTTACACTACTCATCCTGCTGATCTTCCGGATCGGCAACGCGATCCCTGTCCCGTATGTGGATGCCCAGCTGCTGGCCTCCTATATTGACGGCATGAAAACCACGATTTTAGGACTGTATAACGTGATGTCCGGCGGCGCATTCGCCAGTGCGACCATTTTTGCGCTGTCCATCCAGCCCTATATCAACAGCTCCATTATCATCCAGCTGTTGACCGTGGCAATCCCCGCCTTGGAGCGCATGGCGAAGGACGGCGGCGAAGAAGGCCGCAAAAAGATTCAATCCATCACCCGTTACACCACGGTCGCCATTGCAATTTTGCAGGGCTTCGGCTATTACATGCTGATGAAGACCAATGGTCTGCTTTTGACCGACGCGCCCACCATCTGGACTGCGCTGGTGATTATCGTGACCTTTGTGGCTGGCTCCTCCTTCGTTATGTGGATGGGCGAGCAGGTGACGGAGTTTGGTATCGGCAATGGTATTTCCATCATCCTGTTTGCAGGTATCCTGTCCCGTGTGCCCTCCATGGTCTCCTCTATGGTGACCGGCGTGCAAAACTGGCAGAACCCGCTGACAGACGCGCAGACCGCGCAGATGACAGCCGACCAAATCGCAAACTACACCAAATCCGCGATGCATCCCGCTGCCATCCCCCTGATCATTCTGGGTGTGCTGGCGCTGATTGTTCTGATTGTCATCGTCAACGACGCCGAGCGCCGCATTCCGGTGCAGTACGCCAAGCGTCAGGTTGGCCGCAAAATGTACGGCGGTCAGAGCAGCCATCTGCCCATGAAGGTGAACATGTCCGGCGTGCTGCCCATCATCTTCGCGCAGAGCATCGCCTCCCTGCCGGCAACCGTGGCGGCGTTTATGAAGGCACCGAAGGAAGGCAGCTTTGCCGCCTCTCTCCTCTCTGCCATCGACACCAAGTCACTGCTGTATATGATCGTCTATTTCCTGATGATCATCGGCTTCAGCTACTTCTATGCCACCATTCAGTTCAACCCCGTGGAGATTTCCAACAACCTGAAGAAGCAGGGCGGCTTTATTCCGGGCTTCCGTCCGGGCAAGCCCACCACCGACTTCATCTCGAAGGTTCTCTCCAAGATCACGCTCTTTGGCGCGATTTATCTGGGTATCGTGGCGATCTGTCCCCTCATCGTCGGTAAGGTCATCGAGAACCCCGCGCTGGCAATCGGCGGCACGTCGGTCATCATCGTGGTGGGCGTCGCGCTGGAAACCGTGAAGGCGCTGGAATCTCAGATGCTGATGCGGCAGTACAGGGGCTTCCTTGAATAAGAAGGGGAGTTTCGATATGAAACTGATTTTACTGGGCGCTCCCGGTGCGGGAAAGGGCACGCAGGCAGAGGTTCTCTCCCGCGCGCTCTCCATCCCCACCATCTCCACCGGCAACATCCTCCGTGCCGCCATCAAAAACGGCACCCCCACCGGCCTAAAGGCGAAAGCCTTCATGGACGCGGGGCAGCTGGTGCCCGATGCCGTGATTATCGGCATCATCACCGAGCGACTGACGGAGGAAGACTGCAAAAATGGCTTTATTCTGGACGGCGTGCCCCGCACGATTGCCCAGGCAGAGGCCATGGAAGCTGCCGGAATTCAATTTGACGCCGTGGTCTCCATCGAGATCTCCGACGATCAGATTATGGATCGTATGAGCGGTCGCCGGGTCTGCGAGACCTGCGGCTCCTCGTACCATCTGGTTGCCGTACCCCCCAAGGTCGCCGGTGTCTGCGATGCCTGCGGCGGAAAGCTGGTACAGCGCAAGGATGATGCCCCCGAGACGGTTTTATCCCGGCTCGAGGTCTATCATAAAGAGACAGAGCCCCTGAAGGACTTTTACAAGTCCCGTGGGATTCTGCAGCCTGTCGAGACTCTTGCGACCTTAACAGAGACTTCTCAGGCGATTCTCCGTGCGTTAGGGAGATGAGCAAATCTATGATTACCCTCAAATCCCCGCACGAAATCGAAGCGATGCGCCGAGCGGGAAAAATTACCGCGGCTGCCCGTGCCTTGGCAGGGGAACTGGTAAAGCCCGGCGTAACAACCCAAGAAATTGACAAAGCGGTCTACGATTTTATCACAAAGCAAGGCGCCAAGCCGTCCTTCCTGCATTACAATGGCTTTCCGGCCAGTGCTTGCATCTCCGTCAACGACGAGATTATCCACGGCATCCCCGGCAAACGGGTGTTGCAGGAGGGTGATATCGTCAGCGTGGATGTGGGCGCGTATATCGGGGGATTCCATGGCGACTGTGCGGCAACCTATCCCTGCGGTGCGGTTTCAGAGGAGGCACAACGCCTCATCGACGTGACCCGGCAGAGCTTCTTCGAGGGGCTTCGCTTCGCAAGGGAGGGCAACCGTCTGTTGGATATTTCCGCAGCGGTGCAAGACTATGTGGAACGCAATGGCTTTTCCATCGTGCGGGAGTACGTCGGCCACGGGGTCGGCGCCCAGCTGCACGAAGCGCCGGAGGTGCCAAACTATGGCAGCCCCGGTCGGGGACCACGGCTGCTCCGCGGCATGACCATCGCGGTGGAGCCCATGGTGAACGCCGGAGGTGCCGGAATCTGTCAAATGCCGGACGGTTGGACGGTGAAGACAGCAGACGGCAAATACGCCGCTCACTATGAAAATACGATTCTCATTACGGCGGGCGATCCCGAATTATTGACGGATCCCGACGGGGTGCAGGTGTAAATTGTATGGACATTGCGAAATCCGATATTGTGAAATCCATAGCCGGCAGAGATCTGGGAAAACTCTTTTATGTCCTCGGGGTCGAGGGGGAGTTTCTCCTGCTGGCAGATGGGAAGACCCGGAAGTTGGAGACGCCGAAACGAAAAAAGTGCAGACATGTGCAATTTGTGGCGGCGGAGACGACCCGGCTCTCCGAAAAGATCAGACATGATGAAAAGATTACAAACAGTGAACTTCGCAAGGCTCTTGCAAATTTCTGTGAGAGCAGTAATCAGGACCAGGAGGGATAACGCTTGGCAAAATCCGACATGATTGAAGTGGAAGGCGTGGTATTGGAGTCCCTGCCCAACACGACGTTCCAAGTAGACATTGGAAATGGACACACGATTTTGGCGCATATTTCCGGAAAGCTCAGAATGAATTTCATCAGGATTCTGCCCGGTGACAAGGTCACAGTGGAAATGTCACCCTACGACCTGACCCGCGGCCGGATTACATGGCGCAGTAAATAGCATCCCGGCCGCGCGCAGCCGGGCAGCTGCCGCAAGGCGGCACAGAGAGCAATCCGATGTTTTTGGTGGATTGCCACGACACAACAACGCGAAAGGAATGGTTATTGTTATGAAAGTAAGACCGTCCGTAAAACCCATGTGCGAAAAGTGCAAAGTAATCCGCCGTAAGGGTCGGGTTATGGTGATTTGTGAGAATCCCAAGCACAAGCAGAGACAGGGCTAACATTTAATTGGAGGTGCTGAAAAAGTATGGCAAGAATTGCCGGCATTGATCTGCCCAAGGATAAGCGAATCGAGATTGGACTTACCTATATCTTTGGTATTGGCAGAAAGAGCGCTAAGGATATTTTAGCGCAGACAGGCGTCAACCCCGACACCCGCGTCAAGGACTTGACCGAGGCGGACGAAGCCGCATTGCGTGAAGCGATTGATCAGAGCTTTACCGTGGAGGGTGACCTTCGCCGTGAGACTTCACTGGATATCAAGCGTCTGACCGAAATCGGCTGCTATCGTGGCACCCGTCATCGCCGGGGTCTCCCCGTGCGCGGTCAACGCAGCAAGACAAATGCAAGAACACGCAAGGGTCCCAAGAAGACCATTGCAAACAAGAAAAAGTAAGGAGGGAGATTGAATAATGGCAACACCTAAGACCGGAAAGAAAGTGGTTCGCCGTCGCCGTGAGAAAAAGAACATTGAAAAAGGCGCCGTGCATATCCGTTCTTCCTTTAACAACACCATGGTGACCGTCACCGATACCCAGGGTAACGCAATCTCTTGGGCTTCCTCCGGCGGCCTCGGCTTCCGTGGCAGCAAGAAGTCCACTCCTTTTGCGGCGCAGACCGCAGCAGAGACGGCCGCAAAAGCGGCAATGGAGCACGGTCTGAAGACCGTCGAGGTTTTCGTCAAGGGACCCGGACAGGGTCGTGAGGCGGCAATCCGCGCATTGCAGGCAGTGGGTCTGGAAGTGACCATGATCAAGGACGTCACCCCCATCCCCCACAATGGCTGCCGTCCCCCCAAGCGTCGTCGCGTTTAATCGAAAGAGGAGGTATAAGCAATATGGCAAGATATACCGGAGCAGTATGCCGCCTTTGCCGCAGAGAGGGCCAGAAGCTCTTTTTGAAGGGCGACAGATGCTATACGGATAAGTGTGCGCTGGATCGCCGCGCCTACGCGCCCGGCCAGCACGGCAACGCAAGAAACAAGAAGATGTCCGAGTATGGTTTGCAGCTGCGTGAAAAGCAGAAGGCACGTCGTTATTACGGTGTGCTGGAGAGCCAGTTTGCCCAGTATTTTGAGCTGGCAAACGCACGCAAGGGCATGACCGGCGAGAACCTGCTGTCCATTCTGGAATCCCGTCTGGACAACGTGGTCTATCGCTTGGGCTATGCCATGAGCCGTGCCGAGGCACGCCAGCTGGTGCGCCACGGTCACTTCACCATCAATGGCAAAAAGGTCAACATCCCCTCCTATCAGGTACGGGTGGGCGAGGTGATTGAAATGAAGGATGCCTCTGCAAAGCTGGATAAGCTGAAGGGCAGTCTGGAAGCAAACGCCTCTCGTCCTGTTCCCAAGTGGCTGGAGATGGACAAAAACAACCACGTGGCAAAGGTCATTGCAGTTCCCGCCAGAGAAGACATTGATCTTCCCATCGAGGAGCACCTCATTGTTGAGTTGTACTCCAAGTAATAAGAGGAAACCCTCGGTCATGGCAAGAACAAAACGCGGCGTAGAATGGGTTTACGTCGCAATGAGAAGAAGGAGGGTAACTGCGTGATTGAAATTGAGAAACCCCAGATTGACAGCATTGAGACTCCGGGCGACGCCACTTATGGTAAGTATGTGGTGGAGCCGCTAGAGCGGGGCTATGGCACGACCTTAGGCAACGCACTGCGTCGGATTATGCTCTCTTCTCTGCCTGGCACCGCTGCAACCAGCATTAAGATTGACGGTGTCCAGCATGAGTTCTCCACCATCCCCGGCGTAAAAGAGGATGTCACGGAGATTGTCTTGAATATCAAGGGACTCTTGACCAAGCTGCATAGCGAGGGCGTTAAAACGGTCTATATTGAGGCGGTTGGCCCTTGCACCGTGACTGCCGGTGACATCAAGAGCGATGGCGAGGTCGAGGTATTGAACCCCGACATGCACATTGCCACCTTGGATGTGGGCGCAACCCTGAACATGGAGATCACCCTCTCCCATGGACGGGGCTATGTGCCCGCTGACCGGAACAAGTCGACGCAGACCGTCATCAGCGTGATCCCGGTGGATTCCATCTACACACCTGTCTATAAGGTGAACTACAGTGTGGAAAACACCCGGGTCGGCAACATGACGGACTACGATAAGCTGACGCTGGAGGTCTGGACGGATGGCACCATCTCCGCGCGGGATGCGGTGTCCTTGGGCGCCAAAATCCTCTGCGATCACTTCGCTCTGTTTACAGATTTGTCGGAGAGCGTATCCAGCAAGCCCACTGTGGTGGAAAAGGCGGAGGCCCAGCACGACAAGGTGCTGGAGCTGACCATCGAAGAGCTGGATTTGTCTGTTCGCAGCTTTAACTGCTTGAAGCGCGCCAATATTAACACCGTCGAGGATCTCATCTCTAAGACTGAGGACGAGATGATGAAGGTGCGCAACTTGGGTCGCAAGTCTCTGGAAGAGGTCATCAACAAGCTGACCATGATGGGACTGCACCTGGCCGACGATGAGAATAACTGATCCCCGCGAATTTCGTGTGGGATAAAATCCTGATAAGGAGGGAAAACCAAAATGCCCGGAACTCGTAAGCTCGGTAAAACTACCGACCAACGTATGGCTATGCTTCGCCAGCAGGTCACCGATTTTCTGGATTACGGCAAGATGGAAACCACTGTCACCCGTGCCAAGGAGATCAAACCTCTGGCTGAAAAGATGATTACTCTCGGCAAGAAGAGCGATTTGACTGCATATCGTCAGGCGATGAGCTTCATCACCCGCGAGGATGTCTGCAAGAAGCTGTTCAAGGAAATTGCCCCCGGCTATGTGGAGCGCCACGGCGGTTATACCCGTATCGTGCGCACCGGCGTTCGTCGCGGCGATGCCGCAGAGACCGCTATCATCGAGCTGGTCAAGTAAATCAAACAGAAAAGCCCTTTTGCAACTGGTGTAGCTGCAAAAGGGCTTTTTGTTTTTGGGTTTGCCTGTGGTAAAAGGGAAAAAACAGGAGTATAATAAGGCAACATGAGAATCCCGGTGGGTTTCAATTTGAGGGGGTGTGCGCCATGCGCAGGGTGCAATGCGAGGAATGCCACAAGGTCTATGACTATGACGAGGACGATTTTTGTCCCCGTTGCGGCGCTTATAATCTGCCGCCCAAGGCGGAGCGGACACGGGTGGACGGTCTCAACGAAGCGGGACACCCCAACTCCTTCCTCCACGAGGAATTACATAACGAGGAGCGCCAGCGCCGCCAGATGGGACTTGCCCGGGACAAGGCGACAGCCGTCCGGCAGAGCGCGGAAAAACGCGCCAGCGCCGCCGAGGATGCCGCCGTCCGCGCACCTCAGGATGTGGGCGACGATGCATGGGACGACTGGAAGGGCGGGGCGCGGAAAGAAAATGCCGCCCCCGACTGGAAGACCGCCTTCACCACAAAAAGAGCGCCCACGGTGAGACCCGACAGTCAGCCGAGGGGGGACAGCCGGGGAAAAAGCCCGGCGGACAGTCCGCTCTCCAAACTTTTGGTACCCGCCATTGTGGTGCTGTTCATTCTGATGCAGTCCTGTATGTTCCACTGATTTTGCTGTTTTTTTGACAGAAACCGGGAGATTCGCAAGAATCTCCCGGTTTATTTTTCGGCTTTTTTCACAGACTAGCAGCGAGAACGCAAGATCGCGAGGACGCGGCTTTTTAAAAAAAGCCTGACAAAACTTTGCGGAACGCCGATTGAAAAGGGAGCAATGCCGACGAGGCCTGTCCGAATAATCGGAAGCAGTCGTGTTCTACGAGAATCCAAATTTTGCAAGGGGGTGGGTGTCATGGAGTGGAAGGGCTTTTTCCTGTTTCTCCTGCTGCTGCTGTTCCTGACTGTGCCGGAGGCCGCCCTCCCGCCGCTGCCTGCCTCCGGCGATGCCGCAGTGGAGACGGAGAGCAAGTTTGTGGCGCTGACCTTTGACGACGGCCCCCGCCGGGACACCACCGCCCGTCTGCTGGACGGCTTGCGGGAGCGGGGAGCCGCCGCCACCTTTTTTCTGGTGGGGGAGCGGATCGCGCCCAACCGGGATTTGGTATTGCGGATGGGGCGGGAGGGGCATCAGGTGGGGAATCACACCTATACCCACTGCAAATTGCAGGGCTGCACCGGCGAGACGGTGGCCACCGAGCTGCGTCGCACCGACGACATGCTACAGGCGCTGCTGGGCACGGATACCTACTGGGTGCGCCCGCCCTATGGGCTGATTGACCCCCAAAATCAGGCGCTGATCCCTGCCCCGCTGGTGCATTGGTCGGTGGATCCGGAGGACTGGAAGCTGCTGGACACCCAAAAGGTCACCGGGGCGGTTCTGGATGCGGTGGAGCCGGGGGACATCATCCTCATGCACGATTTCTACGGTACCTCTGTGGATGCCGCCCTCGCCATCGTAGACACCCTACAGGCGGAGGGCTATGTGTTCGTCACCGTGGAGGAGCTGCTGTCCCTCTATCAGATCGACCCGGAGCCCGGTGTGCTGTATCGCTCCGCCAAGCCGGGGGCGTGGGACGCGGCTTTTTGAAAAAAGTCTGGCAAAAACTTTTGTGAGAGGTCAGTTTTGGCTATGTGGTTTTATGGGAAACGGACAAAGGGTCGGAATATGGGTTTCTGATGCAGAGCGCACCGGAATGATACAAGAACATTGGAATTTTCAGCACTTCTGCGGCTGTAAAACCTGCGATGACAGTACGCCGCCCTTCGACCCATCGCTGCTGGTTTACTGCCCCGTGGAGCGGAGAGCCCGCCCACAGGTGACGGTGCGAAGGCGCTGCATCAAAAAGAAAGAACCGTCCGAAG
>JAVVOA010000034.1:0-20736 GCA_036656515.1 Oscillospiraceae bacterium | reverse complement strand
ACACATTGTAGTATAGCAGATTTTCAAAAGAAAGCAACGTTTATTCCGGGCAAACCTCAAAAAAATCACAGCGCTGACAGGAGGGAGAGGGTACACTCTGGGCGAATTGCGTGCCGGACTTTCCCAAGAGACAAAACACGCCTTGCGCCGATTTGGCACAAGGCGTGTTTTCCCCACGAGAGTATACTGCCCGAAGGCTCTCGGCGGGAGGCTGTCTTGCGGCACAGCCGCTTTTTTTAGCCGATGCGTTTTTAGCCGATGAGATAGGCGTACTTGGACAGAACGGTGAGAATCAGCGCCTCGATCTCGGCGGGAAGGTCGTTGCTGTCTGACAAGTCATATTCCTTGACAGCATCCAGCCGCACCAGAACACCCGTGCCGCCCAGTGGCAGGAAGCCCCGATTGCCGGTGGTTTCGTCGAAGGTGGCGCGGTCGAAAAACAGGGTGAACTTGTCCCGGTAGGGTGCGCTGTCATAGGGGCAGAAAACGGCGCAGTTGCCGCATTCGTTGCACATCCGATCCACATGGAGGATCTCCCGCCGCCCGTCTGCCATCTGGATGACCACATTGGCGCGGTTGGGGCAGACATCAGCACAGCACTCGCAGACCACGTTGCAGGTCAGGCAGCGATCGCCCTCGCACTTGGCGGATTCACAGAGGATACCCTTTTTTGCGGCGGCGGCGGCATAGGAGGCGGTTGCGTCGGCAGGGATTGCCGCCGTGTGCGCCGCACCGATGACGGCGTTTGCAAAGGCGGTTGCGTCGGCGATGCCCTCCACCACCGTGGCGGGACCCCGCATAGCGTCTCCGCCGGCATAGACCTGCGCCAGATTGGTGGCGAAATCGGGACGACCCTTGTCATCCAGCGCGATGCCCTCGCCGGTGAAGAAGCCGTCGTCCACCCGCTCGCCCACGGCGGAAATCACGGTGTCACAGGGGATTTCCACGGTCTCGTCGGTCTCCACGGGACTGCGTCGACCGGAGGCATCCGGCTCGCCCAGTACCATTTTTTTGCAGATCAGGCGTCCGTTTGCCTGCTGAACGGGGGAGACCAGCTCCAAGAAGCCCACGCCGTCTGCCATTGCCAGCTCCAGTTCCTCGCTATCTGCGGGCATCTGCTTTTTCGTGCGGCGATAGACCAGGGTGGAGGACTGTGCGCCGCTTTTCAGTGCTGCCCGGGCGGCATCCATGGCGGTGTTGCCGCCGCCGATGACAGCCACGTTGCCCAGCGGCTCCCGCTTGCCGGCCTTCAGCTCCTGCAACCATGCAATCACGGGGCGGACATTGCCGGTGATGGACAGTTTGCCGGGCTTCCATGCGCCCACCGCCATGAAAATGTGGGTGTAGCCCTGCTTTTTCAGCTCGTCCACCGAGGGGGCTAGGGTGTTGGTCTTGATTTCCACACCCATTTTGGCAATCAGCGCCACATCCCGGTCGATGGCCTCGTCGGAGATGCGGAAGGCGGGAATCACCTGACGCACCACGCCGCCCAGACGGTCAGACCGCTCAAAAATCGTACAGGGGATGCCGGCGCGTCCCAAGAAGTACGCCGCCGCCATACCGGTGGGGCCGCCGCCGACGATGGCGGCGCGGACGGAGGTCTCTGCGGGTGCAGGTGTCTCCAAATGGGACAGCAGGGCAGCATAGCCCCGCTCTGCCGCCACCAGTTTGGTGTCCCGAATCTGGACAGAGCGGTCATAGAAGGTGCGGGTACACTTGTCCATGCAGTGGTGGGCGCAGATGGTGCCGGTGATGAAGGGCAGGGGATTCTTCTCGGTGATGACCCGCAGTGCCTCCTCATATTTGCCCACGCGACACAGCTCAATATACTCCGGGATGTCCTGTCCGATGGGGCAGCCGCCCTTGCAGGGGGCGGTAAAGCAGTCCAGCAGAGGGACTTTCTCATAGAGCTTGCGACGGGGAATCGGCTTTACAGCCTTGACGTGGTAACGGTCTGCGCGGATGGAGGTCGCCAGCGCCGCCACTTGGTTCACATCCACGCCGGTGAAGGGATGGAAGGCGAAGCCGTCCAGCTTTTCGGCGATTTGCTTGAAGCGCTGATAGCCGCCGGGCTTTAATTCCGTGGTCGCCATGGTGATGGGCCAGATGCCGCAGGCAAACAGCCGGTCGATATTGAAGAAATCCGCGCCGCCGGAATAGGACAGCCGCAGCCGCCCGTCGAAGGCGTGGGACACGCGGTTTGCCATTTCGATGGTCAGGGGGAACAGCGCCTTGCCCGCCATATACATCTCCTCGGAGGGCAGTTCCTTCCGCTTCACGTCCACCGGGAAGGTGTTGGACAGCTTTAGGCCGAATTCCAAGCCCTTGTCCGTCGCCAATTGAAGCAGTCGCCGGAACATGGGGATGGCATCCGCGTACTGCAAATCCTCGTTAAAATGGTGCTGGTCAAAGGCGATGTAATCATAGCCCATCTCGTCCAAAATCGTCCGCGCCGTCTCATAGCCCAAGATGGTGGGATTGCACTTGACGAAGGTGTGCAGATGCTTTTCCGTCAGCAGATAGGACGCGATGCGCTCGATCTCGTCCGGCGGACAGCCGTGGAGAGTGGACACCGTGGCGCTGCCGGACACATGGGCGGAGATGCTGTCGATATAGGCGCTCTCCCCGGGGAAATACGCGTGGAGCACCCGGATGCAGTCCTTGAAAACCGGGGTCTGAGAGGCATCGATCATGCCGTTTAAATAGGTGTCGATTTTTTCGCCCTGAATGCCCGCCAAATCATAGCCCACGGACATGTTGAACACAAAGCCGTTGGGATCGCCCAGCCCATACAGCCGGGAGATCATCTTGATGGCGCACCATGCCTTGACATATTCCTCGAACGCCTGCTGGACATAGAGCTCTGTGGACCACTCGCAGTTATAGCACTCGTCCTCCGCCAGAATGCAGGGCTTGTTGACGCAGGCAGCCAGCTCCGCGCCATCCATTTTCTGGACGGTTTTCAGTTCGAAGAACCGGGCACCGCCGACGTAGCCGGCGATGATGTTCTGTGCCAGCTGGGTGGCGGGGCCGGCGGCGGGGCCGAAGGGGGTCTCGATGGTCTCGCCAAAGATGGGCAGGGTCTTGACACCCGCCACATAGGGGCGGCGAACGCCGAATACCGCGCCGTCCCGCTGATATTCTGTGGTAATCCAAGTCATCAGTTCGCCAAAGGGAATGGGAATCATCAGTTCACTCATAGGATGTATCCTCCTGTTGTTGTAGTTGTAGTTTTTAGGCCGCCGGGGAACGCGGAGTGGGGGTCACGCCCGCTTTTTGAAAGAGGACATAAAGTTCTTTGCTTCTTTCTTTCCAGAAAGAAGCGTCTCTCCGCGTCGCTGTTTTTAATAGACCTCGTGATTCAATTCGCCCCAGAGCTTTTTGGCGGCGACCAAAATTCTGGCGTTGATTGCCTCCTCGTCCAAATCCACAAACTTGCGGTCGCGATACAGCAACCGTCCGTTGGCCATGGTGGTGGTGGTCTGCCGACCGCACATACCGAACAGCATGTGCCCGTCGATATTCGCGTCAGAGAAGGGGGTGAACGGCTTGTAGTCCATGACGATCACGTCTGCCGCCGCGCCGGGGGTCAGGACACCCAGCGGTGCCTTGAAGTAGCGATTGCCGATTTTGGCGTTGTTCCGAAACAGCATATCCGTCACCTCGCACCAGCCCACATTGGGGGCGCAGGCGTTGTGCCGCTGGATGGCAAGGGCGACCTTCAGGGATTCCAGCATATCGTGGGTATAGGCATCGGTGCCCATGCCCACCAGAATGCCCTTTTTGTACAGCTGCAACACGGGGGAGCAGCCCACGGCGTTGCCCATGTTGGACTCGGGGTTGTTGACCACCATGGTGTTCGTTTCTTTAATGATGTCCATCTCGGCGGTGTTGATGTGGATGCAGTGTCCCAAAATGGTTTTTTCGCCCAAGATGCCGTGATCCTGCAACCGCTGGACGGGACGGCGACCATAGTTTTGCAGGGAGTCGTACACGTCGTTCATGCCCTCGGCGACGTGGATGTGATAGCCGGTGCGACCGTTGTTGGCGGCGACCATGCGGTCAAAGGTCTTGTCGGAGATGGTGAACAGGGCATGTCCGCCGAACATCGCCGCCAGCATATCGCTGTCGTCCTTGGCGGCATAGGCGGCAAAATCGGCGTTTTCCTGCACCGACTGGATGGACTTCTCCTCGCCGTCCCGATCCGAGACCTCATAGCACAGGCAGGAGCGGATGCCCACCTCCTTGGCGACCTCGGCAATCTGAAACAGGGAGCCGGGGATCTCGCAGAAGGAGGCATGGTGGTCAAAAATGGTGGTGACACCCTGCCGGATGCAGTCCAAATAGGTGGCATAGGCGGAGGCGCGGGTGCCCTCCAGCGTCAGATGGCGGTCGATGTTCCACCAAGTGCCGTTCAATACCTCTAAAAAGTTGGTGGGGTTGTTGCCCTTGATGGCCAGTCCCCGGGCCAGCCCGGAGTAGATGTGGGTATGGGCGTTGATGAGGCCGGGCATGATGACCCCGCCCCGGGCATCCACAAATTCCGCCTGGGGATACTGGGCGCGTAGGGCGGCGGCTTCGCCCACCGCAACGATTTTACTGCCGTCTGTGACCACTGCGCCGTCCTCGAAATAGGGGGCGTTCGCGTCCCGGGTGATGACCTTTCCGTTTGCCAATAGATACATAAAAAAGACCTCCTCTTAAATCTTTGGTTTGGTGGTGAAGCATAAAAAAAGCGCCCCAAACCGCTTTCCCGATTTGAAACACCCATCGCCCGTGCCGGAATGATAGGTGTCAGCCCGTGCGCATGGCACTTCGTTGCAGCTATCAATCTTAGATTGTCTTTATACTATATCGTATCCCCACGGAAAATGCAATCTTTTTCAGCAGGCAAAACCTTTTATTTGGTCTGTCAAATCTCCAGAATTTTTGCGTGGCGCTTTGTACACTTTGCCCGAAGGACGGGAGGCTCCCCGCTCCCGCCCCTCTGTCACAAAATCAGCAGCAGACCCAGCGCGATCAAAAGCTCGCTGTCGGCATCCTCCTCAAAGAGGAAAAACAGCAGCAGCAACAGCAGCAAATCGCCGGTGTCCACGTTTTCCAGATGGAACCGATCCAGCAGTCGGCGGAGATAGCCGGTGATGCCGTTGTCGCCTTGCTTGGGGTTTCCCGTGGGCGGCGGCGGCTCCCGGTGTGGGGGCGCTGTCTCCCGGCGGGGCGGGGTGTCCTCCGGCGGCGGATTTTCGTGGAAGGTATCCGCCGCCGGAGGCGCGTCGTCGGTGGGAATCCGGGAATAGCTGCCTTGGTCGTTGCGTATGTATCGGTTATACATGCTCACGCCTCCCAACCGGCAAAGAATTTTTTCGCCAGATGGATCATCCGCGCCAATTGCAGGGCGCGCTCCACCTTGTCCTGCCGCTCCTCCTTGAGAAAGGGGCGCAGGGCGTGGAGCAGCCGGACGGAATCGCCGTTTTGCTCGCTGCCCAGCTCCTGTAGCAGCGGCAGCATCCGCGTCAGCAGCTTGGGGTCGATGCCGCCCAGACCGCCGCCGCCACCGCCGCCCAGACCGCCGCCCAAACCGCCCAGTCCGGAGAGTGCGGAGAGAAAATCAAAGCCGCCGGCGGGTGAGGCAGCGGGTGCAGCGGGTGCAGCGGGTGCCGCCGGGGGCGTCGGCTCTGCGGGTGCGGCGGGTGCGGACAGAGACTGCGCCAGCTGCATCACCTGGGCCATACTGTCCGGATTGGACAGCAGCGCATTCAGTTTATCCTCAAATTCAGCCACTTCGCCGCCCGCCCTTTCGGATGCAAATTTGCAAAGGAGACGCGTTTCGGGAGGAAACGCGGGTCACCCCGGCACCGCATTATTTTTGAATGGAATCGCCGATGCGCTGTACCAGCTCCGCGCCCTCCCGGCTGGTCATAATCCGATTGATCATCGCCGCCAGCTCCGCCGTATTGCCGCAGGTGGCTGCCAGCGCCGCCTTTTGCAGTGCCCGACCGCCGTCCTCTCGGGTCAGCTGTCGGATGAGCTGCTGCCCATCCTGAGATTGCATCAGCGCCTGTAGGGAGCCCTGCTTGCTCCGCAGTGTGTCAATGAGTGCTTGATTGTCCATGGAATCCCTCCTGCCAAAACCGTTCGTATAGAGCAGTATATGAGGGAAACGCAAAAAAGTGCCTGCGCCGCCGGAAAAGCTTTTCCGAAGACGCAGGCGCGATGCTAGTTTGCTTTTGCGAGAGATTTCTTGACGGCGCAGTCCCGGAGGGTGCAGCTGTCGCATTGGGGGGAGCGGGCGGTGCAGACGGCTCTGCCGTGGAGCACCATGCGGTGGCAAAAATTGGAGGATTCCACGGGGGGCAGCACCAGCCGCAGCTGACGCTCCACCGACAGGGGATCGGTGCTGCCGTCGGTCAGCCCCAGCCGTCCCGTGATGCGGATGCAATGGGTGTCGCAGACATAGGCGGGCTGGTGATAGATGTCCCCTAAAATCAGGTTGGCGGTTTTGCGCCCCACCCCGGGCAGGGAGGTCAGCTCCTCCATGGTGCCGGGCACCCTGCCGCCGAACTCGGACAGCAATCGTCCGGCGCAGGCGACGATATCCCGTGCCTTGGCATTGAAAAAGCCGCAGGAGTGGATGTAGTTTCCCACCTCTGCCGGGTCGGCGGCGGCGAAGCTCTCCAGCGTGGGAAAACGCTGATACAGCGCCGGTGTCACCAGATTGACCCGGGCATCTGTACACTGGGCAGAGAGCCGGACGGCGAACAGCAGCTCATAGTCCTTGGCATAGGACAGGGAACAGATCGCATCGGGATACAGCGCCTTCAGCTCTGCAATGATACGGGTGACAGCGACCTTGGAGGACATGGACAACACCCCTTCCACGGGCAGTTGCCCGTAATCTTTTAATTGTTATTCTATCATAGAACGGTGGGCGTGGGTAGGGGATTTGCAACAAAAAAGCCCGAAGCAAAACGCTTCGGGCTTTCAAAAAAATCCAAAATAGGAAGGTTTAGCCAACGTGCTTGGCGCCGATGTAGTACGAGTTATAATATGTGTCGTTTAAGCTGCTGACCTTCACACAGCTGCCGCTGCCGGAGGAGGCATGGATAAACTGACTGTCGCCGATATAGATGCCCACATGGGAGGCGGGCTTGCCGTTGGCGCGGCTGGGATCCCGGAAGACCACCAGATCGCCAAGCTGTAAATCGGAGCGGGAGGACACGGAGGAGCCGATGCTCTGCAACTGTCCCGATGCGGTGTGGGGCAGATTGTAGCCAAACTGCTTGTACACATACATGGTAAAGCCGGAGCAGTCAAAGCCGCCGGAGGACGCGCCGCCATAGACATAGCGGGTACCCAGATGCTTCTTCGCCTCGGCAACGATTTGCTCGCCCAGAGCGCCGGAGGCGGGGGAGTCGGTCAAATCCAAAAAGTCACTGCGGATATAGCCCACAGAGCCATAGGTGCAGGTGACCTTGTACCAGCCATCTTGGAAGGCGGTGACGGTGACCATATCATCCTGCTCTAACGTGGCGACGATCGCGCCATCGACAGTGGCAGAGTCCCGCAGGTTGACACCGGCGCTATTCACCCGCCCATTGGTCTCAAACAGGCCATCGGTATCCAGCACCACAAAGTCGGCGGAGAGATAGCCGCTCTTGCCATCATAGGCAACCTGATACCAATCGTCCATGTGCGCAACGATGGCCACGGCGACGCTTTTGTCCAGATGGGTGAGGGTGGCGGAGTCTGTGCTTGCCTCTGCCCGCAGGCGGACGGAAGTGCCGGTGGTGGCGCCCACCCCCACGCTGATGTCAGCGGCGAGGGCAGAACCGACTAAGGTACCGGTGAGAAGGGCGGAAAAGAGAAGAACTCTCCATGCTTTCTTGGCGAACTGTCCCATAGTATCGTACGCTTCCTTTCGTTACTGTCTGGTGTAAAGAGGGGGAAGTGACCGGTAAGCCACTGATCAAATTGCGGCGGCACTTGCCACCGGTGAGAGTTGCGCTATAGCTTGCCCGAGAGAGCCCGCTCTAACCAGATGGAGGCGATATCCATGGCGGCATATAGGTTTTCTTTTTCGCTCTTTTTGACCACGCGATCCCGGGATTTCAGATCCGGATCGGTGAGCTGCAATTGAATGGAGACCCGGGTGGCGACATCCATATCCTGCACCTTTTTGGTCTCCAAAATCTGCATCATAATGATATATTTCTCAGCCATCGTGCCGTAGTAGAGCAATTTGTCCACGCGGCGCAACGGATGTCCCTTGTAAACCAAGCCCTGCTGTGCGGTTGTTGTTTCTGACATAGTCACACTCCTTTTGCTTTTGTAACCGAATTGTAACACAATTGTTGTAGATTGTCAATTGTCTGTTCTTCTTTTTTTACTATTTTTTCGGGATACCCATGGCGAAAAAACCGAGAAAGATACGGAAAAAACCAGAAATATCAAGGGATTTTCCACTTCGTAACCAGCCGCCCTCTCGCCGGCAAATGGATTTATCTTCCAATTGCATCCGGGGAGGCGGAAGGCTGTAAAAAAGTGGGGGAGAGCCCACCGCGTCTCACGGCGAGCCCTCCGCGCAGAAGGAAAAAAGAACCCCCGCCATCGGCAAGGGGGTTCTCGTCACAGGGTGATCAGTTTGGCATCCAGCGCCGCCGCATCGACGGCATCGTGGGTCACCAGCAGGACGGGCTTGCCCACCGTATGTCTGCGGATGCAGGCCACCGCCCGCTGGCGATTTTCGGCATCCAGACCGGCAAAGGGCTCGTCCAGCGCCAGCAGGTCAAAGGGCGCGGACAGCGCCCGGGCGAGGGCGACCCGCCGTCTCATGCCGCCGGAAAAGTCCCGGACGGGCTTGTCCCCCTCTGACAGTCCCAGCTCCAACAGCAGAGCCGTCGCCGCCGCCTCATCGTATCGCCCACCCGCCACAAAGCGGAGATTCTCCGCCGCCGACAGGTGACCCAGCAGGCGATCCTCCTGAAAGACGGCGGACCAGCGTCCGTTGCCGGTGATGGTGCCGCTGTCAGCCGATTCCAGCCCCAGCAGAAGGCGCAGCAGGGTGGTTTTCCCGCTGCCGGAGGGTGCCATGATACAGGTGACACCCGGTGCCGCGGTCAAGCTGACCCCTTGGAGCACCGGCTTGCCGCCATAGGCTTTGCAGAGCTTTTCCACAGACAGTTCCATCAGCCACCCGCCTTTCGCACCAGAGCGTCCACGCCCCGGAGAAACAGCTTTTCAAACACCACGGACACCGCCACGATCACCGCCGTCCAAGCAAAGAGATCTGCGGTCTCAAAATAGATTTTGGCGGTATAGAGCCGCTCGCCGATGGAGCCGCCGGGCAGACCGATGACCTCTGCCGCCACCCCCGCTTTCCAGCACAGCCCCAGACCGAGGGACACCGCCGTGCGGAAATAGGGCAGCACCTGGGGGAAATAGATGCCCCGCAGCCGCCGGGAAAAGGGCACCCGAAACACCTGCGCCATCTCCAAGAGCGCCGGGTCCGTCTGGAGGATGCCGGTGAGCACATTGCCGTACACCACGGGAAAGACCATCAGGGCGGCAATCAGCAGGGAGAGATTGCGGGAGGAGACCCACACCAGCGCCAGAATGATGAAGGAGGCCACGGGAATCGCCTTGACCGTCGCCACCAGGGGAGCCAGCAGCTCCCGAAAGCGGACGAAGCGGCTGGCAAGTGCCGCGCAGAGCACCGCCAGCAGGCAGGCGATGAGAAAGCCACCCAGAATCCGTCCCGCAGACCACGCCACCGCCTGCCAAAAGGGGAGGGTCACCGCCAGCTGAAGCAGTCGTCTCAGCGCGGCGAGGGGGGAGGCCAGTAGCAGCTCCACCCCCAGCGCCATGCTGACACCCTGCCAGACCAGAAGCCAGCAGACCACCGCCCACAGACGGATTTTCGGTTTACGCGCCGTAATAGAAGTCATCCGCAGGCACAGCGCCGCCCACCGACTGGGGATTCTGTTCAAACAGCACCTGGAGATAGCCGGAGAGGGCGGTTTTCATCTCGCTGCCGGTGATGCAGACGATGTTGCAGAAGGGGAGTGCCTTCTCTGCCACGGCGGCATCCACGATGCCATAGTCGCCGATCAGCTTTGCCGCGTCGGTCACATTGGCGTTGACCCAGTCCACGGATGCGCCATAGCCCTGCAAAAACAGGTCGGTGGCCACGGGATATTTCTCGGCGATTTCACGCCGTGCCACAACGACACCGGTGAGGAGGGAGGAGCCGTTTTTCAGTGCGTCCCACTCTTGGGTCAAATCCAGCGCCATCCGCAGCTCGGGGATTTTTGCGCCTGCCACGGTGACAAAGGGCTGGGGCAGCAGGGCGATGGTCGCCGCGCCGGAGGCGAGGGCGGCAACGCACTCGGCGTGCTCGCTTTTCCAGTCGATGGTCACGTCCTTGTCGGGATCGAGGCCGTTTTCGGTGAGGAGATAGCGCAGGGCATATTCAGGGGTGGAGCCCTTGCCGGCGGCAACGATGGTCTTGCCCTTCAAATCAGCCATGGACTGGACGGTGTCGCCCTTTTCCATCACATACAGCACGCCCAAGGTATTGACTGCCAGGGTGACGATTTTACCCTCGGTTTTCTGGGAGAGCACCGCCGCCAGATTGGCGGGGACGCAGGCCATGTCCAGCTCGCCCTTCATCAGCAGGGGTGTCAGCTCGTCGGCAGAGGCGGCGATGGTGAATTGATAGTCGCCAAAGGCTTTGTCGCCGCCCTCGCTGTCGCTCATCAACTTGACAAGACCCATGGTGGTGGGACCCTTCAAGGCGGCTACCCGCAGGGTGACAGGCTCCTCCGCCGGCGCGGCGGGGGTCTCGGGGGCGGGGGCGGGCTTTTCGCCGCAGGCGGTCAGCAGGGACAGGGACAGCAGCAGGGTCAGCAGCAGCGCAGTGCCGCGTTTGAACAATTTCATAGCAAGTTCCTCTTTTCTTTTTTTCAGACAGACTCCAAACACGGTGGATTTATTGCAGGGCATCCTCGGGTGCATAGACGGTTTTTGCGGTGATACCGGGCAGCTTGCCGATTTTGCCGGACAGGGCGGAGATCACGTCGGCGGGGGCATCCAGCGCCACACTGATGAGATTCACGCCCCGGGTGTGATAGGGCACGCCCATGCGCCCCACGATGTAGCCACCGTATTGGTGGAGCAGATCGTTGAGCTGTGCGATGGCGGAGGCCTCCTCTGTTTGCCGGACGATGACGGCAAGGACTGCCACGCGGGTTTCCATATGCATTTCCTCCTTTTCAAATTTGGCTGACAGCGGATGGAACGAAAAACATCCCCTCCGCCATTCCGGCGAAGGGGATGCAACACAACCTGTGCAGACGCGGAAACCTCCGCGCAATTCCCCGTCTTATGGCTCGGAACGTATCCTTGCCCGTCAGAACGACAGATATGAGAGATGAGTTGGCAGTCAGAAGCATCTTCCTGCGAACAAAAGCAGTATAGCACGGCAGACCTGCCGCGTCAATACCAGAATGGCACTATTTTACATCGCCCAGAAAGAGCTTGTTTTCCTTGGGGGCGGTACAGCCCTTTGCCATCTTTTTTCCCGCCACAAAGCGGAGAAGGGGATTGAGCCGTCTGGCGTGTTGGGGACAGACGGAGACACAGCGCATACAGGTGATGCAGCGAGCCTTGTCCGTTGTCCCGGGATTGTCCGATGGAATGGCGTGGACGGGGCAGAGGGGGACACAGGCACCGCACTTGGTGCAGCCATGGCTCGCCTTGGGGTGCAAGGGCAGTCCGCCATAGTCCCGATAGGGGGCGTTGCCCGGCACTGCCACCTCGCTCGCACCGCCGTGCTCCAGCGCCTGTCGGATGGCCACGCCATAGCCCCGCAAGAGCGCCTGATCTGCCTCGTTGGGACGACCGGTGCCAAACTGGGGCAGGATGGAGTGCTGGGTGACGGCGGCGACGGCGGCAAGGACGGAAAACCCGTTTTGGGACAGGCTGTCCCGCAGCTCCAACAGCGTGTCGTCATAGTCCCGGTTGCCATAGGCGACCACCACCACGGCGGGGGTATTCGTCCCCCGGAGCTGGGCGAGATGGGTCAGGGCGACGGCGGGCACCCGTCCGCCATAGGAGGGCACCCCCACGATACAGATGTCGTCCTGCCCAAAGGTCTGGGCATAGTCCCCATCGGGCAGGGAGCAGTCTAGGTCGCGGACATCGCCGTCCCATGCCTCGGCAAGCAGATCCACCACCTTTTTTGTGCCGCCCGTGGGGCTGAAATAAATTTTTTGCAGCATGGTACATTCTCCTTTTTTTAAACAAAATCCCGCAACCACCGAACAGGGTGATTGCGGGATCGTTTTTGCGGGAAAGAGATCACTGTCCCAAATATTTGCGCACCAAAACCTGTAGCAATTCGTCCCGGTCAATTTTGCGAATCAGGGTGCGGGCGTGGTTGTGGTTGGTGATATAGGTGGGATCTTCTGAGAGGATATACCCCACGATTTGATTGATGGGGTTATAGCCCTTTTCCTCCAATGCCTGATAGACCGTGGAGAGAATCTCATGGATCTGCAAGTCCTTTTCTTCTGCGATATTGAACATCTGAGTAAAATCGTCCACACAGACACCACCTTTCACAACCTTAGTATATTGTACAATTGAGAGTAGTATACTCGCTTTTTGCCAACCTGTAAAGTCAAATGCAGAAAATTCGTCGAAAATCAGCGAAGATGTGCGCCCAACTCCTTGTCCAGCAGAGCCAGAATGCTCTGGACATCCTCGTCCGCCTCGGCGGCGGTGAGATTGCGGTCATCGGCCCGGAGGGTCAGGTTAAAGGCCACGCTCTTGCAGTTCTCGGCGATGCCCTTGCCGGTGTAGATGTCGAACAGCGCCACGTCCTTCAGCAAGCCCTTGGCACCCCGGCGGATGCAGTCGGTCAATGCGCCCACGGAGACAGACGATTGGCAGACCACGGCGATGTCCCGGGTGACGGAGGGGTATTTGGGCAGGGGGGTATAGGTGGGTGTGGCACCACAGACGGCAAACAGCGGGTCAAATTGCAGCTCGGCGGCGTATAGATCCACGTCCACGCCATAGTTTGCCCCCACGGCGGGATGAATCTGCCCCAGCACGCCGATTTCCCGTCCGCCCACCAGTACCCGGGCACAGCGTCCCGGATGGTAGGAGGGGTTGTCGCTGACGGCCTCGAAGGTGGGGGCGGCACAGCGCAGAGAGGTCAGCAAAGTCTCTACCGCGCCCTTTAAGCGGAAGAAATCCATGCCGTCGCCATAGCCGCCCAGAGACAGCACCTTGGGCTCCTTTGCCATGCCGGTGCCGTCGTTTTTGGCAAAATAGACCTTGCCCAGCTCATAGAGCCGTGCGCTCTTGTTTCGGAAATTATAGTTCCGCGCCAAGATTTCCAGCAGAGAGGGCAGGATGGTGGTGCGCATGATGGAGGTGTCCTCTCCCAGAGGATTCAAAATCCGCATGGAGGTGCGCAGGGGGGAGTCGCCAGCCAGATTGATTTTGTCGTAATAGGTGGGGCTGATGAAGGAATAGGTGATGATCTCATCATAGCCCAAGGTGCGGCACAGCTCGCCCACCTGACGCTCGGTCTGCTGGATGGGGGAATAGCCGCCCCGGACGGTCTCGCCCCGCATCAGGGTGGTGGGGATGTTGTTATAGCCGTAGTACCGGGCAATCTCCTCCGCAATGTCGGAGTAGTGCTCCACGTCGCCCCGCCAAGAGGGGACAACAATGGTGTCCCCGTCCAGCTGGAAGCCCAGAGAGAGGAGGATCCGGCGCATGTCCGCCTCGGACACGTCGGTGCCCAGCAGGGCGTTGATCTTTGCCGGCTCCAGCTGCACCGTGGTGGGATAGCTGTCCTGTCCGATGACATCCATCACGCCATCCACCACCTCGCCCACGCCCAGCAGCTCCACCAGCTCGCAGGCACGCTGTACGGCCTTCATGGTGTTCATGGGATCCAGACCCTTCTCATAGCGGGAGGAGGCATCGGTGCGCATCCCCAGCGCCAGAGCGGTGCGCCGAACGGAGGTGCCGTTGAAGTTGGCGGATTCAAAGAGCACTTGGGCGGTGTCGCCCACGATTTCGGAGTTTGCGCCGCCCATGACACCCGCCACGCAGACGGGACGGCTTTCGTCGCAGATGCAGAGCATACTTTCCGTCAGCTTCCGATCGTTGCCGTCCAAGGTCTGGATGACCTCGCCCTTCCGGGCGCGGCGAACGATGATTTTGTTGCCCTTCACGCAGGAGAAATCAAAGGCGTGCATGGGCTGACCGTATTCCAGCATCACATAGTTGGTGATGTCCACGATGTTGTTGATGGGGCGGACACCGGAGTTCCGCAGACGCTCCCGCATCCACCGGGGCGACGGGGCAATTTTGACATTTTTCACCATCCGGGCGGTGTATCGGGGGCAGAGATCGGTATCCTCGATCTCGATGTCCACCAGCTCGGCGATGGAGCCGCCGCAACCCGCAATTTCCGGGGTGTGGAGCCGCAGTTCCTTGCCGAAGGTGGCGGCGGTCTCCCGCGCCAGACCGATGACGGACAGGCAGTCCGGGCGGTTGGGGGTGATTTCAAACTCCACCACATGGTCGTTTGCGCCCAAGATGGCGCGGATATCGTCGCCGGGCTGGGCATCGTCCTCCTGCAAAATCCAAATGCCGTCCTCGATGGCATAGGGGAAGTCGTGGAGGGTCATGCCCAGCTCCTTGAGAGAGCACAGCATGCCGGCAGAGGCTTCGCCCCGCAGTTCCCCCGCCGTGATTTTCACGCCGCCGGGCAGGGTGGAGCCATCCTTGGCCACGGGGACAAGATCCCCCTCGTGTACATTTTGCGCGCCGGTGACGATCTGGGTGGTGATGCCGCCGCCCACATCCACCTGACAGATGAACATATGGTCGGAATTCTCGTGCTTTTTCATGGACAGCACCCGACCGACCACCACGTTTAAAATCTCAGCCCCCACGTCCTCAAAGGTCTCTACCTTGGAGCCGGAGAGGGTCATTGCCTCGGAAAAGTCCCGATCGCCGATGGTGGCGACATCCACGCCGTCCACAAATTCATTCAACCAATTTCTGGATAATATCATACTCGTTCTCCTCGTTTCAAAAAGTTCTGCCGGAGTTTTTCGCGCTGCGTCGCGCGGGAGGGAGCCCTGTCCCCTGTGGGGCAAGCCTCGGTATGCATTTTAGAACTGGGCGAGGAAACGCACGTCGTTCTCGAAAATCAGCCGCATATCGCTGATGTTGAAGCGGCGGAGAGCCAGACGCTCCAGACCCATGCCGAACGCCCAGCCGGAATAGGTGTCGATGTCGATGCCACAGCCGGTTAAAACCTTGGGATGCACCATGCCGGCACCCAGCACCTCGATCCAGCCCTCGCCCTTGCAGACCCGGCAGCCCTTGCCGCCGCACTCGTGGCACTGGATGTCCATCTCGCAGGAGGGCTCGGTGAAGGGGAAGTGGTGGGGGCGGAACCGGGTGACGGTATTCTCGCCATAGAGGGCGCGGATGACGGTGTTCAGGGTGCCCTTCAAATCCGCCATGGTGATGCCCTTGTCCACCACCAAGCCCTCGATCTGATGGAACATGGGGGAGTGGGTGGCATCCACCTCGTCCTTGCGATACACCCGTCCGGGGACGATGACCCGGATGGGCAGGGGACGGGTCTCCATGGCACGAATCTGCATGGGAGAGGTCTGGGAGCGGAGGAGGACACCGCTGTCCTCGGTGAGATAAAAGGTGTCCGACCAATCCCGGGAGGGATGTCCCTCCGGGGCGTTGAGCTTGGTGAAGTTATAGTCCGCCTGCTCGATTTCCGGGCCGTCTAAAATCTCGAAGCCCATGCCGATGAAAATGTCCTTGATCTCATCCAGCACCATATACATGGGGTGCTTGTGCCCCACCTTGACCGCCGCGCCGGGGATGGTCACATCCAGGGTCTCCTGCGTCAGTCTTGCGGCGAGGGCGTGCCGTTCCAGCTCAAGAGACTGCGCCTCGATGGCGTTCTCCACGGCGGCGCGGACTTCGTTTGCCAGCTGTCCGATGACGGGGCGCTCCTCGGCAGAGAGCTTGCCCATCTGCTTTAGGACGGCGGTGAGTTCCCCCTTTTTGCCCAGATATTGGACGCGCAGTGCCTCTAGCTCCCCGGCGGCGGCGGTGGCTTCGATGGCATCCAGCGCGCTTTTCCGAATGGCTTCCAATTGTTCCTTCATAGTTGATGCTCCTTATTTAAAATGGTGTTGGGTTTTGGATATAAAAAAAGACCCCTCATCCCAAAATTGGGACGAAAGATCTCACTTCCGTGGTACCACCCAAATTCGCGCCCCAGAGGACGCGCACTTCTGTCCCTGATAACGGAGGGTCTCCGGCTCTGTCTCCAGAACGGCTCCCGGGCGAACCAAACGACACACCGCGGATTGGCTTTCAGCCGACGGTCAATCCTCTCTGCTCGGTGCGAACTCGCTATTTTCCCGTTCATTGCTCTTTGCAACTACTATGTATATCATAAATCGGCGGGACTTGCAAGGGCAAGTTGCGGCTTTCCTTCGAAATTACCCCCAATTGCCGTTAGACAACAATCGACAGATATGGTAGAATCAAAAACAGATACAGAGGGAAACGCCCTGCCCTGCGCAGGGGGAATTTCCCCGAGAGCGGCGGATATGCGGCGATCAAAAGCAAGGAGGAGTGAGCCTGATGTTTTTAGCCACAGCAGAGCAAATGCGGCGACTGGATCGCATTGCCATTGAGGAGCGGGGCATCCCGTCCATCGACCTGATGGAGGCGGCGGCCCGGGGACTGGCGGAGGTGGCGCTGTCCGCCCTGCCGGATAAGCCCCGCAAATGCAGCGCAACCATCCTGTGCGGCACCGGCAACAACGGGGGAGACGGCATCGCGGCGGCGCGGCTGCTCCATGTGGCGGGACTGCGGGTGCGGGTATTCCTTTTGGGCGACTATGATAAGATGACGGCGGATGCCAAGACCATGGCGGCGCGCCTGTCCGAATACGGCTTGTCGCTGGAGATCTATCACCCGGAGTCCTTTGCCATGGGCAATTGGCTCCGCGCCAGCCAAGTCATCATCGACGCGATCTTCGGGGTGGGTCTGGATCGCCCCATCACAGACCCTGTCCGCACCACGGCGATCGCCCGGATCAACGAGGCAGAGGGCTGTGTCATCTCCGCCGACATCCCCAGCGGCATCGACGCGGACAGCGGTCGGGTGCTGGGCTGTGCCGTCGTGGCGGACAAGACGGTGACCTTCACCATGCCCAAGCCGGGACACTTCGGGGGCAAGGGCGGCATCCACACCGGCGAGCTGACGGTCTGGGACATCGGACTGCCCACCGATTTGGTGAAAAAGGAGCGCTTTGCCGCCCAGACCATCGACCGGGAGACGGCGGGGCAGCTGCTGCCTCTGCGGAAGCCGGACGGGCACAAGGGGGACTTCGGCAAGGTGGAGATTTGGGCGGGCAGTGTGGGCTATACCGGCGCGCCGGTGCTGGCGGCACGGGCGGCGACCCGCTCCGGCTGTGGACTGGTCAGCTTGGGCGTGCCCGCGTCCATCTATCAGATCGCGGCGGGGAAGTGCATGGAGGAGATGCCCTATCCTTTGCCGGACGCAGAGGGCATGTTAAGCGAAAGAGCTTTACAGAAAATCACGGAAAAAGCGGCGGCCTGCGACGCGGTACTGCTGGGACCGGGACTGGGAGGTGGGCAGGAGACCGCCCAGCTGGCGCGGACACTGGTGGAGACCCTCCCCCAGCCGCTGGTGCTGGATGCCGACGGCATAAATGCGCTGGCGGGTCATATAGATAGCCTAGACAAGCGCCGGGGGCGGGTGACGATTTTGACCCCTCACGACGGTGAATTTGCCCGATTGACGGGAGAGGCATCGGACGAAAACCGACTGGCCTCTGCCCGGGACTTTGCCAAGGAGCACGGCTGCATTTTGGTGCGCAAGGGGCACAACACCATCGTGGCGACACCGGACGGTCGGGTGTTTCTCAACACCACCGGCGGCTCCGGACTGGCGAAGGGCGGCAGCGGCGACGTGCTTGCCGGGGTGCTGGTATCCCTGTTGGCACAGGGGATGGAGCCCGGCTCGGCGGCGGCGCTGGCGGTCTGGCTCCACGGACGTGCCGGCGATCTGGCGCAGGCAGCGCTGACCGCCTATGGCATGACACCCATGGACGTGATCGGGCGATTGCCGGCGGCGTTTCGGGAGCTGACGGACTGAGCGCGTCCGCTTTCCTGCCTATCCTGTCAGCGTTCCTGCTGAACATAAACCGATGCATAAGGGGGAAAAACTGTGCGCAAGTGGATTTTCTGCGCACAAATGCTACTGTTGCCGTGGCTGCTCTGGGGCTGCGGCAAGACGGAGGCCGCGCCGGAGCTGCGGACGCGGTACGAAACCTTACAGACCTGCGAGATGGAGGCGGTGGTCAGCTGTACTTGGGACGACGAGGTGCGGGACTATCGACTGCACTGCGCCTATGACAGGGCGGGGAGCTCCACGATAGAGGTGCTGGAACCGGAGAATCTGGCGGGGGTGACCGCCACCGTGGAGGGGGACAGCTTGCAGTTGGCCTATGACGACGCGGTGCTCTCTGCCGGAACCATCAACGGCCTGTCGCCGGCGGATTGTCTGCCCCGACTGATGGGGACGCTGGGGGAGGGCTGGCTGCTTGCGGAGAGCCGGGAGACGTGGGGCGACATCCCCTGCCTGCGGCTGACCTTCGACACCACGGGGGCGGACGGCGGCAAAATTGTGGACACCATCTGGCTGGGGCTGGCGGACGGCGCACCCGTCCATGGGGAGACCGCCGTGGCAGAGGAAATAATTTTTCAGGTGGAGTTTACGAAATTTGACTTTGGTGCTACAATAACGGAAGATATGACCACTGCGCCGGTTGCATAACGGCGCATCCTTTCCGGCACTACAAACGATAAATGGAAGGTGGATACTCATGGAAAAAATACTGAAACGGACTTGGGCAGAAATTAATTTAGACAATTTGGCGTATAACTATCACAAACTGCGGGAGCAGGCGGGACCGAAGGCAAAATTTTTGGGCGTGGTCAAGGCGGACTCCTATGGACACGGCGCAGTGCGGGTGGGACGCAAATTAGAGCAGCTGGGCGCAGACTATCTGGCGGTCTCCAACGTGGAGGAGGCAGAGGAACTGCGGCACAACGGCATCCATATGCCTGTGCTGATGCTGGGCTATACCCCGGCGGATATGACCACCGTCTTGATCGACAACGACATCACCCAGGATGTGCCGTCCTTGGAGATGGCCGAGGCGTATTCCAGAGAGGCCTCCGCCTATGGCAAGACCCTGCGGGTACATCTGAAATTGGATACCGGCATGGGGCGCTTGGGCTTCCAGTGCGACGAGGCGCATTTTGACCGTAGCTTAGAGGAGATCCTCAAGGCGGTCAAGCTGCCAAATCTGGACTGGGAGGGCATTTTCATGCACTTCTGTGTCTCAGACGAGCCGGAGAACCCAAAATCGCTGGACTTTACCAAGGTGCAGTATGACCGCTTTGTCCATATGGTCAATGAAATCGAGACCAAGGCAGATATGAAATTCCGCATCCACCACTGTGCCAACAGCGGCGCGGTGGCCTATCACCCGGAGTATGCATGGGATATGTGTCGCCCCGGCGTGGTGCTGTACGGTACGGAGAAGCTGTCCGAGGATTTGGGCTTAAAGCCCGTGATGACCCTGAAAACCGCCGTGGGACCCATCAAGACCTTCGAGGGGGACACCTCCATCAGCTATGGGCGCACTTACTTCACCCCCGGCACCACCCGGGTGGGCGTGCTGCCCATCGGCTATGCAGACGGCTTTTTCCGCGCCAACTCCAACACATGGGAGGTCTTGACCAAGGACGGCAAGGCACCCATCCGCGGCAGAGTCTGCATGGATATGTGCATGATCGATCTCACCAATTTGCCCGGCGTTCAAACCGGCGACGAGGTGGAGATCTTTGGCGAGCACAATCCCGTCAATCAGATGGCAAAGCAGGTGGGGACGATCTCCTATGAGTTGCTGTGCGCCGTCTCCAAGCGGGTGCCCCGGGTCTATCTGGAAAACGGCAAGGTGGTTGACCGCAATTTGCAGCTGCTGCTGTAAGCCGACCGCAGCACGCACCGCCCTCCCCGCCAAGGCATAGAATGCCGTGGGCATGGAAATGCCGGAATTTAGAAGTCAGCCAAAGTATAAATTCCGCAATTGCGTGGGAGAATGAGAGTGGCCTCACCGCGAGGAGCGGCGATGGGTACTTCTTTCGGCGGAGTGTGAACTTTGTGGATACAAGCGTAAAGCGCGGCGATATTTTTTACGCCGATCTCAGCCCGGTGGTCGGCAGCGAGCAGGGCGGCGTTCGCCCGGTGCTGATCGTGCAAAACGACACCGGCAACCGGTACAGTCCCACGGTCATTGCGGCGGCAATCACCTCCCAGACGGGGAAGGCAAAGCTGCCCACCCATATCGAGCTTTCCGCCGCCCGCTCGGGACTGAGTCGCAACTCGGTCGTCCTATTAGAGCAGGTTCGCACGCTGGATAAGCGGCGGCTGCGGGAAAAAATGGGCAAGGTGGACGACGAGGCGATGGAGCAGATTGACACCGCCATTGCGGTCAGCTTCGGCTTGCAGCGTGACCAATTGATTTGAAACGCGCTCCGCGGAAAAGAAGACTGCCTCCTTTCCCGCGGA
>JAVVOA010000033.1:11682-21466 GCA_036656515.1 Oscillospiraceae bacterium | reverse complement strand
ATGCAGGAGGCTCTATTGCGGCGGAGCGCCCAGCTGCGCCGGGCACTGCTGGCAGAAGGCGGGGAGACCTTGCCAGAGAGCGGGTCTGTCCGGCTGGCGGAAAATCGGCGGGACGGCGGGAGAGACAAGCAATCGACGGAGCGGCTGTCCCCCGGGGAGAGCGGGGGGTTGGAGCTGCCGGGGACAGGCAATCGGACAGAGGCAGAGCCGGACGCGCCCCGGACGGTGTCCCGCCAGTTTGAACAGGATGCAAGACGCTATGACGGCGGCTTTTTTCTATATTGATGTCTGCTGAACAAAGCGAAAACACAGGTGCATCCATTGCTTCCAGCTGTTTTCGCTTTGTTCGGGTGCAAGCTTTTTGAGCAAATTTGCTCAAAAAGCTTGCACCTTGGATGGGCGGCGTGTGTCCGCACATGCAAGCAGACAGTCATCAATGCATCTGAAGTTGCAAAACAGTCCTGTTTTGCAATCCAAAAGAGCATTTTTGCTCGTTTGGCAAATGCGCTTCGCAAAGTGCATTTGTTCAGTGGACATTATATTGAGAGGAGTGAGGTGCATGATGCTGACACCCATGCGCTATAAGGACTATTGCTGGCCCCACAATCCCGCCAGCTACAGCATCCGCTATCAGCGGAAGGTGGCGGTACACAAGGTGCCCTTCGGGCGCTACTGTATGCAGGATATGGGGCTGTCCTATCGGGTGATGCAGGGGGCGGGGGAATTTGTGGGCGAGGGTGCCTATGACGAGTTTCGCAAGCTGGCGGTGGTGTTTTATCGGGACGGTCCGGGACTGCTGACCCATCCGGTGTGGATGACGGCAAGTGCCTATTTTGTGTCGCTGGAGCTGACCCAGAAGCCCCGCCCCGACTATGTGCAATATCGCTTTGAGTTTTGGGAGAACCGGGAGGCCGCCGCCGCAGTGGAACCTCTGCCGACGCCGGGGGAGACGCCGGCGGATCAAAAGGAACCCCAGGCGGTCTATCACACGGTGGTGAGAGGGGAGACGCTGTGGAGCATTGCCCGGAAATACGGGGTGTCGTTGCAGATGCTCATCGACCGCAATCCCCAGATTAAAAATCCCAATCTCATCTATGGGGGAAATCGGGTGAGAATCCGATGACGGGAGAATTGATTGCCTATGGCGGCGGGGTGTATCCCATGCCCACGCTGCTGTCGTGGACGCTGACCTATACCGGCGGCGTGCCCTGCGACAGCTTTTCCGTCACCTGTCTGTATGACAAAAAATGGGAGGCTGTGCTGCCGAAGCTCTATCGCTTTCGGGCGGTGTCCGGCGGGAGGACCCAGTTTTTTGGCGTGGTGGACGAATACACGGTGACCCAAGACGGGAATGGCTGTCTGTTGGAGGTGACCGGGCGGGGTCTGGCGGCGCTGCTGCTGGACAACGAGTCCGCCGCCGTCTCCTATCAGCGCGCCACCACGGCGGAGATTCTGCACCAGCATGTGGAGCCCTATGGCATCCGCTGTGGGGCGAGCACGGCGCTGGCGGGGGTCTATGACGTCACCTCCGGCAGCAGTCAATGGAAGGCGCTGGCTGGGTTTACCGCCGACTATGGCGGCTTTTCCCCCCGCTTTACCCGGGAGGGGACGCTTTTGCTGACAAAGGGGGGCGACGGCGAGCGGTTTCTGCTGACAGACAAGGTGCCGCTGCTGTTTTTGCGCACCCGGGAGAAGCGATACGGCGTTTTGTCGGAGGTGGTGGTGCAGGACAAATTGCGCCACACCACGCTGACGGTCAAAAATGAGGAATTCTGTCACCGGGGCGGGCTGTGTCGCCGGGTGATCTATGTGCCCGGACAGAGCAGGCGAAATTCCCTCCGCTATACGGGGGACTATCAGATTGCCCAGTCCCGGCTGGAACAGGTACAGGCGGAGCTGACCTTGCAGGGCGCACCACCGGTGTTTCCGGGGGAGCGGGTGGCAATCCGGCGGAGAGAGCTGTCCGGCGACTATCAGGTCTGTGAGACCGTGTGGAGCGGCAGCGGCGCGGGGGAGACCACATCGCTGACGCTGGGCAAGAGTTGAGAAGGGGGGAATCCATCATGTGGCTTTCCAAGCAATTGACTGCCAATCGGCAGGAGGAACAGGCGGGGGCGGATCTGGGCGTGACCACCATCGGCGGCGGCAGTGTGGGTGCATTGACCCGAGGTGAGCTGCGGGAGCTGCCTGTGTTTTCGCCGGGGGGCATCCTCTGGCAACCCCAGACGGGGGAGACGGTATTGGTGATCCGGGGCGGCACCGGCGGCGAGGAGCAATGCATCGCGGGGGTGGAGCAAAAGAAGGCGCTGGCGGGATTGAAGCCCGGGGAGCTCTATCTTTTTTCCACCGGCGGTGCTTCGATTTATCTGCGGCGTGACGGCAGGGTGGAAATTGATGGGGATTTGCTCATCAATGGCATTCCTTTTAAGGCATGCAGTAAACCGGTGGAGGGAGGTGGCGCAGGTGGCGCTTAAACTGCAAGACGGCGACTATACGGCGGACGGCATCGGCGGACTGACCCGGGTATCGGGGGACGAGGCGCTGCTCCAGCGGGTGCTGTTGAAGCTGACGGCGCGGCGGGGCGCTCTGCCCTTTTTGCCCGAGTTGGGCAGCCGGCTGTATCTGCTGGGGAGAGAACCCGGCTCCCGGCGGCAGAGCGCCGCCGAACAGGCGGTGGCAGAGGCATTGGCAGATGAAAAAAACCTGTCGGTGGAGGCGGTGGAGCTGTCCGGCGACGGCGGTGTGCGGGTTTTCCTGCGGCGGGGCGGGGAGACGCTGTCCGTCTCTGTGACGGCGCGATAAGGAGGGAGAAGCATGGTCAAAATCGAAGAAATTTATCAAAGACTGCTGGACGGCTTTGCGGCGCGGGCGGGGTTTACGCCCGACGATGCCTGCGAGCTGTCTGTGCGGCTGTATGCGGTGGCGGCGGAGTTGCAGGCGCTGGCTGTACAGGGGGACTGGGTGCTGAACCAGAGCTTTCCCCAGACGGCACAGGGCATCTATCTGGAACGCCACGCCGCCATGCGGGGGCTGAAGCGGTCGGCTGCCACAAAGGCCGTGGGCGTGATGCGGTTTGCCGTGGATACCGCCGCCACGGCCCCACTGGTGATTCCCAAGGGCACCGTCTGTCTGACGGCGGAGGATGTGCGCTTTGAGACCGATGGGGAGGCCAGCCTTGCCGTGGGCGCACTGACGGTGGAGGTGCCCGCCACCTGTCTTTCGGCGGGACTGTCCGGCAATGCGGCGGCGGGCACCATCACACTGCTTGCCGCCCTGCCCGCGGGCATTTTGCGCTGTACCAATCCCGCCGCCTTTACAGGCGGCTGTGATGCGGAGAGCGATGAGAGCCTGCGGAGCCGGGTGGAGGACAGCTATCACCGATTGCCCAACGGCGCAAATGCCGCCTTTTATGAGCAGGTCGCCATGGGCTTTCCCGAGGTGGCGGCGGCGGTGGCTGTGGGACGCGCCCGGGGGGTGGGCACGGTGGATGTCTGTGTCGCCACGGCGGCGGGACTGCCCGGACAGGCATTGCTGGACAGCATCCGGACGGTTTTGCAGAAGAAGCGGGAGATCGCGGTGGATGTGCAGGTGCTGGCACCCACGGTGGTGAAGGTGCCGGTGACGGTGGCTCTGTCGGTGGCGGAGGGGTACAGCTTGCAGGAGGCCAAGGACGCGGTCACGGCGGCACTGGGGGTGTATTTCACGGGGAAGCGATTGGGCAAGCCGGTGCTGCTGGCGGAGCTGAATCGTCTGCTCTATGACGCGGCGGGGGTGGCGAACTATCGGCTGACCGCACCTGCGTCAGATTTGGCGGCAAACGCCACGGTACTGCCCCAGCTGGGCACCCTGACGCTGACCGCCATGGGAGGGTAACCCATGGGATATGAGAGCTATTTACAGGATCTGCTGGCACCGCTGGGTATCTATGCCCGGGGGGCGGGCACCCTCCACGGTGCGGAGCTGGGCAGTCTGGGCGCAGAGCTGGACAGGAGTGGTGGGGCGCTGGATCGGGTGGAGCGGGAGAGTCTGACGGCCACGGCGGAGGAGGAGGGACTCTCCCGCCGAGAGGCGCTGTTTGCCCGCCGCCCCGCAGCCACCACCACGGCGCGCCGTCGAGAGGCGATCGCGGCGCTGAATCAAATCGACGGGGACAGCTTTACGCTGGATGACATCAACCATGCCATCACCGGCTGTGGCATCCATGCCCTCGCCCAGGAGCGCCCGGAGCGGGGACACATCCGGGTGATTTTTCCCGAGGTGTCCGGTGTGCCGCCGGAGATTGAACAGATCGAGCAGATTATTTTGGATATCATGCCCTGCCATCTGGAGACGGAATTCTATTTCCGCTTTCTCACTTGGCTGGAATGCGAGGCACGGGGGCTGACATGGGCATCTGTGGAGGCGGCGGGGCACACATGGAGATCCTTGGAGCTATCGGTCTAAAAACAGAGAGAGGAGGGGGCAGATGGATGAGACAATCCTTCGGCTGACGGAGGAGCGATCCCGGGACAACACCCGCCGCATCGAAAAACTGGAACAGGGACAGGAGATTTTGCATCGACTGACGACCTCGGTGGAGGTCATGGTGAAGGAGCAGCAATACATCCGAGAGACGGTGGACAGGCTGGGGGAGAAGCTGGATTCGGTGGAGCAGCGCCCCCTCCGCCGCTGGGAGGCTGTGACAGAAAAGATTTTGCTGGTGCTGGTGTCCGCCTGCGTGACGTGGGTGCTGACACAGCTGGGGTGAGGGCTATGAAAAAGCTGGGATTTTCCAAGTGGCTGCTGCTGCTTGAGACAGGCATCGTGCTGCTGACCACTTGGCAGGGCTTTGCGCTGGCGCGGGAGGCTGTGGCGGCGGGCTATGACGGCAGTCTGGCGTGGCTGGCACCCATGATCACCTCGGCGTGGGGGGCATACGGCACGTCGGCGGCCTTTTACTATAACAAGGCAAAGGCGGAAAATACGGCGGGCGGCATCGTCTATGATGCCGCCTTTCGACAGGACTGCGATTGAGAGCGGTCGGGGCAAGGAGAGGGGAGGCGCATACAATGAAAGAAATCCTGAAGACGAGACTGGCACAGCTGCTATCGGTCAAATCGCTGGTGACGCTGAGTTTGACGGCGGTGTTCGGCTATCTCACGGTGGCGGGCATGGTGTCCGGTCAGGAGTTTATGACGATTTTCTCGGTGGTGATCGCGTTTTATTTTGGCACCCAGAGCCAAAAAATCAGCGACGCCATCGCCGCCGAGGACAGACGCTGAGACAGCGTATTTTCGAGGGGGGAAAGAGCGATGGCAAAGGCACAGGAGCTCCTGCAAATTGCCGCCGGACAAATCGGCGTGCGGGAGATCCCCGCAGACAGCAATCGGGTGCTCTATAACAATTGGTACTATGGGCGGGAGGTGTCCGGCACATCCTATCCGTGGTGTATGACATTTATCCAGTGGTGCGCGAACTGCGCCGAGCTGTCCCTGCTGCGGACGGCAAGCTGTACCGCCCTTGCCACATGGGCGAAGGACAATCGACAGTGGCAGACGGAGGGCTATCGACCGGGGGACGTGGCGCTGTTCGATTTTTCCGGCAGGCGGGGCAAGACGGAACACGTCGGTCTGGTGGAGGAGATCCGGGGCGACGGCTCTCTTGTGACCATCGAGGGCAACACCGGGGCGGCAAGCGACGCCAATGGCGGCGAGGTACAGCGGAGAGTGCGGGCGGCGGCGCTGGTCACCGGCGCGTGGCGTCCGGACTATGAGGAGGAGAGTGGGGAGATGACCCAAGCACAATTCAACCGTATGGCGGATGCCTATTTGGAGGGGCTTGCCGACCGCGAGCCGGGGGACTGGTCCCAAGAGGCGCGGCTGTGGGCGGAGACAAACGGCATTCTCACCGGCGACAGCGCCGGGCGCAAGCAGTATAAAAGCTATTGCACCCGGGAGCAGATGGCGGTGTTTTTAAAGCGGATGGCGGAGAAATTTCGCCTGTAGCGGGAAGGTAAAATTGCATCACCCAAACGCCGCCCGCAGTCTGTCAGAGTGCGGGCGGCGCGCTTTTATGAAGAACCTTTCCAGCGGGCGATCGCCCTCCCTGTTTGGGATTGTCGGAAGGCGGGCGGGGCGGGGTGTGCAGGGGGAAAAGGGACAGCGGAATTTCCAGATTTCGGTGGAAATTTATTTGCAAAAAAGAGGGAAATGCCGTATACTGGTTTATATAATCGGAGTCACCATGCAAATGTCCGGGAAAAGAAACGGACACCATGGGACACCGCTGTGGGAGAGACAATCGCCATGGGAGACTGTCGCCGCAGATGCAACAGCAAAGATGGCTACACATAGGTCGCTTGTGAGGAGAGTGTAAAATGGCAGGTCGGGAAACCCTTCTGATTGCAGAGAATTCCATTGAAAATCGAACCATCCTCGCGGAGATTTTTTCTGAGGAGTATGAGCTGATAGAGGTCGAGGACGGGGTGCGGGCGCTGACTCTGCTGCGGGAAAAGACGGAGGAGATTTTTGCCGTCCTGCTGGATGTCGCCCTGCCTCTGGCAGATGGCTTTGCTGTGCTGGAGGAAATGAAGCGCGATCCGCGACTGGAGACCATTCCGGTGGTGATGATGACGGCGCTGGATGAGCCGCAGAACGAGGTGCGTGCCCTCCAACACGGCGCCACCGATTTTGTGGTGAAGCCCTTTGTGCCAGAGGTTATTTTTCAGCGGGTGCGCAATGTGGTGCGCCAGCGAAAGTTGGAGCGATATCTCTCTGAAAAAATGCTGATGGAGCTGGACTATCGCGCCAATCACGATCCGCTGACCGGTATCTATAACAAAGAGGCCTTTTATCGCATGACGGCGGAGCTGCTGCAAAAAAATCCCTCCCGCAAATTTGTGCTGCTACGCTGGAACATCGAGCGGTTTAAGCTGATTAACGAGCTGTTTGGCAAGGAGGTCGGCGACCGCATCCTCAGGCAACTGGCAGAGAACTTTCAAAAGAAATTGACGACCATCGGAACCTATGGGCGGTTGGAGGCAGATCATTTTGCCATCTGTCTGCCTGCCAAATATCTGGATGCGCCGCTGTTTTTGGTGCAGACCGGCGAGCTGATGGGAAAACTGGACATCCCCTATACGGTGACTGTGGCCTTTGGCATCTATGAGATCGACGATCCGGACATCCCGGTGGATCAGATGTGTGACCGTGCCAATTTGGCATTGCAGACCATCAAGGGGAAATACAAGCGGCACTATGCGCTGTATAACGACACCATGCGCCAGACCATGCTGCGGGAGCAGGAGATTCGCGGCGAGATGGCAGAGGCCCTTGCCACCCGCCAGTTTCAAGTTTTTTTGCAGCCGATCTACAGTCTGTCCGCCGACCGCACGGTCAGTGCAGAGGCGCTGGTGCGCTGGACGCATCCCCGGAAGGGGACGATTTCGCCCGGTGAGTTTATTCCGCTGTTTGAAAAAAGCGGCTTCATCTCCGAGCTGGATCACTATGTGTGGGAGGAGGCCTGCCGCTATTTAAAGCAGAGGAGGGAGCGGGGACTTGCGCCCCTGCCCATCTCTGTCAATGCCTCCCGCATGAGCCTGTACAGCCCGGATCTGTTTCGCGAGATTGTGGAGCTGACGGAAAAATATGGGGTGGAGCCGGCACTGTTTAAGCTTGAAATCACCGAGACTGCCTATGCCGCCGACCCCGCCCAGTTGATGCAGACCACCCGAAAGCTGCAAGCGGCGGGCTTTTCCGTGCTGATGGATGACTTTGGAAGCGGCTATTCCTCCCTGAACACGCTGAAGGATCTGCCGGTGGACATCCTGAAAATCGACATGAAGTTTCTGGACGGCTTTGAGAGCGGCGGCCGGGTGGGCACGGTGCTGATTTCGGTGCTGCGTATGGCAAAGTGGCTGAATCTGCCCGTGATTGCCGAGGGGGTGGAGACAAAGGAGCAGCTTGCCTTTTTGCGCAGTGTGGGCTGTGATCTCATCCAGGGCTTCTGCGTGGCCAAGCCCATGGCGATGGAGGGGTTTGAGGACTATATCGAGGAGACGCATCTGGGGGTGGAGACCTCGGAGGAGCTGCTGTTCTCCGGAGAGGATTTTGACGCTGTGCTGGGCGGAAATCGGCTGATCAATCGGCTGATGGAGGGGATGTTCGGCGGCTTTGGGCTGTATGAGTACAACGAGGACTATATAGAGATCCTCCGTGCCAACGACGGCTACTACAGCCTGCTGGGCTATACGCCGGAGACGCTGACGGCGGACTCCCGGGATATCTGGGTGCACACCTTTGCCGAGGATGTGGGACAGGCCAAGGCGGCGTGTCGAGAGGCGATCAGCACCGGAAAGGCTGTCCGACTGGTGCTGCGCCGCTACCATAAGGATGGGCGGCTGCTGTATTTGGACACCATTGTCCGGCATTTGGGCGGCGGATCCCAGGGGACGCTGCTGTGCATCGCCTTTAACGACATCACCCAGCAGCTGGAAAACGAGAGACGGATGCAGGAGAAGCAGGAGCGCTATCGCCTGATTTCGGAAAGCGCCGGCGCGGTGGTGCTGGAATGGGATTTCAGGACAAAGGCGTTTACGGCCTCTGAGGGGTATGAGGCGTTTCAAATCAGCCGGCAGGATCCCTTCACGCTCTGCGACACGGTGTTTGCATCGACAGACGAGGCGGCTGTCTGCCAGCTGGAAAAGTGGGACGGCACTGCGGTCTGGTGCCGTGTGGCACGGACGGATGTGCGGGAAAAGACGGGGGAGATCGTGCGCAGCATCGCCAGCATCACCAATGTGGATGCGGAAAAACGGGCGGAGCAACAGCTGCTCTATCGGGATCAGCTGGCACAGATTTTACTTGCGGACTCCGACACCCTGACCTTTGACTACTACACCGGGACAGATTGCATACAGGTCAACTATGTGGATAGGGCGGGCGGGCGCGCCAATCGCACCATCCCCCAATTTCGCAGGTTTGTACTGCGCGCCCACATGGTGCATCCCGACGACCGGCTGCTGCTGTTGCAGATGACCGATGCGACCTGTTCCATGGAGGGCAGCTTGGAATTCCGGGGCGAATTCAGAGGACACAGCTATCGCTGGTATCGGCTGACCTATGCCAGTCTGTCGGACGAGAATGGCAAAGTCCATCGCATTGTGGGCAAGGCGGTGGACATCACCGAGAGCCGCAAGGTCGAGAGCCGCTATCGGGAGGAGCTGGACTTTACCCGGGCGCTGGGCGTGGGGCTGGTCAGCTCCTGCCGCGTCAATCTGACCACCAAGTGCATCGAATACAGCCGGGGCGAGGGCAGAGTCAGCCAGCTGCCTGTCAATGCGCCCATGAGCGATGCCCTGTTCTTGCGGCACGCCGACGAGTTTCTTGTAGACAGCGGAGAGCGAGCCAGCTATGGGGCGAAATTCTGCCCGTCCAAGCTGCTGGCAGACTATGAAAACGGCGTGACGGAGCAGGAGATGGAGTATCGTGCCCGGATGGAGGACGACACCGTCCGCTGGCTGCATCTGCGGGTGAAGCTGCTGAAAAAGCCGGATACCTCAGAGGTTGTGGCCTTTTATAACACCTGGGACATCCATGAAAAGCATGTGGCGCGGGAGGTCATCGACTCGGTGGTGACGCTGGACTATGACTATCTCATGTACATCCGGGCAGGGGATCACAACTATGCCCTGTTTCCCAGCAAAAAGGCGGACGGGCACACCGTCAGTACCGGCGGCAACTATGACGAGGAGTGTCGCCACAGAATCGCCACTGCCCTCCATCGCGAGGATCGGAGGCGGGCGGTA
>JAVVOA010000033.1:276-11583 GCA_036656515.1 Oscillospiraceae bacterium | reverse complement strand
AAGCAGCTGGCTCTGGACGAGGTGAGCCGTCAGCTGGAAACGAATGACAGCTATTCCATCATCCTGCGCATTTTGACAGAGAACGGCGGGGTCGCCCACAAGCGGCTGACCTTCTCCCGCATGAATGGGGACGGCGATCTGATCATGACCCGCAGAGATATCACCGGGCAGGTGCTGGAGAGCCAGCGGCAGAGAGAGGTACTGCTGAAGGCGTTGGAGGAGGCAAGGAGTGCCAATCGCGCCAAGGAGGACTTCCTCTCCCGGATGAGCCACGAGCTGCGCACCCCCATGAATGCCGTCATCGGTCTGGCGGGTCTGGCGCTGGAGGAGCCGTTGCTGCCCATCGCCGCCGGGGAGTATCTGGACAAAATCCAATATGCCAGCGAATATCTCCTGTCCCTTTTAAACGATATTTTGGATGTGTCCCGCATTGAGGCGGGCAAGTTCCGGCTGCACGAGGCACCGCTGGCGCTCCACGACTTTGTGGAGCAGCTGGAGACCATTGTCAAGCCCGGCATGGTGGCGAAAAATATTCGCTTTCTGGTGGAGATCGGCTGTGCGATAGGCAAGACGGCGCTGGTGGACAAGGTGCGGATTTTACAGGTCTTTGTCAACCTGCTGACCAATGCCACCAAATTTACGCCGGTGGGCGGCGAGATTGCCTTTACCATCCGCATCGTGGAGGAGACAGCCGCCTATAGCCGGATGCACTTTGAGGTCCGGGATACGGGCATCGGTATGAGCCGGGAGTTTTTGGACAAGCTGTTTTTGCCCTTTACCCAAGAGCGCACCGCCACGGACGACTATGGCGGCGCAGGGCTGGGTCTGACCATCGTCAAGAAGATCGTGGACGCCATGCAGGGCACCATCGCGGTGGACAGCCGGGTGGATCGGGGTACCACCGTCACCTTGGAGCTGCCCCTTCAAATGGTGCAGGCGGGTGCTGTGGAGGAGACTGCCCAGATTTTACCGGACTTCTTCGACTTTTCCGGCAGGCGGGCGCTGCTGGTGGAGGATCATCCCATCAACGCGGAGATTGCGGCGCGCCTGCTGAAAAAGAAGGGCTTTGCTGTGGATCTGGCGGTGAACGGGCAGGAGGCTGTGGAGAAATTCACAGCCAGCGCCCGGGGGACATACAGCGCCATTTTGATGGATATCCGGATGCCGGTGATGGACGGGTTGACGGCGACCCGGCAAATCCGCGCCCAGACCCGGGGGGATGCCAAGACCATCCCCATCCTCGCCATGACGGCAAACGTCTTTGACAGCGACGTGCAGGAGTCTCTGTCGGCCGGGCTGGATGCCCATCTGGACAAGCCCATCGCGCCGAAGCAGCTCTATCAGACCTTGGCGGCGCTGATTTTCTCCCGGGAGGGCGGGCAGCAATACAAGGAGTCGGAGCGCCGCATCCGCCAGCAGGAGAAAATCTATAAGATCTTGCTGACGGAGAGCCGCTCCCGCATCTTCGAGTACACCCCGGCGACAGATTGCTTCATCTATTCCGAGACGGAGGAGGATGGTCGCCGTACGGTACATACCCTTGTCAACTATCATGAAAATCTGATGCGAAGCTCTGCTGTCCACCCCCGGTTTCGACAGGAGATTTTGGCGGCGATGGACACCTATAGCAAGACGGGCGGCGAGGATGAGCTGCTGTTTCAGGCGGATTTTGAGGGCACCGGCTACCACTGGCACGAGGCGTATTTCAAATCCGTGCAGGATGGCACGGGCAAGGTCACCCGTATCGTGGGTAAAATGGACGATGTGGATAAGAAGACCAAGCGCACCCTCGCCCTGCGGGAAAAGGCGGAGTATGACGGCATCACCGGGCTGTACAACCGCGCCACCTATGAGGAGATGGTGGAAAATGTCTTGGCTGACCACAACCGGGGGCTCTGCGCCTTTGTGGAGTTCGACTTGGACAACTTCAAGCAGGTGAACGACACCTATGGACATCTGACCGGGGACAAGCTGCTGCATCAGGTGGCAACGGCGGTGGCAAAGTCCTGTCGCAAGGAGGATTTGCTGGGACGGCTGGGCGGCGACGAATTTGCCATCTGGTTTTCCGATGTGGGCAATGTGGAGAATGTGGTGAAGAAAATTCAGGAGATCTCCTGTCAAATTCAAGAGATCTCCACGGGGATGGCCTTGCAGGTTCATGTGACCGCCAGCTTTGGCATCGTCATGGTCGGCCCGGGGGATCGCAGCTTCCGCGGTCTCTTCCGCAAGTCGGACGAGGCGATGTATGAGGTGAAGCACAGCGGCAAAAACAGCTATCAAATCTATAGACCAAAAAAATAACGAAAAGACAGGCGGCCTTCTCTCTGTGAGAAGACCGCCTGTTTTTTGCGTATCCTATTCCCCGGGAGCCTGCGGTGTCCCGGGTCTGTCCAGCAGCAGATTGGCAGAGAGCCCCACCAGCACCAGACCGCCCCCCGCCAGATTGCGGAGGGAAAAGCTGCCAGAAAGCAGGGCGTCCAGCACGATGCCGGTGAACACCTGCCCCACAAAGAGGATCAGCGTCATGCGGAAGACCGGCATCTTGGGCGCGGCAAAGCTGGACAGCGCCACAAACAGCACGCCGATCAGCCCACCGGTATAGATCCAGAGAGGGGCATCGCCCCCGGAGGGGACGGCACCCCCACCGGCAAAGTGATTGATTGCCAGCAGGAGCAGAGACAGCACCAGCCCCACGGCATAGTTCCACCATGTGCTGACCACGATCCCCGCCTGCTGTCCCAAGCGGGCGTTGAAGCTGCGCCCCAAGACGATGGTCGCCCCGGTGAGCAGGGAGAGCAGCACGGGCAAAAGCACAAAGGCATCCCCGGAGAGGAGCACCCAAATGCCGCCGCAGGTGAAGACCAGCCCCAGCACCGCCCCCGCCGTCATTTTTTTGACGGGCATCCCAAACAGACCCAAGCGGTCGATGCCCAGAGCGGTCAGGGTCTGTCCCAGCAGGCCCAGCGCCAAAATGGAGGACACACTGATGCGACCATAGGCGAAGTTGTTGAAGACCACAGTGGCAACGCCGATGGCACCGCCCAGATACGCCGTCCATGGCAGGCGGGTGAACAGCCGTGCCCGGCGGAGGGCGACCACCGCCGAAATCAGACAGAATCCCGTCACATGAATCAGCACCGTGGACAGCCAGACCCCGTGGACGGCGGACAGCTCGCCGTTGATGACCAGTGTGACGGAGATGAGCACCGCCGACAGCACTGCGCTGAGATATCCCATAGCTTTCTTCCTCATTTTTCCTGTGTTTGCCGAAGCAATTCTGAAAAGCCAACAAAAAACAGGGCGTGCGCCCCGCTTTTTGCCCTGCTGTTTATCGCTGGGAATGGTGCACCGACTGGGGGGAGTTGTGGGGGTGATAGCTGCTGGACAGCACCTCTGCCACGGCGGGACAGTCCGCCTCCTCGATGCGCTTTAAAATCTGCTCCCCGGCAGAAAAGCCCAATTGCTCCACGGGCTGGACGATGCTGTCCATGGAACTGGCATACAGCTCGTAAAAGCTGGAGTTATAGTCCACAAAGCTGACCAGACTGATGTCCCGCCCCAGGGGGATGCCTTTTTTTTGCAGATACATGATCGCCTCGGTCGCCATCAGCCCGTTGGTGACGATCAGCCCGTCGCAGTGCTGTTGCAACAGCGCGTCCAGACAGCGGAGGGTGCTGCCCTCGCCAAAATCGCCGTATTGCACCAGCGCCGGCTCGTCCGCCAGCCCACAGTCCGCCACCGCCTGCAAATAGGCGGAGCGCCGCTCTTGGGTGGTGCTCAGCCGCTCCGGCCCGCCGATAAAGCCCACCCGGCGATCGCCGTTTGCCGCCAGACGGCAGACACTGCGATAGATGGGCTGGAAATTGGAGACCGAGACCGAGGGGTATTTCTTGATGTCAAACACCCGATCCACCAGCACCACGGGAAAGCCGGCGGGAATCAGGGTGTCGAACCGATGGAAGTCATCCATGGTGCTGGCGATCAACAGCCCGTCCACCAATCCGGCGGACAGGAGGCGGATGCTGGTCTCCTCCCGCTCCATATCCTCCTTGGTGTTGGCGATAATCAGATGATAGTCCCGGGCGGAGAGATATTGCTCCACCGACTCCACCAGAGTGGCAAAGAATTTATTGGAGATATCGGGGACAATAAAGCCGATGGTCTTGCGCTTGCCCGTGCGAAAGCTCCGCGCCGAGGCATCCGGCGTATAGCCCAGCTGACCGATTGCCTCGTGGACGCGCTCACAGGTCTCGGCGGAGACATAGCGGGTATGGTTGATGGTGTGGGATACGGTGGCGGTGGAAACCCCCGCCAGCTTGGCCACATCGCTAATTGTTACTTTCATTCCAAACACCTCTTGCGCAACAAACCGTTTTTTGCGTAATACCCTTGTTTTCCTTGCCATTATAGAGCATATTCGGGGGAGCGTCAAGCGTCTTTGGAAAAATGCCAAAAAGTTATTTTTGCCTTTTTGTATGAAACGCCTAATAATAAGGAATAATTTTTACAGTTCACACAATTGCAATGTGAAAAAGAGCGTGTTACAATCTAGTTAAGTAATCGTTTACGCAATCGTTTTTTACCGGACGTCCTCTGGGCGGACGGTGACCCCTCGGGCAAGTTCCCGGGCGGGTAAGATAGAAAGGGGTTTCTGATTTTATGGGTATTCAAGTGGGTATCAACGGCTTTGGCCGGATTGGACGGCTGGTTCTCCGCGCAGGTCTGGAACAGGGCGGCGTGGATTTTGTGGGCGTCAACGACCCCGGCATGACGCCGGATTATATGGCTTATATGCTGCGCTACGACACCTCCCACGGACAGTTTAGGGGGGACATCACCTATGATGACAACTCCATCACCGTCAACGGACAGCAGATCATGGTCTATGGCTATACCAATCCCGCCCAGATTCCTTGGGGCAGTCTCCACGCGGAATATGTCATCGAGTCCACGGGTCTGTTTTTGACCAAGGAGACGGCAAAGGGACATCTGGAGGCCGGTGCCAAGCGGGTCATCATGTCCGCCCCCTCCAAGGACGACACCCCCATGTTCGTCATGGGCGTGAACCACAAGCAGTACACCAAGGATATGCTCTTTGTGTCCAATGCCTCCTGCACCACCAACTGCCTCGCCCCCGTCGCCAAGGTGCTCCATGAGAACTTTGGCATCGCCAACGGTCTGATGACCACCGTACACGCCATGACCGCCACCCAGAAGACTGTGGACGGCCCCTCTCGCAAGGACTGGCGCGGCGGCAGAGCGGCGGGCGGCAACATCATCCCCTCTACCACCGGCGCGGCAAAGGCCGTGGGCAAGGTCATCCCCCAGCTTGCCGGCAAATTGACCGGCATGTCCATGCGTGTCCCCACTCTGGATGTCTCTGTGGTGGATCTCACCGTCAATCTGGAAAAACCCACCACCTATGCCGCCATCTGCGCCGCCATGAAGACCGCATCCGAGGGCGAGCTGAAGGGCATTCTGGGCTATACCGAGGACGCCGTGGTGTCCAGTGACTTTATGGGCGACTCCCGCACCTCCATCTTCGATGCCAATGCCGGCATCGCACTGACGGATACCTTCGTCAAGGTGGTGGCGTGGTATGATAACGAAATCGGCTATTCCCACAAGGTGGTGGAGCTGATCCGCTATATGCACGAGATCGACCACAAATAACGTCAAACAACAGATTGCCTCTGTTTTTGAAAAATGCATGATTTTTCCCCAAACCCCCCTCAAAAAAGAGCCAATGCCGCGCCGATCGTATCGGTGCGGCATTGGCTCTTTTTACAGACATAGGAAGGCCGGCTTTCAAGCATTGCCCGCTTTGCAGAGGGCAAAACAAGGCGTTTGCCGGCGGTCTCCCCTCAGTTGTCCAGACAGAAGAAGGTGAAGTCGCCGGTCACCAGCAGCTCGTCGGTCTCGTCCCGAATCTCCAGCTTTAACAGACAGGTTTTTCTGCCCCGATGGTAGACCCGGGCGGTGGCGCGGAGGGTGCCGCTGTCGGCACTGCGGAGAAAATGCAGATTGCTGCCTTGGGTGACATAGCGCCGTCCGTCCGACCGGGCGGCGTGACCGGCGGCACAGTCCGCCATGGTGTAGTATGCGCCACCGTGGACGATGCCATAGGGGTTGTAGCTGTTTTCGGTGATTTCCAGCTCGGTGACGGCATAGTCCTGCCCCCGCTCCACCAGATGGATGCCGTTGTGCAGCATAAAGGCGTTGGGATGCAGATGGCTGTTCATGGGGTTGTTGAACATAGGAAAGGATCTCCTTTGTAAAAATACTTTTATTCCATCAAATCATAGCAGAAAATCAGCCTGCTTGCAAATTAAATTTTGCTGTGCTGCCCACAGCTTTCCTCCCCCGGAGGCAGGGGGGGACAGAGGGGGGCACATTGTGATTTTTTGCACAGCAAAATTCCGGAAATCCCCCCTGTCCCTTGGTGGAAACTGCAATTTTGATTGCATACGGCGCGGCTGTGTGCTATGATATTGATGACAAAACAGCAAGAATCGGGAGGGGACAACCATGGCGCGACTGAGTAAGGAAAACTACTATCTGGACATTGCCGAGACGGTGTTGGAGCGGGCGACCTGCCTGCGCCGGGTCTATGGCGCCATCATTGTGAAAAACGACGAAATCATTGCCACCGGCTATAACGGCGCGCCCCGGGGCAGGAAAAACTGCGTGGATTTGGGCTTTTGCTCCCGGGAGAAAATGCAGGTGCCCCGGGGGGAGCGCTATGAGCTGTGCCGCAGTGTCCATGCCGAGGCAAACGCCATCATCTCCGCCGCCCGGCGGGATGTTGTGGGGGGCACCCTCTATCTGGTGGGGCGGGATGCCGCCACCGGCGCGCTGTTGGGGGATGCCACCTCCTGCGCCATGTGCCGTCGGCTGGTGATCAATGCCGGGCTGGAGCGGGTGATTCTCCGCCGTACCGAGACGGAATTTGAGACGGTTTTGGTGTCCACTTGGGTGGCGGACGACGATTTGACGCTGGCATGAGCATGGGGTTCCTTGGACGCGAGAGCGTCTGCATAAGATAAAGGACAAACCAAATAATGGAGGGATATCTATGGAATCGGACTGTACACAAACCATGTATCTGGCAATTCTGAAGGATGAACTCAAACCTGCCACCGGCTGCACCGAGCCCATTGCCATCGCCTATTGCGCCGCCAAACTGCGGGAGACACTGGGCGCAAGACCCACGGAAATTATGGCAGAGGTCTCCGGCAACATCCTGAAAAACGTAAAAAGCGTGATTGTGCCCAACACCGGCGGCTTAAAGGGCTTGCAGGCGGCGATTGCCGTGGGCATCGTGGCGGGGGATCCCCACCGGGAGCTACAGGTCATCACCCAAGTGGCGGCATCGGAATATCCCGCCATTGCCGCCTATCTGGCGGAGACGCCCATGCATGTGGCCTGCCCAGAGGAGGCGCGGATGCTGGACATTCGACTGACGGGCAAGGCCGGGGGCGACACGGCGATGGTACACATCGTTGACCATCACGCCAATATTGTACAGATTGTCAAAAATGATACGGTACTGTTTGAAAACTCCATGGAGGACAGCACTGACGGTGCGTCCCCTGACAAGAGCCACCTCACCGTGGCAGAGATTCTCCACTTTGCGGATACAGTGGATACCGCCCTGCTGGCACCGCTGCTGGATCCCCAGATCGCCTGCAACTCCGCCATCGCGGAGGAGGGCTTGCGGGGGGATTGGGGCGCGAATATCGGCTCTACCCTGCTGGCGGACTATGGCGGAGACATCAAGATCGAGGCACGGGCCTATGCCGCCGCCGGGTCAGATGCCCGCATGAGCGGCTGCGAGCTGCCGGTGGTGATCCTCTCCGGCTCCGGCAATCAGGGGCTGACCGCCTCTCTGCCGGTGATCCGCTATGCAAAGCATCTGGGTGCCACCCAAGAGCAGCTCTATCGGGCGCTGGCGGTGTCGGCACTGGTCACGGTACACCAAAAGGCGGGCATCGGCGTGCTCTCCGCCTATTGCGGCGCGGTCAGCGCGGGCGTGGGCGCGGGGGCGGGCATCGCCTATCTCTGCGGCGCAGACGTCGCCACCATCTCCCAGACCATCGTCAATGCGGTGGCCATCCTGTCCGGCACCATCTGCGACGGGGCAAAGCCCTCCTGCGCGGCAAAAATTGCCGAGGCGGTGGACGCGGGCATTCTGGGCTATCGCATGGCGCTCCACCACGACGGCTTCCACGGCGGAGACGGCATCTTGGCCGAGGGGGTGGATAGCACCATCACCAATGTGGGTGTCTTGGCGCGAGAGGGGATGCGGGAGACCGACCGCACCATCCTGAAGATTATGACCGAATAGGGGCGAGCCTCTCATGTTTGACGGACTGCCCCGCTTTTTCAAAAAGGCGGGGCAGCCACGCTTCTGCGCTGTCGCACCGTGACCCAAAGTTTTTGCCAAGCTTTTTTCAAAAAGCTTGCGTATCCCAACCTCTGCATCGTCGCAATGCACCCCCTAAGCAGAATGACCCAAAGTTTTTGCCCCGCTTTTTTCAAAAAGCGGGCGTATCCCCCCCGCGAAAGGAGAACCTCCCTTGAAAACTGGACTGATTACCTTTTACCACATCCACCACTATGGCGCGGTTTTGCAGGCCTGCGCCACGGCGCGGGCGGTGGCGAATCTGGGCAGCGACTGCGAAATCCTGAACTACTATGTGAATCAGGACAACGCCCTGCTCCACAAGCCCACCACCCCCGGCGCACTGCTGTCCGACGCGCACACGGCATTGCACTACGGGGCGCTGAAAACCCGCTATGATCGGTTTGAGGATTTTGCCCGCCGCTTCCTGCCCGTCGCCGCCCGACAGTATGAGAGCTTCGATGCTCTGCAAAACGCGGAGCTGCCCTATGACGTCTATCTGTCCGGCAGCGATCAGATTTGGAATCCCAAGATTTTCCCAGACGGAAAATTCGATCCGGTCTACTTTGCCGCCTTTACCGAGGGACGAAAAATCTCCTATGCGCCGTCCTTCGGCATCCCCCGGCTGCCCACCGCCATGGAGGAGGAGCTGGCTGGCTATCTCAAGTCCTATACCGCCATCTCCGTGCGGGAGCGGCAGGGACAGCGTATCGTGGAGGAGGCGACAGAGCGGCAGGCCACGGTGGTGCTGGATCCCACCCTGCTGCTGCGGCGGGAGGACTGGCGCACCATGGCGGAGGAGCCGTCCCTCTCCGGCGGCTATATCCTCTGCTATTGCATCAGCAAGCCCGGGGCACTGCTGCCCTATGTCCGGGCGCTGGCGGAAAAAACCGGCCTGCCGGTGATACAGCTCTGCGGCATCCGGCAAAAGCTGGTGCCCAAGGCAAAGTGCGTGCTGGATGCCGGCCCGGCAGAGTTTTTGGGTCTGTTCCAAAACGCCACCTATGTCTGCACCAACTCCTTCCACGGCACGGTGTTTTCCGTCCAATTCGGCAAGCCCTTCTTCACGGCGGTGGCGCCCATGGAGCTGGCGGCACCGGAGCAATCCCGCACCTATAATCTGCTGACCACGCTGGGACTGACCCACCGCATCATCGGCAAGGGCGACACGGCAGACCTGCTGGCACCCATCGACTATGACGGGGTGAATGCCCGGTTGGAGATCGAGCGCCAGCGCTCGCTGACCTTTTTGCAGGATGCCCTGATGGGGCAGGAGACGGCGGGGGAGTCCTCTGCCCAGCCCCAAGTGCTGCCCCATCTGGCGGCGAAAAATGCCTGCACCGGCTGTGCCGCCTGCGCCAACGGCTGTCCCAAAAACGCCATTGCCATGCAGCCCGATCGAGAGGGCTTTTTGGTGCCGGTGGTGGATCACAGTCTCTGCATACAGTGCGGACACTGCACGGAGATCTGCCCGATTTTGCAGCCGGCACCCGAGCAGGGACGGCTTCCGGCGGTATTTGCCGCCTGGAATCGGGACGAGACGGTGCGGAAGGACTCCACCTCCGGCGGCATTTTCTCCCTGCTGGCGGACTATGTATTGGAGGATGGCGGCGTGGTATTCGGCGCTGCCATCGGTGCCGGGATGCGGGTGCGACACATCGCCTGCTGGAAAAAAGAGGAGCTGCGCTATCTCCGGGGCGCAAAATATGTACAGAGTGAAATCGGAGACACCTATCGTCAGATCAAAAAGCTCACCGACAGCGGACGCAGTGTCCTCTTTGCCGGCACACCCTGTCAGGTGGACGGGCTATATCACTACTTGGGCTGTCATCCGGACAAGCTGCTGACCTGCGACTTGGTCTGCCACGGCGTGCCCTCGCCCGGCGTATGGGCGGACATGGTGCAGTCCATCGAAAAAAACAGCGGCAAAAAGCTACAGACTGTTCGCTTTCGCAACAAGGTGAATGGCTGGAAAAACAGTCATTTTACCACCCTGTTCGAGGGCGGCGCGGTGGACTCCCATCCCCTGATGCAGACGGAATACGGGCGGGGCTTCGGTCGGGCACTGTTCCTGCGACCCTCCTGCCATCGCTGCCCCTACGCCTCACTCAATCGACCCGGCGATTTCACGCTGGGGGATTTCTGGGGGCTGCGGGACGATGAGCTGCCGGAGGAGCAGTCACGGGGCATCGGACTGCTGCTGGTCAACACGGCACGGGGCAGCCACATCTTCGATCAGCTGCCTATCGCCAAAAAACCATACACCATCGAGCGCGCCATCGCCGGAAACCCACGGCTGGCATCGCCCACACCTATGCCGCCGGAGCGCGCCGCCTTCTTCGCCGCCTATGCGTTGGAGCCCTTCGAGCAGGTGCGCCGGGAGTTTTTAAAGCCACCCTCCCTGCCCTATCGCGCCGCCGCCAAGCTCCTCTCACCAGAGGTCAAGGCCAAAATCCGGGGCAAGCTGAGATAGCCGGGCGGGGCTGAGTACGCGCGGGGGTTCAGTACGCGCTTTTTCGAGAAAAAGCTGCGCAAAAAGCTTTGATGAGAGTTCAGACAGGGCTACACCATTGATTGGGAAACGGACAGAGGGGCGGATACTATCCGCCCCTCTGTTTTGTCAAATTTGCCATAGACGATAGCTGTTTGGAAAATTGACGTAGGGTCGGATACCATCCGACCCTACTGGCGTCGTTATTCCAATATTTGTTAGTCTCGTGCAAAGGGAAAGCCCAACATGATTTGATCATTAAAGTTTTTGTCCAACTTTTTTCAAAAAGTTGGCGTATCTCCGTATCCTGCCTACGCCTGCGTGCTCTCGACGAAAAAAGCGCCCCGACCGATTGGTCGAGGCGCTTTTGGTTGCTGTTTAGTCGGTGACGAAGGGCAGCAGGGCAATCTGA
>JAVVOA010000033.1:0-266 GCA_036656515.1 Oscillospiraceae bacterium | reverse complement strand
CCGGTGGTTCTGCGGGGCAGAATCTTGGCGCGCTCGGAGATAAAGCGACGCAGTTTGACTGCATCCTTATAATCAATCGACTCGCACTTGTCCACACAGAACTGGCACACCTTGCGGCGCTTGCGGTTCATGGGACGGCCGGGTCTGCTGTCGCGGTCACGACTATCACGATCCATAGACATGGAAGTTTCCTCCTTTTAGAATTTGCGCAGTGTGCGCAAGGTTAAAACGGCAGCTCGCCGTCTTCTTCACCGATTTCGGCGAAG
>JAVVOA010000032.1:15806-21544 GCA_036656515.1 Oscillospiraceae bacterium | reverse complement strand
GTTCAAGAGGCCGCTAGTTCGAATCTAGTCACTCGGACCAAAAAAAGGAAAAGAACAGTCTTCGGACTGTTCTTTTCCTTTTTTTCGCGCCTTGCGCTGCAAGCTGTCTCCGGCGGGCGGACACCGGGGGACTGCGCGCCCAATGATCCTGCGGGGCAGCCTTTCACACGATCTTTCCCGCTGGGAACGATACCACCTGCCTCGCGTTTGAGGTCAAAGTGAGTCTCACGACAACTGCTAGTTTCTAAGAAGACGAGATTTTTGTTGACAAAACTTAGTCATATGCTACAATAAAGGAATCCCAATTGTTTCTGCAAAATGAGATTTTGGAGGTTCGTATGAAAAAGTTACTCAGTATCTTGCTCGCAACTACCATGCTTCTGGCGCTTGTCGCCTGTGGCGCAGCCCCCGCCCCCGCACCCGAGACCCCGGCACCCGATGCCGCGGTCACCGACAACGGCTTCCCCGCAGACACCCATATCGGCATCGTCACCGGTTCTGTCTCTCAGTCCGAGGATGACAGACGCGGAGCCGAGGCATTCCAGGCGAAGTACGGCGAGGATGTGGTACAGCTTGCCATCTATCCCGACAACTTCACCGAGGAACTGGAAACCACCATTCAGAACATCGTGAACCTGTCCGATGACCCTCTGATGAAGGCCATCATCGTCAACCAGGCCGTCCCCGGCACCACCGAGGCCTTCCGTAAGATCAAGGAAACCCATCCTGACATCCTCTGCATCGCCGGCGAGTCCCACGAGGATCTGCCTGAGATCGGCAGTGCCGCTGACTTGGTCTGCAACAACGACTTCGTCGCCCGTGGCTATCTGATCATCCGCACCGCCCATGAGCTGGGCTGCGACACCTTCGTTCACATCTCCTTCCCCCGCCACATGGCATATGAGACCATGAGCCGCCGTGTTGCCGTTATGAAGGAAGCCTGCAAGGAATTTGGCATGAAGTTCGTGCTGGAAACCGCTCCCGACCCCACGTCTGACGTTGGCGTCGCCGGCGCACAGGCATACATTCTGGAGAAGGTTCCCGAGTGGGTGGACAAATACGGCAAGAACGCTGCCTATTTCTGCACCAACGACGCACATACCGAGCCCCTGCTCAAGCAGCTGATGGAATACGGCGGCTACTTCATCGAAGCTGACCTGCCCTCCCCGCTGATGGGCTATCCCGGCGCTCTGGGCATCGATCTGACCGCCGAGGCCGGCGACTTTGAGAAGATTTTGGCCAAGGTTGAGTCCACCATCGTGGAAAAGGGCGGCGCTGATCACTTCGGCACCTGGGCATACTCCTATGGCTATACCACCGCTGCCGGTCTGGCGCAGCATGCGCTGAACGTCATCAAGGGCGAGAGCGAGCTCTGCGACATCGACGATATCGCCAAGGCATATCAGGTGTTCTCTCCCAAGGCGGAGTGGAACGGCTCCAGCTATACCAACGTGGAGACCGGCGTCAAGTCCGACAACGTATTCCTGGTCTATCAGGACACCTATATCATGGGCAATCCCGGTCACTTCATGGGCGCCACCAAGGTCGAGGTCCCCGAGAAGTACTTTACCGTTAAGTAAACCACCGAACATCTTATCAGAATAATAAGTTTTGGAACACGGGGGGAGGGGCTTGCCCCTCCTCCCTGTTGTTTTGGATGGGGAATAACTATGATCAATAACACTGCTCCCTTGTTGGAGATGCGCAATATCAAAAAAGATTTCTTTGGAAACCAAGTTTTAACGGATATCAACTTCACCCTACAGGCCGGCGAGGTTCTGGGGCTTGTGGGCGAAAACGGCGCAGGCAAGAGCACCCTGATGAAGCTTCTCTTTGGCATGGATGTCATTCGGGAGACGGGTGGCTATGGCGGAGATATCCTGATTAACGGTGAGAAAATTCAGTTTTCCACACCGTTCGACGCACTGCATATGGGCATCGGTATGGTGCACCAAGAGTTTTCCTTGATTCCTGGCTTTACTGCCAATGAAAACATCCTGCTGAATCGTGAGCCAAAGAAGAAAAATGTGATTTCGGAAATTTTTGGAGACAGATTAGACACCATTGATTATAAAGAAATGGCACGCCGCTCCGCAGAGGCCATCGACAAAATGGGGGTTCGGATCGACCCCGAAATGACCATCAACAATATGCCTGTGGGACACAAGCAATTCACCGAAATTGCCCGGGAACTGAGCAAGGGTCACCTGAAGCTGCTGATTCTGGATGAACCCACCGCCGTTCTCACCGAGCAGGAGGCCGAGTCTCTGCTGAAGTCCATCCGGGGCATGGCGGCAGCCGGCATCGCTGTCATCTTTATCACCCACCGACTACAGGAGATTTTGTCGGTTTGCGACAAGGTCGTGATCATGCGGGACGGCTATGTGGTCAAGGATGTTCCCGCCAAGGAGACAGATGTCCCGGATATCACCAAATGGATGGTGGGCAGAAGTGTACAGACCTCTAGCCGCTCCGATATCAAGCTGGATCCCAACGCAAAAACCATTCTGCGGGTGCGTGATCTTTGGGTGGACATGCCCGGCGAGACGGTGCGCGACGTGAATCTGGACATTCAAGAGGGCGAAATTTTTGGCATCGGCGGACTGGCGGGACAGGGCAAGCTGGGCATTCCCAACGGCGTGATGGGTCTTTATGACGCAGGCGGCTCCGTGGAATTTGACGGCAAGCCCATTGCCCTCAACAGTCCAAGAAAATGTCTGGATGCCTCCCTTGCCTTTGTGTCTGAGGATCGGCGGGGCGTGGGTCTGCTGCTGGATGAATCGCTGGAGTGGAACGTGGCGTTCTCCGCCATGCAGATTCAGAACAAATTCTTGAAGAAATATTTGGGCGGCCTGCTTACTTGGAGAGACAGCAAGGCCATCCGCGAGGTGACCCAGAAATATATCGACGCGCTGCAAATCAAGTGTACCGGCTCTCTGCAAAAGGCAAAGGAGCTGTCCGGCGGCAATCAGCAGAAGATCTGTCTTGCCAAGGCATTTGCGCTGGAACCCAAGTTTTTGTTTGTATCCGAGCCGACACGGGGCATCGACGTAGGTGCGAAGGCACTGGTGCTGAATGCCCTCAAGCAGTTCAATCGAGAGAGTGGCGTCACCGTTGTGATGATCTCGTCCGAGCTGGAGGAATTGCGAACGACTTGTGACCGCATCGCCATCGTTTCGGGCGGTAAAATTGCTGGAATCCTGCCGGCGACCGAATCTTCGGAAGACTTCGGTATGCTGATGGTCAGCCAGGTTAAATAAGGAGGAAAGCAGCATGGGAACAACAGCAAACGAACCCATAACGCTTGGAAACAAGACAAGATTTAAAGTATTGGTGGACAAATTCGGTCTGCCAAGAATGATTATCACCGGCTTTCTGATGCTCCTGTTCATAATGGCGCCCATCGTGGGCGCGGATTTTACCACCCAGATCACCAATACCATCAACCGCTTCAGCTGGAACGTGGTCATGGTGCTGGCGATGGTGCCCATGGTGCATTCCGGCTGTGGACTGAACTTCGGTCTGCCGCTGGGCATCATCTCCGGCCTGCTGGGGGCAACGCTGTCCATCCAGTTCGGGTTTACCGGCGGCATGAGCTTTGTGATGGCAATTGTCATCTCCACCCCGTTTGCGCTGCTGCTGGGCGGCGGCTATGGCTGGCTGCTGAACAAGATCAAGGGCGGCGAGATGATGATTGCCACCTATGTGGGCTTCTCCTCCGTCTCCTTTATGTGTATGATGTGGCTGATGCTACCCTATACCAGCCCCACCATGGTCTGGGGTCTGTCCGGCAAGGGGCTGCGTACCACCATCTCCCTAGAGGGATTTTACGACAAGGTGCTGGCCAACTTCCTGCAAATCAGGATCGGTAAGCTGGTCATCCCCACGGGAAGCCTGCTGTTCTTCGCCCTGCTGGCGTTTTTGATCTGGGCGTTTTTGCACACAAAGACCGGCACCGCTATGACGGCTGTCGGCTCCAATCCCACCTTTGCCAAGGCATCGGGCATCAACGTCGACAAGTCAAGACTGCTGTCGGTGGTCATGTCCACTTGGCTGGGTGCTGTGGGCATTCTGGTCTATCAGCAGGGCTTTGGCTTTATCCAGCTCTATACGGCGCCCCTCTTTATGGCGCTGCCCGCCGTGGCGGCAATTTTGATTGGCGGCGCTTCGGTCAATAAAGCATCCATCACCAACGTCATCGTGGGCACCTTCCTCTTTCAGGGTATCCTCACCATGACCCCGACGATTATGAATGCCATGATCCATATGGATATGAGCGAGGTTGTCCGTCAGGTTGTTTCCAACGGCATGATTCTCTATGCGTTGACCAGAAAGACGGAGGGATCGAAATGAGTAGAAAAATAAAAGAAGGCGGCAATCAGAGCCTTGGCGAATTGCTGCAAAACAACACGGTTCCCCTGATGTTCATTTTGATCTGCGCCGTCTGCATCCCGCTCTCCGGCTTTTCTCCCGGCTATCTGATCAATGAGATTGTCACCCGCATGGGGCGCAACACCTTTTTGATCCTCAGCCTGCTGATTCCCATTATGGCGGGCATGGGACTGAACTTTGGTATGACGCTGGGCGCTATGGCCGGCGAAATTGCCTTGATTTTTGTGGCGGACTGGCAGATTTGGGGCATCCCGGGTATGATTCTGGCGATGATCCTCTCCATCCCTCTCTCCGTTGTGCTGGGCATTTTCTGCGGCAAAATGCTGAACATGGCAAAGGGCAGAGAGATGATCACCAGCTATATCATCAGCTTCTTTATGAACGGCATCTACCAGCTGGTGGTGCTGTATATGATGGGCTCCATCATTCCCATCATCCACTCCTCCATCCGCAATACCAGAGGCTATGGCATCCGGAACACGGTCAGTCTGCTGCATATGCGGCAGAGCATGGACAACCTGTTCGCCATCCACATTGGCGGCGTGAAGATTCCTATGCTGACCTTTGCCGTGATTGGCCTGCTGTGCCTGTTCCTTATGTGGTTCCGCAAGACCAAGTTGGGTCAGGATATGCGCGCGGTGGCACAGGATATGAACGTGGCGCGGGATGCCGGCATCAAGGTGGAGCGCACCCGCATTATCGCCATGGTGATGTCCACGGTCTGCGCCGGCTTCGGCATGGTCATCTATCTGCAAAACATGGGCAACATCGCAACCTACAGCTCCCATGTTCAAATCGGTATGTTCTGCATTGCGGCGCTGTTGGTGGGCGGAGCCTCCGTGGACAAGGCCTCCATCGGCAACGTATTTCTGGGTGTTACCCTGTTCCATTTGATGTTCATTGTGGCTCCGTCGGCGGGCGCGAAAATCACCGGTGACTCCATGATTGGTGAATACTTCCGCGTGTTTGTCTCCTACGCCGTCATCACGGTGTCGCTGGTCATGTACGAGACGAAAAAACGCAGAGCCAAGGGCAAGAGCGGTCAGTTGTTGCGGATTGCCCAGCGCGAGGAGGGTAAGAAATGAACAAGAAACGTGCCATTCTCTTTCGCGTGGGAGCCGTTGTACTCCTGCTGATCATCGGTGCCATCATGATGGTCATCGGCCGCGGACACACGGTGTATCTGGACAGCAAAACCTTGGAGTACAATGGGCAGACCTATACCGCACCCTATAAGGTGACGGTGACGGTGGGCGGAGAACAGGTTGCCAAACTCTATGACAAAGAGAGAGGTATGGCGACCTGCATCGGGCAAAAGCTCCGTGCGACGCTGGAAATCACCCAGG
>JAVVOA010000032.1:0-15708 GCA_036656515.1 Oscillospiraceae bacterium | reverse complement strand
GTGTTCCAGATCCAAGTGGAGGAGACGGAGGAGGCCGAAGACGTACCGGTGGACGATTTTGCCTTGCCGGCAGAGACGGACTTAGCAGTGCCTGCGGCGTAACCGGAAAGCACCCAATTCTACAGAAAAAAGAGGCTGTTGCACCATGGTGCAGCAGCCTCTTCTTGCGCAAACAGCAGTTTTCGGATAGCCCGATTCCGTGATACCCGTCCGCTGCATCATACAAAAACAGCGGGAAGTGAGGGGCGCATCCCAACAACGGGGAGGCGACAATCCCAAGTGGCTGGTGAAAATCACAGAGAAGGGGAGACCCTCCCCATGAAGTACCCCCGGCAACTGGCTCATTCCGGGTCAGCCAGTTCTGCGATGGTGATGCGCTCCACGCCGGTGTAGAGGCTTTTTGGCGGTTTGATGTGGCTATCGTGCTTAGAACTTTGTAATCTACTGTTTTGGTGTGGGTTCAACCCCCTGACTGTACTGGGAGTCGAACCCCATAAATCCTTGCAAACCCGCATGGATAAAAGAAAAATTGACAAGTCTTCATTCAGAAAACTTGTCAATTTATTTTTGGTGGAGGTGGGGGGAGTTGAACCCCCGTCCGAAAGCACTTAAACAGGACGTTCTCCGGGCGCAGGCGGTTATTGCGGGGGTCTTACTCCCCCTGTTCCCCTCCCCATCGGCAAGCCGCCACGCCGACAGGTCAGGTAAGCTTCATCATTTATGGCACGCGCAAAGCTTAGCGTACGCACATTTACCGCTCAACGACGCCCTTCCCGGCTCGCGGTCCTTCCGGGTCGGACGGTCACTGCTTAAGCAGCGACGAGTTCTAAATTATTGTTGTTCTTTAATTTATAAAAGATGCCCATTTTAAGGTGGATAGGCGCCACCGCCCGCTGATCCTGCCTCCACACCCCCGTCGAAACCGGTACACCCCCGTATCGCTGGGATTTTGAGGAAAACTCCGGCTCTGCACGCCCGCCTGAACCAGACAGGCGTGCAAAGACGGCAACTCATAACATTCCTTAGACTTTTTCCGGCGCGGGATAGTCCACACCAAAGGTCTCTACCCGGATGCTCTTGATCCGCACCTTTTCCTTGGGCTTGTCGTTCCAGTCGCGCTTGACCTCGGACACCTTGATGGCCGCCTCGGCATTTTCAAACACCTGACCAAAGGCCGCATAGTCCCCGTCCAGATGGGGTGCCGGTGCCACCATCACGAAAAACTGACTGCCGGCAGAGTTGGGATCGCCCGCCCGCGCCATGGACAGTGTGCCCGTATTGTGGAGCAAATCGTTCTGGGTGAAGCCATTGCTGGGGAATTCGCCGTGGATGCCATAGCCGGGGCCGCCGGTACCGTCGCCCTTGGGGTCGCCGCCCTGAATCATAAAACCGGGAATGACCCGATGGAAGTTCAGGTTGTCATAAAAGCCGCTGTTGGCGAGGGCGATGAAGTTGTTCACGGTGTTGGGCGCTTTTTCCGGGTACAGCTCCGCCACCATCTTGGCACCATTTGCCAGATCAATTGTTGCAATCGGGTTCTTTTCCATCTTGTTTCTTCCTTTCATATGGCGGTGTCGGGCTCAGTCCCGATTCCGCTCTTTCATGGCGCGATCCATTTCCCGTCCGGCATCCCGCCGCGCCAGGGTCTCACGCTTGTCGTAATTTTTCTTGCCCTTACACACGCCGATTTCCAGCTTGACCCGGGCATCCTTAAAGTAGGCGGACAGCGGAATGAGGGCATAGCCATCCTGCCGCATCAGGGCATAGAGCCGGATGATCTCACGCTTGTGCAGCAGCAGTCGACGCTCCCGCACAGGGTCGCGGTTGAAGATGTTGCCCTTTTCATAGGGGGAGATGTGCATCCCCACCACAAACATCTCGCCGTTTTTCACGCCGCAATAGGCATCCTTCAGATTCAAGGTGCCGGCGCGGATGGACTTGACCTCGGTGCCGAACAGCTCGATGCCTGCCTCAAACCGCTCCTCGACAAAGTAGTCGTGAAACGCCTTGCGGTTTTGTGCGGCAAGCTTGATTCCCTTTTTCTCCATCTGCGTCGCCTCTTTTCTCCTCCAAGCGGATAGATTGTCAGTATACCACAGCTGCGCGTCGGTTTCAACCTCCACGCAAAAAATCCATTGGAATTTGTGTAGCCCTGTGCTATACTGACTGCAATGGCAGTCTGCTCCGCCTTGCGGAGACTTGCCTGCGATTTTCTCACCCTCTTAGTATACCACACCAAATATGGCTATTTTATAAAGAATTTTGTCTGCGGCGGTTTTATTTCAAAGTTTAGGCAACTTTTCAGGAGGCATTTATGGATTTCACAGAACAGTTCCTCAGCCGTGAGGAGATCTTTCACGGACACATACTAGATGTACATGTGGACACGGTGCGGCTGCCCAGCGGCAAAACCGCCACCCGCGAGGTTGCCGACCATCCCGGCGGCGTGGGGATTCTGGCGCTGGACGGGCGGGACAACGTGGTGCTGGTCACCCAATACCGCTATGTATTCGGGCGCACTCTGCTGGAGATTCCCGCCGGAAAATTGGAGCCGGGCGAGGATCCCGCCTCTGCCGCCATCCGGGAGCTGCGGGAGGAGACCGGCGCTGTACCCGACGAGTTTTTGCCCATGGGCAAGCTCTTTGCCTCACCGGGCTGCTACGGCGAAACCCTATGGCTCTTTCTCGCCCGGGGACTGACCTTCGGCGAGACCCAGCCTGACGAGGACGAGTTTCTGGCCGTGGAGCGCATCCCCTTCGACGAGGCGGTGCATCGGGTCATGGCAGGCGAAATCGAGGACGCCAAAACCGTCGCTGCCCTCTTGAAGGCGAAGCTGCTACTGGCACGCTAAGGGCTACACGGGGGGACAGGCTACGCGGCTTTTTGAAAAAAGCCTGCCAAAAACTTTTGTGAACACATTTGTATAGGCACGGCGTTCCGGGCGCACAGTCCCAAGCATAACAGAACATAAAGTTTCTTTGTTTCTTTCTTGTTCACAAGAAAGAAAACGTATCCCAACGTATCCCGTATCTGAAAGGTGGTTTTTCCCATGGGTAATCCCAAGCGGGTTTTAATTGTGGAAGACGAGAAAAACATCGTGGATATTCTGCGCTTCAACCTCCAACGAGAGGGCTATGACACCTCGGAGGCATACGACGGCGAGGCGGGGCTTTGCATGGCGCAGAGCGAAAAGCCCGACCTGATCCTGCTGGATGTGATGCTGCCCAAGATGATCGGCTTCGATGTCTGCCGCACCCTGCGGGAGTCCGGCGACAACGTGCCTGTCATCATCCTCACCGCCCGGGAGGAGGAGGCGGACAAGGTGCTGGGCTTAGAGATCGGCGCTGACGACTATATCACCAAGCCCTTCTCCATGCGGGAGCTGATTGCCCGGGTGCGCGCCAACATCCGCCGCACCGTGATGCAGACCCCGGCAACGCCGGAGAGCAACATGTCCGTCTCTGGCGATTTGACCATCAATACAGACAGCTATCAGGTCTTTCGGGACGGGCAGCCGCTGGATTTGACCCAGCGGGAATACGAGCTGCTGACCTTCCTCGCCAGCCATCCCGACAAGGTCTACTCCCGGATCGATTTGATGGAGCAGGTCTGGAATTACGACTATGTGGGCGACGATGCCCGCACCGTGGACGTGACCGTCCGCCGTCTGCGGGAGAAAATCGAGCGCAATCCCGCCACGCCGGTCTACATCCTCACAAGGCGGGGTGTGGGCTACTATTTCAACGCCGGCAAATAATCGGCGAAAACAGCCGGGAAAGGGTGAGGGTCTATGTTTCGCAGTCTGCACATGAAGCTGGTTTTAATCATGCTGCTGCTGATTACCTCGCTGATGGCGGTGGTGGGTGCCTTTTTGACCACCAGCGTCTCCAACTATTTTATCGACAGCTTTTATCAGCAGATGCAGGACACCTTTGGCGAGGGCAATGCCGACTTTGTGGCAAGCCTCCGCAGCGAGGCGGCGCAGGCGGATGGGGCGGAGCGGATCGCTGACCTGTTGGGGGTCAACTCCGGTCGACTGGGCATCGACTACCGCACCCGGAACTACTATGTGCTGGATGGCAAAACCGGCAAATTCATCACCGGCTCCGACGAAAACGGCGCGGCGAATCTGGATTTAGCCACCCCCAATCTGCTCACCGCCCGCAATGGTGAGGTGGGCGACCGCAGTGACATCACCGCCTCCTATATGGACGTTGCCATCCCCATTGTGGGCGAGGATAACGCCTTCATCCTCTACATCCGGGACAACCGGGACACGGTGGACAACCTCAACGCCCAGCTGTTTCTGATCATCATGCAGGCGCTGATCATCGGCCTGCTCATCTCCGTCCTGCTGTCCTTCCTGCTGTCCAAAACCATGGTGGGTCCCATCGAAAAGCTGACCGACGGCGCAGAGCGGGTGGCGGCGGGGGATTTCTCCAATCAAATCTCCGTGGAGTCCACCGACGAAATCGGCATCCTGACCACCACCTTCAACGACATGGCGGGGGTCTTACAGGACACGCTGGCAGCCATCGAAAACGAGCGCAACAAGCTGGACACCCTGTTTCTCCATATGACCGACGGGGTGGTCGCCTTTGACCACGACGGGGGGCTGATTCACTGCAATCCCGCCGCAAAGGAGATGCTCCACCAAGAGGTGGACGGCTATGACACCCTGTTTGGCGAAATCTGCCCCTTTTCCCGGATGCTGGCGTTGCAGCGCCCCAACTTTGTAGAGGGGCAGATGACCGTCTGCGACCGGACGTTGGAGCTCTATCTCGCCCCCTTCTCCGACGAGGAGAATGGCGGCGTGCTGATCGTCCTCCACGATGTCACCGAGCAGCATCGGAACGAGGAGCGGCGGAAGGAATTTGTCGCCAATGTGTCCCACGAGCTGCGCACCCCTCTGACCAACGTCCGCAGCTATGCCGAGACCCTCCGGGACACGCCGGACATCCCCCGGGAGACGGTGGATGGCTTTTTGGACATCATCATCGGCGAGACGGATCGCATGACCCACATCGTGCAGGATCTGCTGACCCTGTCCCGTCTGGACTCCGGGCGGACAGAGATGAATATGGCGCGTTTTCCCTTTGGCGATGCCATCGACAATGTGTGCCGCGCCACGGCATTGGAGGCCAAGCACCACAGCCACAGCCTCACCTGCGACCACGGGGAGCTGCCCCTGGTCTTCGGCGACCGCAATCGCTTGGAGCAGGTGATGATGAACGTGCTGGGCAACGCCATCAAATACACCCCCGACGGCGGCGCGATCCACGTCTCTGCCGGCGCAGAGGGCGAAACCGTGTGGTTAGAGGTGGCGGACAGCGGCATCGGCATCCCCGACGAGGACAGGGATCGGATTTTCGATCGCTTCTATCGGGTGGATAAGGCGCGCTCCCGGGAATACGGCGGCACCGGTCTGGGGCTGTCCATCGCCAAGGAGATCGTGGAGCGCCACGGCGGCACCATCGGACTCACAGGCCACAGTGGCCCCGGCACCACCGTCCGGGTCTCTCTGCCGGTTACCGCCGGGAAAAAGAGCTGAGTACGCGGCCTTTGAAACGGGCTGACGAAATTTTTCTATTCAAATTCCGCAAGTAGGGGAGGGGAGGACGGCATGGACGAAAAAAAGAAAGCACTGCGGGATCGGATGCAAAACCTGATGATCGTCCTGCTGTCGGTCTCTGCGGTACTGCTGTTTACCCAGACCCAGCTCTCCAATCTGGGGGTGGATGCCGGGATGCGCTATTTTTCCAATTTTAGAACAGATCCCGTCCAGCCGGTGACGCTGCCCACCGCCGCACTGCTGTCCGCCCCGCTGCACATCGCGGTGAACGACGGCTATGTCCGCACCGGCAAAACCTATACCACCACGGCGGATCCCTCTCTGGCCAGCCTGACCACCCTGCTGGGGGAGGCGCTGGGCTCCGCCGGCACCCTCACCGCCTGTTCCGACGATGCGTTTCGGGACGCGCTGTCCAAAAACAGCATCTACTATGACTTTACCACCGATCTGCCCCTGCCGATTCTGTCGGGCTTTGTGGGCACTGCCTTCTCCACCGCCAAGCTCTCTGCCCGCCGTCTGGTGCTGGCAGAGGTGGGGACTGCCCTCCGTTTATATTTGCAGGATGGGACGGGCGCATGCGCCTCCTGCACCACGGCGATCTCTGTTTCGGCGCTGTCCGCCGTGCTGGAGAGCTATGGGGCGGAGCCGGTGGCCTTTGCCTTTGAGCAGGGCGAGGACTATGGCACCCTCTCGCCCTATACCCTGTTCGCCCCGGTGCCGGTCTGCAATCAACTGACCGCCGCCCCCTCACTGACAGACGAGAGCACCCTGCTGCGCCAGCTGGCCTTTAACCCCCACACCAAGTCCCGGTATACGGAATCCGGCGGCACCGAGGTTATTTTCGAGGGGACACGCACCCTCCGCATCCGTCCGGATGGCACGGCGGTCTATCAGGGCGACACCGGCGATCTCTCCATTGCACTGGGCGACACCACCCCCACTCTCACCACCGCAATACTGGGTGTGGAGAGTCTGGCAGAGACCATGCTCAGTGGCGCACTGGGCGATGCCACCCTCTTTTTGCAGAGCGTACACGAGGAGGGGGGACTGCTCCACCTGCGCTTCGACTGTCAGATCGACGGCATCGAAATCCGGGCAACCGATGGCTCCTGCGCGGCGGAATTCATTTTGGACGGCGGGATGGTCACCCATTTTACCGTGCGCTTTCGCCGCTACGTCCGCACCGAGCAGCCCTCTCTGCTGCTGCCGCTGCCTCAGGCCTTGGGGATTGCCGCCGCCTATCCCGGCGCAGAGCTGACCATCGCCTATCCCGACAGCGGTGCTGCCGAGCTGTCCGCCGGTTGGCTGGCTGATTAAACCCCATTCGAGAAAGGAGACCGCGCCATGGAGACCTTCCGTTTGAAAAATATCATTCTGGTGATTCTGGCGCTGGTCAACGTCTTTCTACTGGCCTCCCTCCTGTCGCGACAGTCCGCGGAAAGAAGCGCCTATCAAGAGGCGGTCAGCCAGCTCTCCCAGCTGTTTCAAGGCGACGGCATCGAGCTGCGCACCGACCGGATTCCCAAGGAGACCCCCCATGGGGTGATGACCCTCACCCGGGACACGGCCGCCGAGGGCGAGCTTGCCGCCGCCCTGCTGGGGGACGAGGTGACCTATACAGATCAGGGCGGCGGTGTCTCCCTGTATACCAGCTCTATCGGCACCGCCCTCTTTCGGCTGGCCGGTGATTTCGATGCCACCCTCTCTCTGCCCTTAGAGCAGCCGGAGGCATATTGTGCCAAGCTCTGCCGCCGCTTCGGCTATGGGGATTTGACAGTGGATTTGCAAGACGGCTTTGGCACCCTCTGCGCCACCCGATACTTCGCTGACAAGCCGGTGGTCAACGCCACCCTGACCTTTACCCTTGTGTCCCATGTGCTGGTCTCCGTGTCCGGGCGACAGCTGCCGGAGGGGGGCGTGGAGAGTGACACGGGCTGTCTCTCTGCCCTGTCCGCCCTGACTCGCTTTCAGCAGTCGCTGGATGAGACAGGCGCGATTTGCAGTGTCGTTTTGGATATGGAGCCGGGCTATCTGCTGCAAAGCACCCCCGCCGTGCCCCTGTCGCTGGTGCCTATTTGGCGGATTTTTACGGATACCAAGCAGTATGACGTAAACTGTGTCACAGCCGAGGTCTCTGTCCATTAGGGGAGCGGGCTGCCCCCGATGCGCCCTGTCCGCATTTTTAGGGAAAATCAGGAGAAATACCGGGCAAAACCTATTGACAAGCTGTTCTTTCCCTGTTATACTTGACAAGCCGCTTTGAATGGGTAAGAAGTGAGACACCGGTCTCCACCCACGACAGCGAGTCCGTAATTTAGGAAGAGAGGTGCAAATATATGCACGCAATTATTGAAACCGGCGGCAAGCAGTACAAGGTCGCAGAGGGCGACGTGATCTACATCGAAAAGCTGGAGGTCGCGGCTGGCGACAAGGTCACGTTTGACCGCGTTCTGGCTGTCTTAGACGGCGAAAACACCAAGTTTGGCGCTCCCGTTGTGGCGGGTGCCTCCGTCGATGCCACCACCGTGAAGAACGGCAAGGGCAAGAAGATTCGTATCTTCAAGTACAATGCCAAAAAGGGCTATCGGAAACGTCAGGGTCATCGTCAGCCTTATACCAAGGTTGAAATTGGGAAGATCTCCCTTTAAGCCATGACCACAATCACATTTCGTATGGAAAAAGACCGCATTGTCGGTTTTGACTCCCATGGTCACAGCGGCTATGCCGAGGCGGGCGCGGACATTGTCTGTGCCGCCATCACCAGCGCCATCCGGCTGCTGGAATGCACGATCAACGACGTGCTGGGGCTTGCCGCCTCCGTGAAAATCAGCGAAAAGGACGCGAAGCTCTCGTTTCGTCTGCCCGGCGGTCTTGCCGCCACGGCGGAGTCCGCCTGTCAGGCCTACCTGACCGGGCTGATGGTCTACTTTTCCGAGCTGCACGGGGAATATCCCGAAAATATTGAGGTTTTGGAGGACTGATTCCTCCTTTTCCACGATCATCTTACAGAAAGGATGGTACTGTCATGCTTCATATTGGTTTACAACTGTTCGCCCATAAAAAGGGAATGGGTTCCACCAGAAACGGTCGTGACTCCGAGTCCAAGCGTTTAGGACCCAAGCGTGCCGATGGTCAGTTCGTTCTGGCCGGCAACATTTTGGTTCGTCAGCGCGGCACTCATATTCACCCCGGCGTCGGCGTTGGTCGCGGCAGCGACGATACGCTGTTCGCCACCGCTACCGGTGTCGTTCGTTTCGAGCGTCTGGGCAAGGATCGTAAGCAGGTCTGTGTTTACGAGGCTCAGTAAGTAGTCTAAAAAACAGCTGAGCCTCGAACGCTTTTGTTCGAGGCTCAGCTTATCCTATTTAGACGGGGGTTTTGCGGTATGCATCGCTGCGCCCCTTTCCACACAGACTGTCGTCAGCACCGGCGTTGCCGATCTTGACGCAATGTTTTTGCCCCGCTTTTTTCAAAAAGTGGGCGCATCCCACCCTTGCCGCCCGGCGGCAACCACAAAACACAAGGAGGTCCTATGCCACTTTTTATTGACAAGGCGCGCATTACGGTGCGTGCAGGCAACGGCGGCAACGGCGCTGTCGCGTTTCATCGGGAAAAATATATTGCCGCAGGCGGCCCCGACGGCGGGGACGGCGGCAACGGCGGCGACGTCATCTTGCAGGTGGACGACAATCTGTCCACCCTGATGGATTTTCGCTATAAGCGCAAGTACGCGGCGGAAAACGGCGGAGACGGGCAGGGCAATCGCTGCTCCGGCAAGGGCGGCAAATCGCTGACCATCCGGGTGCCCCGGGGCACACTGGTGCGGGACGCGGAAACCGATGAAATCATCCAAGATATGTCGGACAAAACGCCCTATATCCTCTGCAAGGGCGGCAAGGGCGGCTGGGGCAACAGCCACTTCGCCACCCCCACCCGTCAGGTGCCCCGCTTTGCCAAGGCCGGCCTGCCCGGCGCGGGACATGATGTCATTTTGGAGCTGAAGCTGCTGGCAGACGTGGGTCTCATCGGCTTCCCCAACGTGGGCAAATCCACGCTATTATCCGTGGTGTCCAAGGCACAGCCCAAAATTGCCGACTATCACTTCACCACCCTGTTCCCCAATCTGGGCGTGGTCTATGTGGACGAGGGGGTCTCCTTCGTTTTGGCGGACATCCCCGGTATCATCGAGGGCGCGTCCGAGGGCGCGGGTCTGGGACACGACTTTTTGCGCCACATCGACCGCTGCCGCCTGCTGGTGCATGTGGTGGATGTGTCCGGCAGCGAGGGACGGGACCCCATCGCGGACTTCGACGCCATCAACGCCGAACTCAAGCAGTACAGCCCCGAGCTGGCCACCCGCCCTCAGCTGGTGGCGGCCAACAAAACCGACCTGATGGAGGACGATCACCTGCTGAATGCACTGCGGGAGCATGTGGAGGCGCTGGGCTATACCCTGTTCCCCATCTCCGCCGCCGCCCATCAGGGTGTGCTTCCGCTGGTGAAAAAGGTCGCAGAGCGCCTCAGCGTTCTGCCGCCGGTTCTGGTCTACGAGCCGGACTATGTGGAGCGTCCGCCGGTGGTGGACAGCACCGAGCCGCTGCACATCGAGGTCGTGGATGGCACTTGGATCGTGGAGGGGCCGTGGCTCCAGCGCCTGATCTCCAACGTCAACTTCGGCGACTATGAGAGCCGGATGTATTTCGATAAAATGCTCCGGGATTCCGGGCTGTTCACCCGCATGGAGGAGATGGGCATCACCGACGGGGAGCCGGTCTCCATGTACAATCTGGAATTCGAGTATCAGAGATGATTGGTTTTAATTTTCACAGTTTTTAGGTCAAATCAGGCTATTTGATGCAAAAATAATTTCTTTGTTTTGGCATCTACCGCAAACGTACCGCACGTTTGCCTATCCATGGCCAAAAGAAAAGCCGGGAGTGATTGCGTTCACCCCCGGCTTTTTGCCGCCCTTTTTGATCGGCTGCCGGTTTTTCCACCGGCGGTGTGCAAGGGAGCCAACGCCCACGGCGGACACCCGGCATCGACCGCTAAAAATCAGCAGGGAGCGCATAGTTTTCCGCCGGACGGCAAAGCCTAACGTCGAACGGAGGAGATGCATTGACAGACAAGACCAAACCCACCGAGACCGAGGAGGACGAGGAGCCCCGTCAGTCCGGCGGCTTTCAACAGCAAATCGTGGACATGGGCAGCGTCACCACCCGCAACTCCCACGGCACCATCCACTGCCTGACCATTGTGGGGCAGATCGAGGGGCACATCGTGGCACCCTCCAACACCAAAACCACCAAATACGAGCACGTCATGCCCCTGCTGGTGTCCTTGGAGGAATCGGAGGAGATCGACGGCTTGCTGCTGCTGCTCAACACCGTGGGCGGCGACATCGAGGCGGGACTGGGCATCGCCGAGCTGATTGCCGGGATGCGAAAGCCCACAGTGTCGCTGGTGCTGGGGGGCAGTCACTCCATCGGCGCACCTCTGGCGGTATCGGCGAAGGTGAGCATGGCGGTGCCCTCGGCCTCTATCACCATCCATCCCGTCCGCATGAGCGGCACCATGATCGCCGCGCCCCAGACCTATAACTATTTTGACCGGATGCAGGAGCGCATTGTGAAGTTCATCGCCAAAAACAGCCATATCAGCGAGAAAAAATTTGTGGAGCTGATGCTGAAAACCGGCGAGATGGCGGCGGACGTGGGCAGCGTCCTCTATGGGGAGGAGGCGGTCAAGCTGGGACTTATCGACCAAGTGGGCGGACTCGCCGACGCGCTGGACTGTCTGTACGCCCAGATTGATGCCGCGAAAGCGGAGAAAAAACGGCAAATGCACGTCACCCGAAAAAAAGCGGCGGATTCCTAAGGGAAATCCGCCGTCTTTTTCATTTTTCTTTGAAATTTAAGTGGAATTTTGCTTGAAAATAGAGCAATTTTTTGATATGCTAGGTAGCTATAGTATATCCTGCTGGAAAAATCGGCTCTGCGTCCGCCGGATTTCCGCCATCACAGACGAACCGAGGTGAACACCGTGTATTTAAAAGCATTGGAAATTCAGGGCTTCAAGTCGTTTCCCGATAAGACGGTGTTGCATTTCGGAGAGGATATCACCGCCATTGTGGGCCCGAATGGCAGCGGAAAATCCAACATTTCCGATGCCCTCCGCTGGGTGATGGGGGAGCAGAGCACCCGCAGTCTGCGGGGCGCAAAGATGGAGGACGTGATTTTCGGCGGCACGGAGAAGCGGGGACAGGTGGGCTTTGCCGAGGTCACGTTGGTGGTGGACAACAGCGAGCATATCTTTCCCCAGATGGAGGAGACCGAGGTCTCCGTCACCCGCCGCTATTATCGCAGCGGCGACAGCGAATATTACATCAATCGCCAATCCGTCCGCTTAAAGGATGTCTATGAGCTGTTCATGGACACCGGCATGGGACGAGAGGGCTATTCCATGATCGGACAGGGCAAAATCGACGAGATCCTGTCCGTCAAAAGCGGCGAGCGCCGGGAGATTTTCGAGGAGGCGGCGGGCATCTCCAAATTTCGCCACCGCAAGGAGGAATCCCAGCGCAAGTTGGAGCGCACCGAGGAGAATCTGGTGCGCATCGGGGACAAAATCGCGGAGCTGGAGCTACAGGTGGAGCCTCTGCGGGATCAGGCGGAGAAGGCAAAGCGCTATCTGGTGCTGCGGGACGAGCTGCGGATGCTGGAAATCTCCGTCTGGCTGGACAATTTGGAGACCTTGAAGGCGGACAGCCGCAAGCTAAACGCCGACTTTCGGGCGGCGGAGCAGGAGCGGGATCAGGCACGGCTGGACTTGGATGCCCTCTATGCCCAGTCCGAGGAGGCCGGACAGCAGATGCAGGCGAAGGACATGGAGGCGGAGTCCCTGCGGGAGCAAGTGGGGGCGAAGGATGCCGCCATCCGGGACGAGGAAGCCGGCATCGCCGTGTTACAGACCAACATCGACCACCATCGGGAGAATATCGCCCGGGTGGAGCGGGAGCTTGCCGAGCAGGACAGCCGCGCCGGCGGTCTGGCGGCACAGGCAGAGGAGCAGACCGCCCGCATTGCCGCCATCGACCGCGGGGTGCAGGAGCTGGAAGCCGCACTGGACGAATTGCTCCGTCGGGCACAGACTGCCTCCGCACTGGCGGGGGGTGCCCAGTCCGAGGCAGAGACCCTGCGGGCGCAGGAGGCGATCGCTGTCGCCGCCGCCGCTGACGGGCGTGCTGCCGCCGCCGCGCGCACGGCGGAGAATCGGGAGCTTGCGGAGCGCCTTGCCGCCGTGGAGGGAGAGCTGTCTGCCGCCCGGACACAGCTGACTGAAAATCAGGACTTGTCGAAAACCAATCGTCGGGCGCTGGACGATGCCAGAGAGGACGCCGCCGCCGCCGCCAACATCATCGCGGGGCACAGCCTGAAATTAGAGGAGCGGAAGCGCCGGGGCACCGCCGCCACCGATCGCCGTATCAAGCTGACCATGGATGCCGGTGCCATGGAGAACCGCATCCGCCTGCTGACGGAGATGGAGAAGGACTACGAGGGCTTTTCCAAGGCGGTGCGTCTGGTGATGCAGGGGGGACTGCGGGGGGTACACGGCCCCATCGCGGGACTGATGCAGACCGATGAAAAATATACCGTCGCCATCGAAATCGCGCTGGGCGGGGGACTGCAAAACATTGTGGTCGACCGGGAGGAGGATGCCAAATCCGCCATCGGCTATCTGAAACAGCGGGACGGCGGACGGGCGACCTTTTTGCCCCTCACCACCATCCGGGGGGATGAGCTGCGGGAGCCGCAGCTTGCCAAGGAGGACGGCTTTGTGGGCATCGCGTCCCGGCTGGTCAACTTCGACCCCAAATACACCCAAATTTTTAACAGCCTGTTGGGGCGCACCGTGATTGCCGAGGATTTGGACTATGGCATCGCGCTGGCCAGAAAATATCAAAATCGCTTCCGCATCGTCACTCTGGACGGACAGGTCATCAACCGGGGCGGCTCCATGACCGGCGGCAGCGTCAGTCGGGGCGCGGGGGTGCTGTCCCGGGCGGGGGAGCTGAAACGCCTCACCGCCCAGCTGGATGCCATGCACGGCGACCTGACCGCCGCCCAGACCGAGGAGGAGGCCGCCAAGCGCGAGCTGACCGCCGCCCAGTACGAGGTGGAGGTGGCAGAGGGACAGCGCCGGACGGCAGAGGACGAGGTGCTCCGTCTGGAGGGCAATCGCAATCACTACGACATTTTACTGACCGGGCTGCAAGCAAATTGCGAAAACCTGGATGGTGAGCAGCTTGCCCTGACCGCCCGTTTAGAGGAAAACAGGCTGCGTCTCACCCAGATTCAGGAGGAGATCCTCCGGCAGGACAGCCTTGCCGCCGATCGCCGCCGCCGGGTAGAGGAGCAGCTCTCCGGACAGGTGGAGCTATTGGCGCAGAGCGGCGAGCTGACCGAGGATATCAGCGGCAAAAAGTCGGCGCTGGCGGGACTTCGTGCCGAGCGGGAGGCCACCGTCCGCAGTGTGGCGGATTTGGAGCGTCTGCGCGCCGAGATGACCGGCGACCGCACGGGCAAAACCAGCCTGACGGCGGAGTATCAGACGGCGATCCACGCGGCAGAGGCCGAGATAGCCGCCAAGACAGCGGCGGCAGAGGCGATCCGCACCGAGAGCGCCGCCCTCCGCAGTCGATTGACCGCACTCAGCGGCGAGAAGATCGCCCTGGAAGCCCAGCGCACCGCCAAGAATCGGGCGGCGCAGGAGCGCAACGAGACCCTGCTGAATTTGGAGCGGGGCGTATCCCGCCTAGAGCAGAAAATCGCCACCTCCGCCATGGAGGAAAAGCAGATTTTGGATCGGCTGTGGGAGCACTATGAGTTGTCTCACTCCGACGCTGTGGCACAGCGGGTGGAGCTGGACAGCATTCCCAAGGCAACCCGCCGCATCGGCGAGCTAAAGCGGGAGATCGGCACGCTGGGCACGCCCAACATCGGTGCCATCGAGGAATTTGACCGGGTCAACACCCGCTACACCTATCTGACCGAGCAGCGGGACGACGTGGAGAGCGCCAAGAGCGATTTGCTGGGCGTGATCGAGGAGATCACCAAGGAGATGACCGTGATTTTCGCCCAGCAGTTCAAGCTGTTAAACGAGAGCTTTCAGGAGACGTTTTTGGAGCTGTTCGGCGGCGGCAAGGCGACGCTGGAATTGGAGGACGAGGACGACATCCTCAACTGCGGCATTGAAATCAAGGTACAGCCGCCGGGGAAATCCCTGAAAACCATCACCCTGCTGTCCGGCGGGGAGAAGGCGTTTGTGGCCATCGCCCTGTACTTCTCCATATTAAAGGTACATCCCACCCCGTTTTGCGTCATGGACGAAATCGAGGCCGCGCTGGACGATGCCAACGTCACCCGCTTCGCCAAATACATGCGCCGCATCGCGGGACGCACCCAATTCATCGTCATCACACACCGCCGGGGCACCATGGAGGAGGCGGACGTGCTCTATGGCGTCACCATGCAGGAGCGGGGCGTGTCGAAGATGCTGACCATCAATCTAAATGACCTGTCTAAGGACTTGAAGCTGGAATAGGGACGAGGGGACGGGGATACGGGAGGACGCGCTTTTTCGAGAAAAAGCTGTGCAAAAAGCTTTGATGAGAGTAGATCTGTGGCCTGTCTGCGGGATGCAGAGGCGTGCTCCCTGCGGGGGATAGCGACAGCAAAGGAGAAAATAAATGGGATTTTTTAGCAAGCTGAAAAAAATCTGGCAGGAGGACATCATCGGCTATGGCATCAATGCCACCGACGAGGCGTTCTTCGAGGATTTGGAGGAGATGCTGATTCTGGCGGACGTGGGCATGACCACCGCCGCCAAATCCGTGGAGTTGCTCCGCTCCCGGATGGCGCGAGAGGGCATCACGGGGCAGGAGCCGGTGAAGGCGGCGCTCCGGGAGATTCTGGCAAAGATGCTGGATGTGGGGGACACCGCCCTCGATCTCTCCACCACGCCCTCCATCGTGCTGGTCATCGGTGTCAACGGGGTGGGGAAGACCACCTCCATCGGCAAGCTGGGCGCGGCGCTGAAGGACGAGGGCAAGCGTGTCCTGTTCTGCGCCGCGGATA
>JAVVOA010000031.1:0-22786 GCA_036656515.1 Oscillospiraceae bacterium | reverse complement strand
AGGCTGGAGCTGGCGGAAACCTCGCCAAAGCCGCCGTAATAGCCGATTTTGACCGGCTGTCGATTTTTGCGGGTTCGTCCATTTTCCGCCCCGTCGGGGGTTGCGACATCGAGGGTTTCTTCGACATCGGTGGTATGCACAATTGGATGTGTGGCATAGAACACGCCATACACGTCGCCGGTGTCGGGGCTGAGTTCGAGAATAAAGCTGCCGTTCTCCACATAGCCCCCCAGAACACTGCCCTCTCCCATCAAGTATTTTTCTATCAGGGTGGCATCCGCATCCGATTCAAGATAGTAGAGCTGCCTCCACTGCTCGTCCTCCAGAGCATAGTCCACGGGCTTGGTCGTGATCGGATGCCCCGAGGTTGCCATATCTTTTCCAAATGCATCCAGCTCGCCGGTGGCCTTCAGGGTGGTCAGGCGGTTTTGGACAGAGAGGGCAATCTGGCGGGCGGTATCGTCCAGCTCGCTCATTTGCAGATCGCGCTGAATGGCGACCACAGAGGGGATGGCGATTCCCAGAAGCACCACAACTAAACCCACAACCACAAGGGTTTCTATCAGCGTAAATCCGCGCTGTTTTTGCTTTTTCATCAGTGGCTCTCCTCTCTATGGCAACTGTCCCGCTCTTCGACGGTGGGGAGACGATCCCCACCCTTTTTCAAGGGATTCTGCCGGGTTTTATAAATTAACGGTATCTTTATGTAGGGGGAGAACGGCAATATTTCCGTTTTCTCCCCCTACTCTCTCTATTTTTGATCTTTTTTCCATAATAGTGCAGGGGAATCCTTATGACATAATATCATTATGTTCACAGTTTTGCAACAATTATTGACAATCGTTATCTATTTTTCCATTTTTCAACATATCGTTATTGATCTGTATCCACCATTCCGACAAAAAAGCAACCAATTACCTGTCCCCTCTTGGGGGTATGGGACAGTCTTGCCCCCTCCCAAAAGGCGCAAACCTTACGCCTGCCTGCTTTTTCGCCGCCGCACCCCACCCTCTCCTCCTGCGGTGGGATGCCCCTCCTCCACCCGGCGATGGAATGGGGCGTGGCAGAGGAAAAAGCCGACGCGCCTCTCTCGATGAGCGGCGCGTCGGCTTTTTTCCTGTATGGAGGGCGCGCGCAGTCAGCTCTGCGCCAGTTGAATCTGTATTTCCGTGATATAGTTTTGGCTGTCGTGCTCCACAAATTGGTCAATGATGTTGAAGTTGATGGTCAATCCGGTGACAGGCAGCCCCTCCAGCCCGCGACGCATCTCGCAAAACCGCTGCTCCACCGTCTCGTATGGCCCCTTGTGATAGCCCACAAGATACTTCCCTGCCGGGATGCCGGCGGTATTCTCCGGGGCGATTTCCAGCTCCTCGCCGCCCTCTGGCAAATCAATCAGCGCGCCAAAATATTTCAAATTCTCCTCATAGAAGGCAATGGTGGGATAGAAGTAAAAGGAGTCTTGATAGTAGAGCAGCTCCTCGCCGCCGATGGGGATGTATCGCCGCCGGGGGAACCACCGAACCTCCACTGCGTCCAAGTCCAAATTTCTCAGCTTGTTCTCCATAAATTGGATTTTTCGCTGGATGGCGTTGTCGATTTGAATCAGCTCGCTCCACTGGGCGTGGAGCGCCTTGGAGCGCTCCTTCAACAGCTCGATGGTATTTTTCGGCTGGCGTGCGCGGAGGAAGTTTCGGATTTCCTCCAACGAATAGCCCATTTTCCGCATATAGCGGATGGAGGCAAGCTGATAGACCTGATCGAATTGGTATTTGCGATAGCCGGTATTCGGGTCCCGAAGGGCAGGCTGAAACAGCCCGATGGAGTCATAGTAGTGCAGGGTCTGCACGTTGAGGTTAAAGAGTGCGCCGATTTCGCCGATGGTCAAAAACTCTTGCATACAATCCTCCCAGCAATGGCGGTATTGTCAGCGGTTGTTCCTCTCATAGGGAACGCCCAGCGCCGCCGGATCGGAGCTGCGTCCGATGGAAAATAGCAATACAAGCACCGCCACCACATAGGGAATCATGCTGAATACCTGAGACGGAATGCCCAGTCCCATGGTCTGCAAATTGAATTGCAGCGCCTGGGCAAAGCCGATTGCCAGCGAGGCGATCAGAATCTTGACCGGGTTTCGCCGTCCCAAAATCACAGCCACCAGCGCCATATAGCCCTGTCCCGCCGTGATGTTCTCCTGAAAAAATCCCATCTGTGCCAAGGTCATATAGGAGCCGGCCAGCCCGCCGAACAGTCCGTTGACGGCGCAGGCAAAATAGCGGGTGCCATAGACGCTGATGCCCGCCGTGTCCGCCGCCCGGGGATGCTCCCCCACCGCGGTCAGGTTGACGCCCCACTCGGTCTTCTCAAACAGGATGGTCAGCACCACAATTGCTATGACCATCATATACACATAGATGTTCTGTGTAAAGAGGATTCCGCCCAAAACCGGAATTTTCGATAAACCCGGAATGGCAATCGGTGCCACCGTGGTACACAGCGGCAGGGTGGAGGCCTGTCCGAAGGCCTTTAAAAACAGGAAGCTGGTCAATCCCAGCGCCAGAAAATTCAGCGCCAGACCGGTGATGGTCTGATTGGCGCGGCACTGGATGGAGAGCAGCGCGTGGAGCAGGGAGACCGCCATGCCGCCCAATGCCCCCGCCAGCATCCCCAAAAAGAGATTCTGTGTCCAGACATTCACCATAAATGCAGTGAATGCGCCGGTGAGCATAATGCCCTCCAAGCCGATGTTGATGACACCGCTGCGCTCGGAATAGGCCTCTCCCAGCCCCGCAAGGGTCAACGGTGTCGCCAGCCGCAGTGCAGAGGCAAGATAGGTGGTCAGGGTCAATACCAAGGTCTCTGTCATACGCTCACTCCCCCTCTCGCGCCAATAATTTGGCAAACAGTGTCTTCCGCGCCAGAATCAGCAGCACCACAATGCCCATGATGATGGATGCAATGGCAGAGGGCACCCCCGCCGTGCGCTGCATCCCCAGAGAGCCGACCTGTAAGCAGGCGATGCCGATGGCGGCGAAAAATACGCCCACGGGATGATTCTTGCCCAACAGCGCCACAATAATCGCCAGATAGCCATAGCTGGGGGAGATGCCCTCCAGCAATTTATGTTGCAGTCCGGCGATCTCGCAGACGCCGGCAATGCCCGCCAGACCGCCGGAGAGCAGTGCGGAGAGCAGCAGGCTTTTTGGCACCGAGATGCCCGCCACCTGACAGGCGCGGCTATTCAGCCCCACCGCCCGCATATTATAGCCCGACCGGGTCTTAAACAGCAGCACCGACATGAGCACGATGCAGACAAGCGCAATCAGAAGTCCCATATGCAGCCGGGTGCCGGGCAGCAGGATGGGCAGACTCAGGGACTTGGGCATCACGGCGGACATGGGGAAATAGTTCGCCGGATCCTTCAGCTTGGTCTGCACCAAAATGCCCACAATATTGACAGCAATATAGTTGAACATAATGGTATTGATCACCTCGGAGATGCCGAAGCGCGCCTTTAAAATACCGGGGATCAGCGCCCAGATGCCCCCCGCCAAGGCGCCCAGCACCAGCGCCACAGGAAACATCAGCCACGGGGGCAAATTCCAGTACATCCCCACCCAAGTGATGGCGATGGCACCCATATAGAGCTGTCCCTCTGCGCCGATGTTGGTGAAGCCGCTGCGAAAGCCCACGGCCACGCCCAAGCCGCACAGTGTCAAGGGAATGACCTTTACAAAAACCTCTGCCATGGAGTAGGATGAGCCAAAAATCCCGCCCACAAAGCCGGAGAGCGCCTGTCCCACGTCGCTGCCCACCAGAAAAATCATCAGGACAGAGAGTGCCAGCGCGATGACTGCCACCAGCACATAGGAGAGCATCGAATAGAGCCGTTTCTGTCTCATTGTGTCACCTCCCCGTCCAGCATCTCTGCGGTGCGCCCCGCCATCATCAGTCCGATGCGGGTCATGTCCAGTGTTTCGGAATTGGGCAGCACGCCCATGATACTGCCCTTGTGCAACACGGCGATCCGGTTGGACAGAGACAAAATCTCCTCTAAATCGGCGGAGATCAGCAGCACGCAGCAGCCCTTTTGACAGGTGGCGGCAAGCTGCTCCCGAATGAATTCCGATGCGCCGATGTCCAGTCCCCGGGTGGGCTGAAAGGCGATGATCAGCTTGACCCCGTCAAACAGCTCCCGCGCCAGAATCAGCTTTTGCTGATTGCCGCCGGAGAGATAGCGGATGGCAGTGTCCAGCGTGTGGGTTTTGATGTCGTATTCCGCCACCAGCTCCCCCACCTTTTGACGGACAGCCGGCCACCGGACAAAGCCGTTTTTTACAAAGTCCTGATTTTTATCGTCCTGCAACAGCAGATTTTCCACCAAGCTCATATCCATGACCAAGCCGTCGTGATGGCGGTCGTCGGAGATATAGCCGATGCCCAACTGCTTCCGCCTGTGGACAGGCAGGGCGGTCAACTCCACACCGGCGAGGGAGAGCTGTCCCTCTGTCACCCGGCGGATGCCCAGAATCACCTCGGCAAGCTCCTTCTGCCCATTGCCATCCACCCCGGCGATGCCCAGAATTTCACCCGGGGCAATCCGCAAATTCAGATCGCTTAATTTTTGCAGACCATTTTCCCGCAGGGAGACCCGGGTGAGAGACAGACCCTCCTGCCCCTCCGCCGTCGCCGCGCCGGGTCGATGCATCTGCTTCAACTCCCGCCCGATCATATGCTCTGACAGGGACTTTTCCGTCAGTGTCCCGATGGGGGCAGAGAGGATGCTATAGGTATCCCGCAGCACCGTGACACAGTCGGCAATGGCCATCACCTCGGGAATCCGGTGGGTGATGAGAATGACGGAGCGCCCGTCCGCCTTCAGCTTTTTCAGCACCTGAAAAAAATCATGGGTCTCCTGAGGGGTCAGCACCGCCGTGGGCTCGTCCAAAATCAGCAGCTGGGCATCCCGATACAGCAGCTTCATAATCTCCACCCGCTGCTGCTCGCCCACCGACAGGGTCGAGACCCTCGCCTCTGGGTGGATCTCCAGTCCATACTGGGCGGAGATGTCCAATATCCTCTGATCCAGCGCTTTTCTGTCTGTAAAGGGATATCCCTTTTCATGCAGCCCCAGTGTTATGTTTTGAGAGACAGTCAGTGTGGGAACCAGCGTAAAATGCTGATGCACCATGCCGATTTTCAGGCGGATGGCATCCTTGGGCGAATGCAGCTCCACCGGGCTTCCCTTCCACAGAATCTCGCCTGCGTCCTTTTGATAGATGCCATAGAGGATGTTCATCAGGGTGGTTTTACCCGCGCCGTTTTCCCCCAGCAACGCATGGATTTCGCCGGTTTCCACAGTGAGGCAGACCTGTTGATTTGCCATTTTTCCAAAAAACGACTTGTCGATATTTTTCATCGAAAGCAGCATTGCGGCGTCCCTCCTTTTCAACTTGCGGTGGAGCAAACCGTCAACTCCTTGGCGGCTTGCTCCACCGCAAGGCACGATGGCGGCTTCAATTGACAGGGGTATTGAAACCGACCTTGCCCTGCGGCGGCAAAAAAGGGTTATTTGGTTGCGGTCACAATCAGAGGCACTTCAAACTCGCCGCTGATGATGGCTGCCTGCTTGGCGGCAATCAAATCCCGCACCTCTTGGGGAATCTTCTCCTCCAAGCCGTTATAGCCGGAGATGGAGACCACGTCGTCCGCCATGCCCAGATTGTACACGCCGCCCTCAAAGGTGCCGTCCTTCACGCGACTCACCGCGTTTAGGATGACATTGGTCATGCTGTACACCGTGGAGCAGAGGACGCTGTCCGGGGCGATGGAGTTCTGGTCATAGGAGTTGCCGCAGCAGTACAGGCCATTTTCCTGTGCCGCCACAATCACGCCTGTGCCCGCCTGATTGGCAACCTGATACAGCACGTCGGCATCCTTGCCGATCATGCTCATTGCCGCTTCCTTGCCCAGAGTGGAATCGGTATAGGAGTTGACATAGGCCTTCAACACGCTGACCTGGGGATTGACCTCCTTGGCGCCCAACTGGAAGGCCTCCAGCTCCTTGGTGATGGAGGGCTGTTCAAAGCCGCCCACCACGCCGATGACATTGGTCTTGGTCATGGAGCCGCAGAGCATGCCCATCAGGTATGCGCCCTGCTCACAGCTCATGACAAAGGAGGCCATATTCTCGCTCTGGGAGTCGGACTCGGTCGCCATGAAATAGGCATCGGGGTATTCCGCAGAGACGATGGCGGCAGGTGCGCCAAACTGATAGCCGTGTCCGATGATCAGGTTGTAGCCCTCGGCGGCGTACTGGCGATAGGCAGCCTCGGAGTCCGCGATGGCCACATTCTCCATATAGGCGGTCTCCAGCCCGAACTGCTCCTTAGCGGCGTCCAAGCCGGCGATGGCTGTGGCGTTCCAGCCCTGATCGTTGGCGGGACCGGATAGGATCAGCGCCACCTTCATGGGCGCATCGGCGGGGGCGGGGGCGGCATCGCCCTCGGCAGGGGTGGCGGGCTGACCGCAGCCGGTGAGCACCAGAGTCATGGAGAGAGCGAGCGCCAGTGTGAGTGCAAGTAACTTTTTCATGTAAAAATCCTCCTTTTCATCTATATCAGAAGCAACAGGCATCGCCCGCTGCCGCCTGATTACAATAAGTGGTGAAATGCCTGACAGGGTTGCCGCAGAACCCGGGTGCAGGTCTCCTCGCCCCGACGCGCCAGCTCCGTCTCATCCACACCGATAAGCTGTCCGTTCTGCCAGACGATCTTGCCGCCCACCATGGTCAAATCCGTATAGCCGGTGACACCGGTGCGCGCCAGCAGATTTTTGGGGTCATGGAGGGTGCCGGTCAGCTCTAATTTGGTGGAGTCAATCATAAAGAGATCGGCGGCTTTTCCCGGCTCCAAGGAGCCAAGCTCGCTCCGTCCCAAGGTTTTTGCACCGCTGACCGTGGCAATTTTCAACATCTCATAGGGGGAGATACAGCCGCCCCGGCTCTTGCTGTGAAACGCCTGCATCATCCATGCCACCCGCATGGAGTCCAGCAGACTGGAGCTGTCGTTGGTGGAGGAGCCATCACAGCCGAGGCTGACGCAGACACCTGCCTCCTGCATGGCGCGGATATCCAAAATGGGGAAGCCGCCCAGCACGGCGGGGCCCGGACAGTGGGAGACACCGGTGCCGGTCTTCGCCATCACCAGATACTCCTCCGGTGTCAGCTCCCAGCCGTGGGCAATCCAGACATCGTCGCCCACAAAGCCCAGCTCGCCGCACCAATCCAAAGTGCGTTTGCCCCAGCGCTCCCGCATAATCTCGTTTTCGCCCTCGCCCAGATGGGTGTGCATCCGCAGACCGTGCTTACGGCAAAAATCCACCGTCTCCACAAAGGTCTCCCGATAGCAGTTGATGGGCTGGCAGGGTGCGGGGACGATCCGGGACATGGCAAAGGGTGCGCTGTCGTGATACAATCCCACCAAGCGCTCACAGTCCTGCAAAAATTCGTCAGTGGTCTCCAGCATATTCTCTGGCATGGTGCTGCCCTTGCTCCGAGGCAGGGTGTTGGTGCCCCGGCCGGCGTGATAGCGGATGCCCAGCAGCTTCGCCGCCTCCATCTGCCGATCCACCGGTGTTTTGCCCGTGGCCTTGGTATAGCAGTATTGGTGGTCAAAGGCGCAGGTGCAGCCGTGCTTGACCAAATCCGCCATCGCCGTCAGCGAGGAGTAGTAGATGACCTCATCGTCCACCAGTTGGAAAATGCGATAGATTTGATCCAGCCATTCCGGCACCGTCATATTGGGATAATCTATGGTGCGCAGATTGCGGACAAAGGTCTGGAAAAAATGGTGGTGCGTGTTGATCAGTCCCGGATAGAGCAGCTTTCCGGTGGCATCCAGTATCTCGTCGGCAGAATCGGTCAAGCCGACGCCGATTTTGACAATTTTTTGTCCGGACACCAGCATGTCCGCGCCCATATAGACATGATCCTCCCCGTCGCAGGTGACGATCGCCTTGGCATTGCGGATTAAAATAGTTTTCTCCACTTCAGTTCCCCCTTTTTCGTTTGGGTATCCTTAAAGCAAGACCACGCAAAGCGTGAATATCGCAGGCTCACCTTAAATACTCACAGCTTAAACCCTATAGCAACTATAGATGCAAGTGTTTTTTTGTCAAGCTTTTTCTTTCCTTAAAACTGTGCTATACTGATTACCAGCACAGAATTATAAAAAAAGCAGGAGGTTTTCTGATGCGAAGTGTAAGCGGCGGTATCCAGAACAACGCGGCGCTTGTCTCCCCCCGGATAGCAGCGGGCAGCCAGAGGAAGCTGTGCCGTCATGGATAGTTTTGCGCTGGCGTTCTCCGTGGTCTGCCCCCTGTTTTTACTGATGGCGCTGGGGTATTTTCTCCGGCGGGTGGGGCTGTTTGGCGATGCGTTTCTGCGGCAGCTCAATGTGGTCTGCTTCAAGGTCTTTCTCCCCGCCATCCTGTTTATCAATGTGTATGACAGCGATTTTTCTGCGGTTTTTCAGCCTAGGCTGGTGGCCTTCGCCCTACTGGGCGTGCTGGCGCTCTTTGCCGTACTCCTGTTGGTGGTGCCCCTCTTTTGCAAGAGCGCACCCCGGCGGGGTGTGCTGGTGCAGGGTGTCTTCCGCAGCAACTACATCCTGTTCGGTCTGCCCATGGCGGCCTCCCTGTTCGGCGCGGAGAAAACCGGCACCACGGCGGTTTTGATTGCCTTTGCCGTCCCGCTGTTCAATCTGCTGGCGGTGGTGGCACTGGAGGTCTTTCGGGGCGGCAAGCTCAACTTTCGCCGGATTCTGGCGGGTATTGTCACCAACCCTCTGATTCTGGGGGTGCTGGTCGCCTTTGCCTTCCTCCTCACCGGACTGCGTCTGCCCTCTGTTGTCGAGCAGACGGTGCGGGATGTGGCAAAAATCGCCACGCCCTTGGCACTGATGATTTTAGGCGGCTCGTTCACCTTTTCCACCCTGCGCCACAATCGAAAGGCGCTGATCGCCGCCGTGGGCAGTCGGCTGATTTTGGTGCCGCTGTGCTTTCTGCCGCTGGCGATTCTGCTGGGCTATCGGGGGACGGAGCTGGGCGCGCTGCTGGCGCTGTTCGCCAGCCCCACGGCGGTATCCAGCTTCACCATGGCACAGCAGATGGAGGCGGACGACGAGCTGGCGGGGCAGATTGTGGTGCTGACCTCCCTCTGCTCCATCGTCACGATTTTTGGCTGGATTTCGGCGCTGTCCCACTACGGCTTTCTGGCATAGACGGCAGCTTGCCCCACGGGGCAGGGAACGCGCACGGCAGCTTTTTTGCATCCAAAAAAACGTTATGGCAAGGCGGTGAGGACTATCAAGGGACGACATTTGGCACTGTTGATCCATCTGCTCAAATGCAAGAAAACCACCTATGGCGAGTTGGCGCGGCAGTTCGAGGTCAGCGTCAAAACCATCGAGCGGGACATCGACCGGCTGTCCGCCATGGGCATCCCGGTGTACTGCACCCAAGGGGCGGGCGGCGGTGTCCATCTGGACGAGCACTATAAATTCGGCACCAGCTTTTTCACCGAGTGGGAGCTGCATCAGATCATTTTCGCCCTGAAAATCATGGACAGTCTGTCGGAGACCCCGGTGGAAAATACGATTCTGGACAAGCTCTGCCTGATTGCGCCGGAGTTGAGCGCCCTCTTTGCCAGCGACGCCGAGACCTATCTCAGCATCGACCTGCTGACAGAGAAGGTGGGGCCTGAGAATTGGGTCTGCGCAAAAATTGATTTCTGTCTGGACAACGAGGTGCTGGCGGAGATCGACGGGGTTCGGGTGGCACCCATCGGCTATGTGTTGAAGCCCGACGGGCTGTACCTGTTCTGCTTTTCGGAGGGCTATCGGCTGCTCAAATGCCGGGAAATGCAGACCATCGTCCCCACCGACATTGACTTTCTCCGGGATTTCATCTCCTATGAGACCTATAAGCGGCAGCTGCACTGAAGCTTTTGCCCCGCTCTCCAAAAATAGCAGGTAAACCTGACATTCGGTGTCGTGTTTACCTGCTATACTGCTGTCTGGAGGTACTTTTATGGAAAAAAATATTTACGAACACAGCTCTCTCACCAAATTGATTTTTATCTTTGGCATCCCGTCCATTCTGTCGCTGCTGATGGAGATGCTGACGGGGATCGTGGACACGGCCTTTGCCGGAAACCTGCCCGGCGTGGGCGACGGCGCTCTGTCCGCCATGGCGCTGCTGTCCCCCCTGCTGGGGATTTTTACGGCGCTGCAAACCCTATTCGCCATGTCCACCGGCATTTTGATCGCCAAATATCTCCACGACAGGACGCGGCAAAACCGCAGCTATCTGGTGGGTGTGGTGATGAGCGGGGTGGTTTCCCTTGCCACCTCCCTGCTGTGCTATCTGTTATTGCCCCGGATTTTGTCCGCGCTGGGGGCGAGCGGTGCAGTCTTCGGACTGGCAAAGTCCTATTTGCAGGTACAGCTTTTGAGTAACGTCATCAGCAGTCTGGGCTATACCCTGACCTGCTCCATCCGCGCCTTCGGCTTTCCAAAGGCCGAGCTGGTGCTCATCTGCGGCGCGGTGGGGGTGAATGTGGTCTGCAACTTCACCTTTGCCTTTCTGCTGGACTGGGGCATCGCCGGACTGGCCTGGGGCACCTTTGTCAGCGAGAGCGTCTGCGCCATCGGCTCCCTGCTGTTTTTGGCAAAAAAGAAGCTGCTGCCCCAAGCCTGCCCCCTGTCTCCCAAGGCCTTCCTTGCCGACGCAGGGGCGCTGTTTCAAATCGGCATCGCCCAGACGGCGATTCAGGTACTGGGCGGCTGTACCGGCTTTGTCCTCAACGCCCGCCTGTTGACCCTTGGCTCTCTGGCTCACGTCGCCGCATGGAGCGTGGTGCAGCGCATCTATACCTTTTTGCTGATGCCCATTGTGGGGCTGACCCAAGGCGTGCAGACCATCATCGCCTATTTCAGCGGCGTGGAGGCTCTGGACAAAATTCGGACGGTCTCCCGGCGCACCATGCTGTTTTGCGGCGGCTATGGCTTTTTGACCCTGGGGGCGGTGCTGCTGTTCGGGCAAAATCTCGCCGGGCTGTTCGGCGGCAGCGCCCAGATTCTCGCCATCGCCCAAGTGGTGCTGGGGATCGTATTTTTGGGCTTCCCCCTCATCGGCATTCTGTATACCGATATGACCCTGTTGCAGGTGACGGGGCACGAGGTCGCCTCCGTGCTGCTGATTCTCTCCCGTCAGGTATTTTTCCTGCTGCCGCTGGTCTATGTGGTTCCCGCCCTCGCCGGACTGGGGCAGTGGGCGCTGTCCCCTCTGCTGTCCCTGTTCTTCTGTATGCCGCTGGCGGACTTGCTGGCGGTGGTGTTCGCGTCGGCGGTCAAGGGGCGCATTGCCGCCAAAACCGCCGCCTGAGCACCCTCGGAATCGTCTGAAATTTTCTTAAAACGACAGTCTTGAAATTTTGATTTCGGGTGCTATAATCAGGATAATCTTTGGTGCGGCGCACACAGCACTGCGCCTATATGGTGGGAGGAATCTTCTATGATTATGGAAAAAGGCACAAGACTGGAGAACAAAATTGCAATTGTCACCGGCTCTACCAGCGGTATCGGCGTGGGCATCGCCACCGTATTTGCCATGCAGGGTGCCACCGTCGTCATCTGCGGCAGACGCGAGGAAAAAGGGCAGGGCATTGTGGAGGCGATCCAAAAAGCCGGCGGCATCGCAGAGTTTCACAAGGTGGATGTCACCTCTGCCGACAGCATCTATCAGCTCATCGACGACACGGTGGCAAAATACGGACGGCTGGATATTCTGGTGAACAACGCCGCCAACGTGGGGCTGAAGGACGGCAGCATCGACGAGCTGACTGTCGAGATGTGGGATGCCATCATGGAGAGCGATCTGCGCAGCGTCTTCATCGCCGCCCAGCACGCCGTCGCCCAGATGCGGAAGCAAAAATTCGGCTCCATTGTCAACATCGGCTCCATGGCGTCCGACAGCGGCGATCTGGGAGCCACCGCCTATGCCTCTGCCAAGGCGGGTGTCAATCTGCTGACCCAATCCATCGCCCTACAGGCGGGCAAGGACAACATCCGCTGCAACTGCATCCGTCCGGGTCTGATTGTCACGCCGGACAACGATGCCAAGGTTCCCGATCTGCTGAAAGAGATTTTCCTAAACAACATCGAGGTCAACCGCTATGGCTCTCCCGCGGATATCGCGTGGCTGGCGTGCTTCCTCGCCTCGGACGAGAGCGCCTATGTCACCGGACAGATCATGAATGTGGATGGCGGCAGCAATACCCACGCCCCCACCGTGGCGGAGTTCCGGAAAATGAATTCCAGAACTTGGTAACTGTACAGAGAAGCCCCGCGTCCGTTGGCGCGGGGCTTCGTTTTTTTGATGACAGCGGGGCGCAATTCCGGAAAACAGACTGTCAATCCCGGGAAATCCGTGGTAAACTAGCGGTGAACTGTTCGTCTATTGGATTGCACTGCTTTGACCGCAGCGCATCGGACACACAAAGGAGGAAACCCCATGCTGCATCTGATCATCGGCAGGGCGAAAACGGGAAAATCGGCGCGGGTGCTGGGGGAGATCTGTCGCTTGGGGGACAGCTCCCGCCAGATTCTTCTGGTGCCCGAGCACGCCTCCCATCAGGCGGAGGTGGATCTCTGCACCGTCTGCGGCGACACCGCCTGCCGCCACGCCGAGGTATTGAGCTTCCGCCTGCTGGCCTCCCGGGTGCTGACCCTCTCCGGCGGCGCGGCAGAGGTGACGCTGGATCCCGGCGGCAAGCTGCTGACCATGGAAAAAACTCTGACGGCGCTTGCCCCCGCCCTGCGTCTCTATCGCCGCCCCTCCCAGAAAATCGCCTTTCTCGCCGACCTTGTCAGCCTCACCGACGAGCTGACCAGCTATCATATATCGCCGGTGCAATTTTCCACGGAGGCGGCGGACATCCCCGGTGCCGTGGGGGAAAAGCTCCGGGATTTGGCGCTGATTTACGGTGCCTATGCCGCCAAGCTGACGGAAAATGGGCGGGATGCCCGGGATCGCATGGGGAAGATGCTCGACCGGGTGGCAGAGTCCGGCTACTTGGACGGCAAGGATATTTTCATCGACGGCTTCACCTATTTCAACGGACAGGAGGAGGCCGCCATCGCCGTCATGCTCCGGCGGGCAAAGTCTGTCACCGTGACGCTGTTGGGGGAAAAACTCCGTCGCAACGAGATTTTCGACGAGAGTCTGAAAACCCGGGACGGGCTGGTGCGTCTGGCGCAGGATGCCGGGGTGCCGTCGGACATCACTTGGATGACCGGCGAGAGCCACGGTGCGCTGGCGCATTTGGAACAGCACTTTTTCGGCGGCAATCTGCCCTTCGAGGGCGAGACGGATGCCATCTCCCTGTTGCAGGCAGAGACGGCATTTTCCGAGACGGAGCAGGTGGCGGCGCAGATCGTGGCGCTGGTCGCCTCCGGCGCATACCGCTATCGGGACATCACCGTGGCCATGCGCCACGCGGATGCCTATGAGGCAACCATCGAAAACGTATTCGAGCGCTATGGCATCCCGGTGTTTCTCAGCCGCAGAAGCGACATTTTGGAGAAGCCGGTGCTGTCCCTGCTGGTGGGGGTGCTGGATGCCATCAGCGGCGGCTATGGGTATGAGGACATGTTTCGCTTTTTGAAAACCGGGCTGGCGGGACTGTCCCCCGACGACTGTGACCTGCTGGAAAACTATGTGCTCAAGTGGGAGATCCACGGCTCCATGTGGCTGCGGGACGTGGCGTGGGTGGCAAATCCAGACGGCTATGGCGCGTTGTTCGGCGATCAGCAGGAGGCGGTCTTGGCAGAGGTCAACCGTCTGCGGGAGATTGTCCGACTGCCGCTTTTCCATCTGTCAGAAGCGATGAAAGCCTCTTGTACAGCGACGGATAAAGTGAAAGCACTTTACCTGTATTTAGAGGAGCTTGGCTTACAGCAGACGCTGGAAACCAAGCTGCGTGACCTACAGACCCGGGGCGAGCAGCAGTTGGCGGAGGAGACCGGTCAGCTGTGGGAGATTCTCTGCGGTGTCATGGATCAATTTGTGTCCCTCTTGGGGGACGAGCCTCTGGACGAGGAGGAATTTGCCAAGCTGTTTCGGCTGGTGCTGACCCAATACAGCGTGGGCACCGTCCCGGTGTCGCTGGATCAGGTCACCTGCAACGAGGTCACCCGCAACGACCGCCACACGGTGAAGGTGCTGTTTTTACTGGGGGCAAACGACCATGTGCTCCCCGCCGTGGACCCCGGCAGCGGTCTTTTGGGCGAGGAGGATCGGGAGGAGCTGCATCAAAGGGGCATCCGACTGGCACCCACGGGGATGGATCAATTTCATGTGGAGCTGCAAAATCTCTATGCCGCGCTGGCACAGCCCACGGAAAAGCTCTGCATCAGCTATCCCGTGACGGACGTGGCGGGCAGCGAGCTGCGCCCCTCCTTCCTCATCGGGCGGATTTTGACCCTGTTCCCCTCTGTCAAGCTTTATACAGAGCCATCTGACAAGTGTTATCGCCTGTCAGCACTCCTCCCGGCATTGGAGGTGGCGGGAACCCAGCCGGGCAGTCCCCTGTGGCGATATTTTGCCGCGCGGGAGGGGGATCGGACGTGGCTTCGCGCCATGGAGAACGCCTCCCGCATGACCCGGGGCAAGCTGTCGCCCGCCGTGGTGCAGTCGCTGTATGGCACCAAAATCTCCATGTCCGCCTCCCGGGTGGACAAGCTGCGCTCCTGCCATTTTGCCTATTTCATGCAATACGGGCTCTGCGCCAAGGAGCGGACAGCCGCCGCCTTCGACGCGCCGGAAATCGGCACCTTTTTGCACTATATTTTGGAGAATGTCACCCGGGAGGTGCAGGCCTTGGGCGGTTTTTCCCAAGTGGAGAAGCCCGCCCTGCACCGCCTGATCTCCACCTGGATCGATGCCTATACCCAGCGGGAACTGCTGAATTTCCGGGACAAAAACGCCCGGTTCCGCTACCTGTTCGGTCGTCTGCGGCGGACGGTCTATGCCGTGGTGGAAAATGTGGCGGCGGAGCTGGCGGAGTCGGATTTCGTCCCTCTGGCCTTCGAGCTGTCCTTTGGGGAGCACGGGGCGCTGCCCGCCGTCACCATCACCGAGGCGGATACTGTGTTGCAGTTGGGCGGCAAGGTGGATCGGGTGGACGGCTGGCTGTCCAACGGCAAGCTCTATCTCCGGGTGGTGGACTATAAAACCGGGAAAAAGAGCTTCGATCTGTCGGAGATTCGATACGGCATGGGCATCCAACTGCTGCTGTATCTCTTTGCGCTCCAGCGGGAGGGCAAGTCCTATTTCGGGCAGGAGATCGCCCCTGCCGGCGTGCTGTACCTCCCCGCCCGGGACACCCTTTTGCGGATGGAGCGGAACACCCCGCCGGAGGCAATCGCCGCCGCTGTGGACAAGGAACTGCGGCGCAGCGGTCTGGTGCTGGAAGCGCCGGAGGTCTTGACCGCCATGGAGCACAGCGCCCTGACCGAGCCCCGCTATCTGCCCCTGCGGGTGGGCAAGGACGGCAGTCTGGGCGGTGCCATCGCCTCTGCCACCCAGTTGGGCAAGCTGGGTCTGTATGTGGAAAAACAACTGCATCAGATCGCGGAGGAACTGCGGGTGGGCAACATCGACGCTGACCCCTGCTGTCGCAACGAGGAGGACAGCGATTGCCGCTTTTGTGAATTTGCCTCCGCCTGCCACTTTCAGGACGGCCGGGGCGGCGATCACCTGACCTATGTGCGTCCTGTGACCACCGACGCATTCTGGGAACAAATCGACGAGGAGACGAGAGGGGGCGACACACCATGGTCAAACTGACACCGGAGCAACAGGCGGCAGTGGAAAATCGGGGCGGCAGTCTGCTGGTCTCCGCCGCCGCCGGCTCGGGCAAAACCAAGGTGCTGGTAGAGCGCCTGTTCCGCTATGTGGAGGAGGATCGCTGCAACATCGACGACTTCCTGATCATCACCTATACCCGCGCCGCCGCCGCCGAGCTGCGGGGCAAAATCGCCGACGAGCTGTCCCGCCGGCTGGCGGAAACGCCAGAGGACGGACATTTACAGCGGCAGCTCCTGCGGGTCTATCGAGCGGACATCAAGACCGTGGATGCCTTTTGCACCGGACTGCTCCGGGAGTCCGCCCACCTGCTGGGCGAGGACAACCGCCGCTGTCTCACACCGGATTTCCGGGTCATGGACGAGGACGAGGCGGAGCTGCTCCGCCGTCAGGTGCTCCATCGGGTGCTGGATCGCTTTTACGAGACGCTGACCCCCGGCGGCACCCTGCTGGCGGACACCTTGGGTGCGGGGCGGGACGACGGCAGTCTCACAGAGCTGGTGCTGTCCCTGCTGGGCAAGCTCCAAAGTCACGCCTATCCCCAGCTGTGGCTGACGGCGCAGCAGGCCTTCTGGGCGGCGGACAGCATCGACGAGACCCCCTATACCCGGGAGCTTTTGACCGGCATCCGGCGGAAGGCAGACCATCTGCACCGGCTGTTTCTCGCCACGCTGGAGCAGATGGAGACCGTGGCGGCTGTGCAAAAAGGCTATGGCGCGCCCTTTGCCGTGATGGCGGACAGTCTGTCCCGGCTGGCAGAGGCGCAGGATTGGCAGACGGCGGCGGCGATTCCTCTGGTCTTTCCCCGGCTGGGCAGCGTCAAGGACAGCGACGGCGGCGACGTGAAGGCTGTCGCCAAGCAGCGCTGGGAGCTGGCGAAAAAGGACTGCGGCAAGCTTTCCACCCTGCTGGCGGTCTCCCGGGAGGACATCCGGGCGGATTTGCAGGCGGTGCAGCCCGCCATGCTGGCGCTCATCTCCCTGACCCGGGATTTTTCGGCGGCCTATCAGGCGGAAAAACTGCGGAAAAACTGCACCGATTTCTCTGACCAAGAGCATCTGGCACTGGAAATTCTGGTGCGGGAGGACGGTACATCCACCGAGCAGGGCGAATTGATTGCCGCCCGGTATCGGGAGGTGCTGGTGGACGAATATCAGGACACGAACGAGGTGCAAAACCACATCTTTCGGGCGGTGTCCCATGGGGGACAAAACCTGTTTACCGTGGGCGACGTGAAGCAGAGCATCTATCGCTTCCGTCTGGCTGACCCCGGCATCTTTCTGGAAAACTATCGCGCCTTCGCCCCCGCCGAGACCGCAGAGGACGGCGAGAGCCGGAAAATCACCCTCGCCCGCAACTTCCGCTCACGGGCAGAGGTGCTGGACGCGGCGAACTTTGTGTTTGAGAATATTATGTCAACCGATATGGGGGAGATGGACTATGGCGCGGAGGAGCGGCTGTACTGCGGCGCGGACTACTATCTGCCCCGGACGGACTGCGAGACAGAGTATCATTTGATTGACGTGCCTCTGCAACGGGGCGTGGAAAAGCCCGCCTCCCGCGCCGAGATCGAGGCGCAATTTGTGGCGGAGCGGATTGCCGCCCTGCTGGACGAGGGCTATCCCGTGCAGGACGGCGAGGGCTTTCGCCCCTGCCGCCCGGAGGACATCGTGATTTTAATGCGCTCACCCGCCGCCCGGGCGGCGGCGGTCTGTGCCGCGCTGGCGAATCGGGGTATCCCGTGCCGTGCGGACACCTCCGGCGATTTCTTTGCCACCATGGAGATTGCCGTGGTCTATAATCTGCTGCAAATCATCGACAACCCCCGGCAGGATGTGCCCCTGATCTCCGTCCTGCGCTCGCCCCTGTTCGGGTTCACCCCCGACCGTCTGGCGGAGATACGCGCCAAGACGGCCACCGGCGATTTTTACCATGCCGTCCAAGAAAACGGCGGGACGGATACCGAGACGTTTTTAGAGACCTTGGACGAGCTGCGGCGCACGGCGACAGATGTCAGTGTCCACCGTCTGCTGTGGCATCTCTACAACACCCTGCATGTACTGGGCATTTTCGGCGCTATGGAGGGCGGTGAGGAGCGGAAGGAAAACCTGATTGCCCTATTCGAGCACGCCCGCCGCTTCGAGGCCTCCGGCTATCGGGGGGTGTTTGGCTTTGTGACCCAGTTGCGCCGTCTGTTGGAGGCCGAGCGGGAGCCGGCGACTGTGCGGCACACGGCCTCCGGCGGCGTGCGGCTGATGAGCATCCATCGCTCCAAGGGGCTGGAATTTCCCATTGTGCTTCTGGCGGATCTCTCCAAGCCCTTCAGCAAGATGGACTTTCAGACACCGGTTCTGGTGCATCCCACCCTGGGTCTTGGACCCATGCGGGTGGATTTGGAGCGGCATATCCAATATCCCACGCTGGCGCGGCAGGCCATCGAACAGCGGCTACAGCGGGAGAGCAAGGCGGAGGAGATGCGCATTCTCTATGTCGCCATGACCCGACCCAAGGAAAAGCTGATTCTGATCGACAGCCGCAAGGGGGCGGCAAAGCAACTGCAACGACTGCTGGCGACGGCCTCCTGCCCCGCCCTGCCCGAGTCGGTGGACGGCGGCACCTGTATGGGCGACTGGATTCTCCTGCCCCTGCTCTGCCGACCCGAGGCGGCTCCTCTGCGGGCGCTGGCAGAGATGGAGGCGGGGGCGCTCTACACCGGCGACACCGCCTCGTGGCAGGTGATCTGTCACGACGGCAGCGGAGCGGCAGAGGGATCGCCAAGCCCGAAGCCCGTGGCGGCGGAGACGGCGGACAGTCCCACCGAGACCGCCTTCCCCCTGCTGGATTTTGTCTATCCCTATGCCGCCGAAATCACCCTGCCCGCCAAGCTGACGGCGACCCAGCTCAAGGGGCGGGAAATCGACAGCGAGATTGCGGAGCGGGCGGCACTGCCGCCTCGGATTCGCCCCCTGTCTCAGCCCCGATTTTTACAGGAGAGCTTAGGGCTCACCGGTGCGGAGCGGGGCACTGCCGTCCATCTGGCGCTGCAATATCTGGATTTCTCCAACCCGGACATCGCCGGGCAGCTGGACGCGCTCCGCGCCCGGCAGCTGCTATCCGACGTGCAGGCGGCAGCCATCGACCCAAGCGAGCTGGCAAGGCTCCTCGCCTCGCCGCTGGCAGAGCGGCTGCGGTCTGCCAAGACCGTTCTGCGGGAGTATCGCTTCACCCTGCTGGTGGATGCCGCGCAATATGAGAAGACGGTCACCTCCCACGATCGGATTCTGCTACAGGGCGTGGTGGACTGCTGCTTTGCGGACGAGGACGGTCTGCACATTGTGGATTTCAAGACCGACCATGTGTTTGGCGCGGCGCTGGCCCAACGGGCGGAGAGCTATCGCCCCCAGCTGACCGCCTACAGTCAGGCGCTGGAGCGGGTGCTGGAACTGCCGGTGAAAAGCCGGATTCTGTACTTTCTCTCCGCCGGCGTGGAAATTGCGCTATAGGGGACGGGGGCAGGCTACGCCCGCTTTTTGAAAAAAGCGGGGCAAAAACTTTAGTGATTTAATCTTTTGGCTGCTCCTCTCCCCTGCCCGGGTGGGCATCGAGGGCGACGGGTTGCCGCACTGCGGCAAGGGGACGGGGGCAGGCTACGCCCGCATTTTGAAAAAAGCGGGGCAAAAACTTTAGTGATTTAATCCTTTGGCTGCTCCTCTCCCCTGCCCGGGTGGGCAGCGAGGGCGGCGGGTTGCCGCACTGCGGCAAGGGGGACGAGGACGCAAAGCGGGGCAAAAACTTTGTTTGGGGGCATTGGGGAGGCACAGCTGATTTTTTTACAAAAAAATCAAAAAACTGCTTGCAAACGGGGAATAACTGTGATATAGTTAGCGTTGCCTTTGTGAAAGAAAACTGGCGATGAAAGAGGTGAACGAGAGCAATGAAGGAAGGAATCCATCCCGATTATCAGCAGACTACTATTACATGCGCCTGCGGTAATGTGATTGAGACAGGTTCTACCAAGAAGGATATCAAGGTGGAAGTCTGCTCTAAGTGTCACCCCTTCTTTACTGGAAAGCAGAAGCTGGTCGATACCGGCGGACGCGTCGCCAGATTTAATAAGAAGTTTGGTCTGCAAAAATAAGACACAATCACAAAACCCGTATCCGTATGGATACGGGTTTTTCGCTATCCCTCCCACCCAACTCAAAAAAATCAGCAGATTTTTTTGACCGTAAGAAAACGAGGTTCTATGCAACAGATGCAACAGACTGAAGAAATCAGAGACCGGGTGGTATTGGTGGGCTTAAACTCACCCATCCTGAAAAAAACCGGCAATGCCGACGAATCCAGCATGGAGGAGCTGTCTGCGCTGGTGGAGACCGCCGGCGGCGAGGCGGTGGGCATCGTCCTGCAAAATCGGGACAAGCCCGATCCCCGCACCTTCATCGGCGAGGGCAAGGTGGCAGAGGTGCAGCTCTACGTCGAAAATACCGAGGCCACCATGGTCATTTTCGACAACGACCTCTCCCCCTCCCAGATGCGGGTTTTGACCCAATTGCTGGGCGTGCAGGTTTTGGATCGCTGTGGCTTGATTCTGGACATTTTCGCCCAGCGTGCCCAGACCCGGGAGGGACGCTTGCAGGTGGAGCTGGCGCAGTATCAATACCTCCTCCCCCGACTCACCGGCATGTGGGGACATCTGGTGCGGCAGACCGCCTCCGGCGGCAAAAGCCCCATCGGCACCCGGGGGCCCGGCGAGACCCAATTGGAGACCGATCGGCGACACATCCATCGCAAAATCGCCAAGCTGCAAGAGGATTTGGACGAGGTGCGGCGGGTGCGGGGCACCCAGCGGGAGCGGCGGATGAAAAACGAGATCCCCGTGGTGGCCATCGTGGGCTATACCAACTCCGGCAAGTCCACCCTGCTCAATCGTCTCACCGACGCGGGCATCCCCGCCAACAACCGTCTGTTCGACACGCTGGACACCACCAGCCGGCTCCTCGCCGTCAGCGATACGCTAGAGGTCGTGGTATCGGACACCGTGGGCTTTATCCGCAAGCTGCCCCATCAGCTGGTGCAGGCGTTTAAAGCCACGCTGGAGGAGCTGACCTATGCCGATTTGCTGGTACACGTCATCGACGTGTCCAATCCCGAATGGCAACAGCAGGCGCAGGTGGTCGAGGCGCTGATCGGCGAACTGGGCGCGGCGGCGCTCCCCCGGATCAATGTGTTTAACAAGACGGATTTGATCGACGGGGAGATTATGCCCCACGGAGCGGACATCGTGTCCATCTCTGCCAAAACCGGCGCGGGCGTAGAGCTGCTGCTGGAGATGATCGGCACCCGGCTGGATCCGGGCGTGCGGCGGGTGACGCTCCACCTCCCCTATGCCAGCAGCGGACTTTTGGACGTGCTGTATCGGGAGGCGAAGGTGGAGTCCGTGGACTACGGCGAGACCATCGACGTGGTGGCGGTCTGCACCCCCAAGGTACTGGGGCGGATGGCGGCGTTCACGGAGACGGATATCTGATGAAAAACGAGGATTATTTGGTGCCGGCTGGGGCGGCAGAGAGCGAGTTCATCGAAAAACGCTCCCGCTTTATCGGTCAGCTTTGGCGGGTGGAGGACGAGCCGGAGGCCCGTGCCCGGATTGAAGAAGTGAAAAAGCAATACCACGATGCCCGGCATCACTGCTGGTGCTATCTGCTGCGGGACGGCGTGCTGCGCTACTCCGACGACGGCGAGCCTCAAGGCACGGCGGGACTGCCCATGCTAGAGGTCTTGCGGCGAGAGGGCATCCAGAATGTCTGCTGTGTGGTGACCCGGTATTTCGGCGGGATTCTGCTGGGGGCGGGGGGACTGACCCGCGCCTATGCCCGCAGTGCCAAGGATGCGCTGGATGCCGCCGGCATCTGCCGGATGGCACGGTGGACGCTGTGGGAAATCCCCTGCGACTATCCCCTGTTCCAGCGCGTCAAGCTTGAGATTGCGGCGGCGGACGGCATCACCGAGGGTGTGGACTACGGCGAAGGCCTGCTGCTCCATGCCGCCTTCCCCGCCGGCGGCGCGGAGCGCTTCTCCCTGCGCCTGACCGAGCTGTCTGCCGGTCGGTTCGTGGCAGTGCCCTGCGGCGAGACGTTCCGGGCGACCGCCCTGTAGTACGGGGACGGGGGACGCGGGGGCAGGATGCGCGTTCTTTCTTTTGAAAAAGAAAGAACCAAAGAAAACTTTAATGATCTGGTTATTTCGACCCTGCTTTCCCTGCATTTATTATGGCATATCCCCCCGAAAAGTGATGCCCCCGTGAAGGGGGCATCTTTGCGTCGTGCGGTGCTTGGCTGCGTCAAGAATGTTTCAAGTCACGCCCCCGTGAAGGGGGCATCGGCAAAATGGCTTTCAGGTTGCGATTGAGGCTCTCAATCAGCCGTCCGGCGGCGGTGAGCGCCTCCCGCTCTGCATTCTCATCGGTTGCATCGCTCTCCTCCTCCGGGGGCAGATCGTCGCCGAAAAGTGCAACCACGGGGTCTGTGCGGGGCTCCCGGGTGCCGCTGTACCAGTGAACCAACTTGCTGCCGCCAAAGGTTTTAGCGCTGGCAATCAAATGGGTCAGGGCGGCATTTACGCCGGTCATTGCGGCTTCGGAAACCGTGATGTCCCGGGCCTGCTTCATGAGGGCGTGGGTCAGGCCGATGGTGCCGATGGCATCGCGGACGACAGCGTAAACCACCTGCTCTGACCCGTAGGGCACCACCACATTTGCTCCACCCTGTTCGATCAGCCGATATTCCTTCGCCACTGTGTGGAAATCGTGGTTCTTGATGGCATCCACCAGCGCTGCCTTGTCGTCGGCAGAATGGGG
>JAVVOA010000030.1:0-22806 GCA_036656515.1 Oscillospiraceae bacterium | reverse complement strand
CAGAATCCTGTTTTGAAAAGTATAGCGTATTTTTTCGGGGGTGTCAAGGAAGCCGTTTCCGGGCGCTGCACAGCACTTTAAAATTTTTCCGGGATTCCCATTGACAACCGGGACAGAGTCGGCTAGAATGGGAACAATTTATAAAATGAGCGTTGAACGGGACGAGTAGCGCCGGATTGCTGCCCAGAGAGCCGTCGTTTTGGTGAAAGACGGAGAGCAGAAGCACGCGAAAATCACCCGGGAGCTTCCGCCTAAACAGGCAGCCCTGCTGCCTCAGTAAGCGCGGACGGCGTGGCAGCCGTTATCCTGCCGCCCACGGTTTGTGGAGAGCGGTCGCGCAGTTGCGCGGCAATAAGAGTGGTACCGCAGAGGTTTGCGCCTTTGTCTCTTGACAGGAGACAAGGGCGCTTTGTTTTGCCCATCAGCGGGGTACGCGGAGGACGCGGAGGACGCGGCTTTTTGAAAAAAGCCTGGCAAAAACTTTTGTGAAGGTAAGCACAGTACCACCGGACGACAGACACAGCAAAGGATGAGACAGAATTTCTACTTGAAATTGTGAAGGAGTATTATAATGGACTATAACAAGACGATCAATCTGCCGGAGACGGACTTCCCCATGCGGGCGGGACTGCCCAAGCGGGAGCCGGAAATGCTGGCACGCTGGAAAAAGATGGATGTTTACAAGCTGCTGTTAGAGCGGAACGCGGGCAAGCCCAACTTCATTCTCCACGATGGCCCTCCCTTTAGCAACGGCGATCTCCACATGGGGCACGCCCTGAACAAGTCCATCAAGGACATGATCACCCGGAGCTATGCCATGCGGGGCTACTACACCCCCTATGTCCCCGGCTGGGACAACCACGGCATGCCCATCGAAAGCGCCATCATCAAGAAGAACAAGCTCAACCGCAAATCCATGAGCATCCCCGAATTCCGCTCCGCCTGTCAGGACTTTGCCCAGCACTATGTGGACAGTCAGAGCGAGGCGTTCCAGCGCATGGGCGTGCTGGGCGACTGGGAGAATCCCTATCTCACCATGTCCCCCGCCTTTGAGTCCGAGGAGGTCAAGGTCTTTGGCAATATGTTCAAAAAGGGCTATATCTATAAGGGATTAAAGCCCGTGTACTGGTGCCCCAAGGACGAGACCGCTCTGGCAGAGGCGGAGATCGAGTATCAGGACGACCCCTGCACCTCTGTCTATGTCAAGTTTGCCGTGAAGGATGACGGGGGCAAGCTGGCGGCGGAGTGCGAACTCTCCTCCACCTATTTCCTGATTTGGACGACCACCACATGGACACTGCCCGGCAACCTTGCCATCGCCCTCCATCCCAGCGATATCTATGTGCTGGCAAAGGCGGAAAATGGCGAGACCTATATCACGGCAGAGGCCTTGCTGGACAAAACCATGGCCATGGGCGGCATCAAAAACTACCAGATCATCGCCCGGCACGAGGGCGCGTTTTTCGAGAATATGACGGCGCAGCACCCCTTCTTGGAGCGGGATTCCCGGCTGCTGCTGGCGGACTATGTGACCATGGACTCCGGCACCGGCTGTGTCCACACCGCCCCCGGCTATGGCGCGGACGACTATCAGACCTGCCTGAAATACAAGATGGATCTGCTGGTCACCGTGGACGATCAGGGCTATCAGACCAAGGATGCCGGCAAGTTCGAGGGCATGTATTACGCCGACTCCAATCAGGCGATTTTGGACGATATGCGGGAGACCGGCGCGCTGTTCGCCTCCGAGGAAGTGGTACACAGCTATCCCCACTGCTGGCGCTGTAAGGGTCCCATCATCTTCCGTGCCACTCCCCAGTGGTTCTGCTCTGTGGAATCCTTCAAGGAGGAGGCCATCGCCGCCTGCGAGGAGGTGCGTTGGGTGCCCGCGTGGGGACATGAGCGCATGATCTCCATGATTCGGGAGCGCAACGACTGGTGCATCTCCCGCCAGCGGCATTGGGGTCTGCCCATCCCGGTATTTTACTGCAAGGACTGCGGCAAGCCCGTCTGCACCGAGGAGAGCATCGACGCAGTGGCAAAGCGCTTTGCCGCCGAGGGCTCCAACGCGTGGTTCGCCCTAGAGGCCGAGGAGCTGTTGCCCGATGGCTTTGCCTGCCCCCACTGCGGCGGACAGGGCTTTACCAAGGAGGGAGACACCTTGGACGGCTGGTTTGACTCCGGCGCCACCCATATGGCATCGCTGGAGCACGACCATCCCGACCAGTGGCCTGCCACCATGTATATGGAGGGCTTAGATCAGTATCGCGGCTGGTTCCAAGCGGCACTGCTGACCTCCGTGGGTGCCACAGGCCGGGGTTCCCCCTTCAAAGAGTGCGTCACCCACGGCTGGACGGTGGATGGCGAGGGCAAGGCGATGCACAAGAGCTTAGGCAACGGCATGAGCCCCGACGAGATCATCCGGGACTTCGGCGCAGATCTGCTGCGGCTGTGGGCGGCCTCTGCCGACTATCATGTGGATGTCCGCTGCTCCAAGGACATCTTTAAGCAGCTGTCCCAGAACTATCTGAAATTCCGCAACACCGCCCGGTACTGTCTGGGCAATCTGGCGGGCTTTGACGCAGACCATCTGGTCGCCCCCGCCGACATGTGCGCGCTGGATCGCTGGGCGATCACCAAGCTCAACGAGCTGATCACCGACTGCGCCGCGTCGTTCGACAGCTATGAGTACCACGTCATCACCCACGCCGTCAATGATTTCTGCGTGGCGGAGCTGTCCTCCTTCTATCTGGATATCATCAAAGATCGGCTGTATTGCGAAGAAAAGGACGGCGTTCTGCGCCGCAGTGCCCAGACCGCCCTGTATCTGATTTTGGACAGCATGACCCGCCTGTTCTCCCCGATTCTGGCGTTCACCTGCGACGAGATCTGGCAGTCCATGCCCCACGCCGCCGGCGCGGATGCCCGCAACGTGGTGCTAAACGACATGAACACCCCCTTCACCGACTATGCCCTGTCCGAGAGCGAGATGCAGCGGTGGGACAGCGCCATTGCCCTCCGGGGCGACGTGCTCAGCGTGCTGGAGGCCGCCCGTGCCGAGAAGAAGATCGGCAAGGCGTTGGAGGCCAAGGTCACCCTGACCCCGGTGGACGAGACCGGCAAGGCACTGCTGGAGAGCCTCTCCGACATGAATCTGGCCGAGCTGCTGATCGTCTCTGCCGTGGAGATGGGCACGGTCGCCGCACCCGATGCCGTCTGCGGCAGCAACTGCCCCAGCGTGGCGGTAGCCGTGGGCGAGGCAGAGGGCGAGAAGTGCGCCCGCTGCTGGATGGAGAGTGTCCATGTGGGCGAAAATGCCCAGCATCCCACCCTCTGCCCCCGCTGTGCCGCCGTGGTGGGGACGCGCGGCCTTTGAAAAGGCCTGGCGAAACTTTTATGAGTCAATATAGAGAGTTCATTAAAGTTTTTGCCAAGCTTTTTTCAAAAAGCTTGCGTACCCCCGTACCCGTACCTCGTCTCGCGTTTGGAGGAACTATGCTATTTTATGGGATTCTGGCGCTGGCTCTGCTGGGCGTCGATCAATGGGTAAAGCACTGGACGGTGCTGACCTTTGCCCCGCCCCTTGCGGGCACGACCTATACCATGGATGCTCCCCGGGCACTGCTGCCCGGCGTGGTGGAGCTGACCCGTGTACACAACTACGGGGCGGCGTGGAGCAGCTTTTCCGGGATGCGCTGGCTGCTGATCGGAGTCACCACTGCCATTGTGGTGGCGGTTGCCGTGGTGGTGGTGCGGAAAATCGTCCGCCACCCTCTGGGACTCACCGCCTGCGCCCTGATTCTCTCCGGCGGGGTGGGCAATCTCATCGACCGCCTGCGCATGGGCTATGTGGTGGATATGTTCAACTTTCAGTTCATCCACTATCCGGTGTTCAACGTGGCGGACATCTGCGTGGTGTCCGGGGCGATTCTCGCCGCCATCTACTATCTGTGGTTCTATGAAAAATATGACCAAAAGGACAGCGCCCATGGAAAAGCTTAGCCTGCTCACCGGGCAGGACACCGGGCGACTGGACAGCTATCTTGCCGCCGCCCTGCCGGAGTTGTTGACCCGCTCTGCCGCCCAGCGACTGCTAGAGAGCGGCAACGTGGTGGCGGACGGCAAGCCCCTTTCGAAAAACGACCGTCTGCCGGCGGGAAAAACCATCGAGATCACCCTGCCGGAGCCGGAGCCGGTGGATGCCCTGCCCCAAGCCATCCCGCTGGACGTGGTGTATGAGGACGGGGACGTGATCGTGGTCAACAAGCCGGTGGGCATGGTGGTGCATCCCGCGCCGGGACACCCGGACGGTACGCTGGTCAACGCCCTGCTCTTCCACTGCGGAGACAGTCTGTCCGGCATCGGGGGTGCCCTGCGCCCCGGCATTGTCCACCGCATCGACCGGGACACCAGCGGGCTGATCATCGCCGCCAAAAACGATGCCGCCCACCGCGCCCTCGCCGCCCAATTGCAGGATCACACACTGGCACGCACCTATGTCTGCGTGGTGGCGGGTACCCTGCGGGAGGAGTCTGGCACCGTGGATGCCCCCATCGGACGGCACCCCGTAGATCGAAAGCGGATGGCGGTGGTGGCGACCGGAGGCCGTGCCGCCGTCACCCATTGGGAGGTATTGGCTCGCTATCCCGGGGCGACCTATGTGCGGTGCCGATTGGAGACGGGACGCACCCACCAGATTCGCGTCCATCTGGCCTATCTGGGACATCCCATTTTGGGCGACACGGTGTATGGCGCGAAAAAACCCGTGCCGGGACTGACGGGGCAGTGTCTCCACGCCGTGGGACTGCGGTTTCTCCACCCCGCCACCGGCGAGAGGGTGGAGCTGTCCTGCCCCCTGCCGGCGGAATTTACAAGACTGCTGGAAAAGCTGGAAAAGACCGTGCAGGCATAGGGCGAGACCCCGCTTCCAATTGTGGGGGAGCGCATAGAAAATTCGCTTTTGGGCGGCATCGTTTTCACGATGCCGCCCTTGTGCTTTTTGTACGTTTGTGCTATGCTGACACTGTATAAATTGTCGAGATTCTCGAATTCGAGCCAAATGGAGGACAACAACTTGGAACGCGAAGAAATTCTGGTCTCTGGGGCGGCGCTTGCCCGTCAAAAGGACTTTATGACCCAACTCCACACCCTGCTGCAACGGGAGGATCACACGCCGCTGGCCATGGTGGAAACCTTTGGCTGTCAACAGAACGAGGCGGACGGGGAGCGCATCTGCGGGATGCTGGCAGAGATGGGCTTCGGCTTTACGGACAAGGCCGATTGCGCCGATTTGGTGCTGCTCAACACCTGCGCCATCCGGGAGCACGCCCAGCAGCGGATCTATGGCAATCTGGGGGCGCTGACCCACACCAAACACGCCAATCCCCGGCAGATCATCTGCCTCTGCGGCTGTATGGCGCAGCAGGAGATCGTCTGCAAAAAGGTGCGGACATCCTATCGACATGTGGATCTGGTCTTTGGCCCCCACGCCCTGTGGAAATTTCCAGAGCTGCTGTATCAGGTCTATACCACCCGGGGACGGGTGTTTTCCACCGCCGACGAGCCGGGCACCATCGCCGAGGATTTGCCGGTGCGGCGGGAGAGCGGCATTCGGGCATGGGTGTCCATCCTCTATGGCTGCAACAATTTTTGCTCCTATTGCATCGTGCCCTATGTCCGGGGACGGGAGCGCTCCCGGGATGCCGCTGCCATCGAGAGAGAGGTGCGCCAGCTGGTGAGCGAGGGCTATCGAGAGATCACCCTGCTGGGGCAAAATGTCAACTCCTATGGCAACGACCTGGATACCGGCATGGACTTTGCGGATTTGTTGGAGCGGCTGGACAAAATCCCCGGGGACTATCTCCTGCGGTTCATATCCAGCCATCCCAAGGATGCCAGCGAAAAATTGTTTGACACCATGGCCCGCTGTCCCCATGTGGCAAAGCAGCTCCATCTGCCTGTCCAGTCCGGCAACAACCGGGTGCTTGCCGCTATGAATCGGCGGTATACCAGAGAGCGCTGTTTGGAGCAGGTGCGCTATGCCCGTTCGGTGATGCCGGATTTGGTGCTGACCTCCGACATCATCATCGGCTTTCCCGGGGAGACCGAGGCAGAGGCCATGGACACCGTGTCCCTGATTCGTGAGGTGGAGTATGACGCGCTGTTCACCTTTATCTACTCCCCCCGACCGGGCACCCCGGCGGCAAAGCTCCCAGACCCCGCCACCCGCGCCGAAAAACAGGTCTGGTTCGACCGTCTGCTGGATGCCCAGACCGAGATTTCTGCCCGGCGGCATCAGGGCTATATCGGCAAAACCCTGCGGGTGCTGGTGGACGGACTGACCGACGATCCCGACTATACCCTGTCCTCCCGGACAAATGGGGGACGGCTGGCGCATCTCCGGGGCGATGCCCGCCTGATCGGGCAATATGCGGACGCAACCATCACGGGCAGCAACACTTGGGCGCTGTTCGGCGACATTGTGGAACCCCAATAGAATGCAATGAGAGAGAGGAAACCGATATGAAAGTGATGACACTGCTGGAAAATACCGCGGTCTCGGACGACCTGCGCCACGCCCACGGACTGTCTCTGTATGTGGAGACCCCCACCCGCAAGCTCCTGTTCGACATGGGACCCAACGCCGGTTTTTTGGAAAACGCCGAAAAATTGGGGGTGGACATCGCCGCCGTGGACATGGCCTTTCTCTCCCACGGACACTATGACCACAGCGGGGGCATGGAGCTGTTTTGCAAGCGGAACGACCATGCCAAAATCGTTCTGCACCAAGATGCCTTCGGCGATTTCTGGGCGGTTTCCCCCAAGGGCAACACCTATATCGGCATCGACCCCCACTTCAAAAAATTCGCAGATCGCTTCGTCTTCACCCACGGGCAGACCGTCATCGACGACGGCTTGCAGGTCTTTTCCGACATTGTGACGGGCGACTATCCCTCCTCTGCCAATGGCACCCTGCGGGAGAAGATCGGGGACAGCTATCCGCCGGAGGATTTTCGTCACGAGCAGAATCTGCTGGTGACGGCAGAGGGGAAAACCCTGCTGCTGGCGGGCTGTGCCCACCGGGGCATCGTGAACATCCTGCGGCGGAGCGAGGCAATTTTGGGGCGGTCGCCGGACGTGGTCTGCGCGGGCTTCCACCTGTACAATCCCACCACCGGCGCGCCGGAGCCGCGGGAGCTGATCGAGGCCGTGGGCGCAGAGCTGAAAGCCCGGACGGGGACGGTCTATTACACCGGGCACTGCACCGGGGGAGAGGCCTTTGCCATCCTGCGGGAGAGCTTGGGCGACCGGATACAGCCCCTCTCCGGCGGCAGAGGGTTTGAGATTTAGGGAACCGCAGGGCACAAAATAACAACAGGAAACGGGATGGAAACATGGCAGAACTGACACCGATGATGCGGCAGTATATGAGAATCAAAGAGGACAATCAGGACTCCATCCTGTTTTTTCGGCTGGGGGATTTCTATGAGATGTTCGACGAGGACGCGAGAACCGCGTCCCGAGAGCTGGATCTCACCCTGACCTCCCGAGATCGCAGTCCAGACAAGCCGGCAGAGGAGCGGGTGCCCATGTGCGGCATCCCCTATCACGCCAGCGAGGCCTATATTGCCCGGCTGATCGCCAAGGGCTATAAGGTCGCCATCTGCGAGCAGATGGAGGATCCCGCCGTGGCAAAGGGGCTGGTGGAGCGCAGCATCATCCGGGTGGTGACCCCCGGCACCGTCATGGGCGGCGCGATGCTGGAGGAAAAAAACAGCAACTTCATCTGCGGCATCTATCTGGACTCCCAAAATGCCGCCGTCTGCTTTTGCGACATCTCCACCGGCAAGGCGCACCTCACCGCCTTCTCCGGCAAGGAGCGGGTTTTGCATGTCATCAACGAACTGGGGCGGTTCGCCCCGGTAGAGGCCGTGTTAAACGACGGGGCGTATAGCGAGGAGACCCTGCGGGAGGCGCTGACAGAAAAGCTCCACTGTCGGGTGGAAAACGGCGGCGAGCGTCGCTTTTTACTGCCGGAGGCAGAGAGCAATATTCGCCGTCAGTTCGGGGACGCGGGCATCTTGAAGCTGCCGGTGGGCAATCCGGCGGCGGCGATGGCGCTGGGGGGACTGCTGCACTTTCTGTATGAGACCCAGAAGACCGACCTGTCCCACATCAATGATCTGGACTATTACGAGCAGGGGCGGTTCATGGAGCTGGATCTCTCGGCAAGACGGAATTTGGAGCTGACCGAAACCCTGCAACGGCGGGAGAAAAAGGGCAGTCTCCTCTGGGTGCTGGACAAGACCAAAACCGCCATGGGGGGACGGCTGCTGCGGAGCTGGCTGGAACGCCCTCTGCTGTCGCCTGCCGCCATCTGTCGCCGCAACTGCGCGGTGGCGGCGCTGGTGGGGGATACCGTCACCCGGGAGGAGCTGATTTTGTCCCTCCAACCCATCGGGGATTTGGAACGGCTGATTGGACGCATTGTCTATGGCAGCGCCGGCGGTCGGGACTTAAAGGCACTCCAAACCTCCATCGAAAAGCTGCCCGCTCTCGCGGCGCTTCTGGGCAAATGCACGGCGGGACGGCTGGCGGAATTGACCGCCCAGCTGGACACGCTGGACGATATCGGCGGGGAGATTGCCGCCGCCATCGGGGAGGAGCCGCCCTTTTCCGTGCGGGAGGGGGGACTCATCCGGGACGGCTATGACCAAGAGGTGGATCGTCTCCGGGGGATCCTCTCCGGCGGACGGGGTGTCATCGCAGAGATGGAGGCGGCAGAGCGGGAGAAAACCGGCATCCGCACCTTAAAAATCGGCTATAACAAGGTCTTTGGCTACTATATCGAGGTATCCAAGTCCTTTTATGACCAGGTGCCGGATAGCTATATCCGCAAGCAGACCCTCGCCAATTGCGAGCGATTTATCACCCAAGAATTGAAGGATTTGGAGCACACCATCCTCACCGCCTCCGATCGGGTGACGGCGCTGGAATTTGAGCTGTTCACCGCCCTGCGGGAGAAAATCGCCGCCTCGGCCCCCCGGATTCAGAAAACCGCCGCCGCCGTGGCAGAGGTGGACGCTCTCGCCAGCTTCGCCGCCGTGGCGGTGCGCAACCACTACTGCTGTCCCACGGTGGACGAGTCCGGCTGTCTGGACATCCACGACGGACGGCATCCCGTGGTGGAGCAGATGCTAAAGGACAGCCAATTTGTCCCCAACGACACGGTGATGGGGGAAAAAGAGAACCGGGTCGCCATCATCACCGGCCCCAATATGGCGGGCAAATCCACCTATATGCGTCAGGTGGCGCTGATCGTCCTCATGGCGCAGTTGGGCAGCTTCGTACCCGCCTCCTCGGCAAGAATCGGGGTGGTGGATCGGATTTTCACCCGCATCGGCGCGTCGGACGATCTGTCGGCGGGACAGTCCACCTTTATGGTGGAGATGACCGAGGTGGCGGCGATTCTCCAACAGGCCACGGGAAAAAGTCTGCTGATTTTGGACGAGATCGGTCGGGGCACCTCCACCTTCGACGGGATGAGTATCGCCCGGGCGGTGCTGGAATACTGCGCCGACCGCAAGCTCTTGGGGGCAAAGACCCTGTTCGCCACCCACTATCACGAGCTGACCGAGCTGGAAAATACCCTCCCCGGCACCGTGAACTATAACATCGCCGTGAAGACCCGGGGCGAGGATATCGTCTTTCTCCGCAAGATTCTCCCCGGGGGCGCCGACCGCAGCTATGGCATCGAGGTGGCAAAGCTGGCGGGACTGCCGGAGCGGGTTTTATCCCGCGCCCGAAAGATTCTAGGCGACTTGGAGGAGGAGCACGGCGTGCGCTACATCGCCCCCAAGACAGAGACGGAGCAGGTCTCCTTTGCCGCCATCGGCGAGGCAGAGGTGCTGGATGCCCTGCGCCGCGCCCAGCCGGACAGTCTGACCCCCATGGAGGCCATGTCCCTGCTGTACGAGCTCAAGCAAAAGCTCAACTGACCCACAAAAAATTGGAGGTATGGTTCTATGGCGAAAAAAGCCGGTGCGACCACTTTGACCCATGGCGAAAAAATGGCGGGCACCGTGTTTTTCGTCCTCTATCTGCTGATTCTGCCCCTGATTACAAAACCGCTGCTGGCACTGCTGGGGCGGCTCTTGGGGGTGAGCATCTCCTCTGGATTGGGCAACACCATCTATTACTATCTGCTGTTCGCCGTGACGCTGGTGATTTTTCACCACTTCATCGGGCGGACGACCTCCCTGCTCATCGACGGGCTGGGGCGTGCCTTTCGCACCCTTGGCGCAGGCGCTGTGGCGTTTTATGGACTGAACGAGCTGATGTATCGGGTGACCCGGCTTTTGACCGACAACCACACCAACCTCAACGATATGACCATCTCTGCCCAGATGGATTCCGCCCCCCGCACCACGATTTTGATTGTGATTTTCCTCGCCCCCTTTGTAGAGGAGGTTCTCTTTCGGGGACTGGTCTTCGGCGGCATCCGGGGACGGAGCCGGGCGGGGGCGTATCTGATCTCCTGCGCCCTGTTTGCCTTTCTCCATGTGTGGCAATTTGCGCTGGTGAATCAGGATGCCACCTATTTTCTCCTGATGCTGCAATACTTGGTGCCGGGACTGGTGTTCTGTTGGGTGTTCGAGCATTCCGGCACCCTGTGGACGGCGATTTTCCTCCATGCGGGCATCAACGCCCTCTCTGTCCTATCCATGCTGGGCAGATAGAGCAGTCCCTGATTTGAAAATGACCGGAGGGTATGATTTTGATTCACTGTCTTTCGCCCCATGTTGCCAATTTAATCGCCGCCGGCGAGGTGGTGGAGCGCCCTGCCAGCGTGGTCAAGGAGCTGGTGGAAAACGCCATCGACGCCGGAGCCACCGCTGTGACCGTGGAGCTGGCAAACGGCGGCATGACCCTGCTCCGGGTCACGGATAACGGCGACGGCATTGCGGCAGAGGAGCTGCCCACCGCGTTTTTGCGCCACGCCACCTCCAAACTGCAAGAGGCAGAGGATTTGGCGGGCATCGCCACCCTGGGCTTTCGGGGGGAGGCCTTGGCTGCCATCGCCGCCGTCTCCCGGGTGGACATCACCTCCCGCAGGCCGGGGGAGAACTTCGGCGCGGCGCTGCATGTAGAGGGGGGTGTCCCCGGTGAAATCGAGACCGTGGGCGCGGCAGAGGGTACCGCCATCACCGTCCGCGATCTGTTTTACAACACCCCCGCCCGACTGAAATTCATGAAAAAAGACACTGCCGAGTCGGCGGCGATCGTGGGACTGCTACAACATCTGGCGCTGTCCCGACCGGATATCGCCCTCCGCTGTGTGAAGGACGGGACAGAGGTGCTCCATACCCCCGGGGACGGACTGCTCTCTGCCGCCATCTATGCCGCCTTGGGACGGGACTTTGCCGGCAGTCTGCTGCCGGTCTCCGGCAGTGGCGGGGACATCCGGGTGGAGGGCTTCATCACCCAGCCCCTCCGGGGGAGAGGCTCCCGCGCCATGCAGGTCTTTTTCGTCAACGGACGGTTCATCAAGTCCCAATTGCTCACCGCCGCCTTGGAAGAGGGCTATCGCAATCAATTGCTAAAGGGGCGCTTTCCCGGCTGTGTACTGCTGGTGACCCTGCCGGTGACGGCGGTGGATGTGAATGTCCATCCCGCCAAAACCACGGTGAAATTCGCCCGGGAGCACGACGTGTTCGAGGCAGTGTATCACACGGTGCTGGACAGGCTGGACGAGAGCGCCGCCCCGGCGCTACCCACGGAAAAATCCGCCCCCGACGGGACATTTTTCAAGACCATGGATGCCAAAACCTTTCGGGAGACGGTGGGGGAGACCTCTGCCAAACCCGCCCCTCTCCCGGAAAAACCGGCGGAGTTTGGCACAAACCGTCTCCGGGCGGTGACAGTGTCCCCCCCGCCGGCGGGCTGGGATGCCGAGGGGAATGGGGAGAGCGTGGTGCGGGACTGGGCGGACTCCGACGCGCCCACCTATACCACCCGTCGGGACGCGGAAATCCCCCCGGAAATCCCCCCGGAAATCCCGCCGAACCATCCGCCCCAGAGCCGATTGCGCCGCCGGAAGTGCCGCCGGAGCAGCTGTCCCTGCCGGGGGAGACGAGGGAGACCCCGTGGCGACTGGTGGGCGAGGTATTGCGCACCTATATCATCTGCGAGGATGGGGACAAAAACGTCTGGCTGATCGACAAGCACGCCGCCCATGAGCGGGTGCAGTTCGACCGGCTGAAAAACAATCCCGTCCCCGTCATGCGACAGACCCTGCTTCGCTCCCTCCCGGCGGAACTGCCCCGGGAGGATGCCGCCCTGCTGCTGGAAAACCTGTCCCTTTTGGAGAGCTTGGGCTTTCTCTGCGAGGAATTTGGGGCGGATGCCCTCCTTGTCCGGGAGATTCCCGCCGATATTCTGGCAGAGGATGCCGTCTCCGCCTTGGAGGAGCTGGCGCAGACCCTGCGCCGGGGGGGCGACCCCGCCGTGAGGCGGGACGCGATGCTTGCCACCATGGCCTGCAAGGCCGCCATCAAGGCGGGGATGCTGTCCTCTGGGGCAGAGCTGCGGATTTTGATTGACCGGGTGCAGGCGGGGGAGATCCGCTATTGCCCCCACGGTCGTCCCGTGGCGGTGAAAATCCCCCCCTATGAATTGGAAAAATTGTTCAAACGGGCATAAGGAGAAAACCATGGGAGAAAAAATCGTCTGTGTGGTGGGACCCACCGCGTCGGGCAAAACCGGGCTGGGCGTGGCGCTTGCCAAACGCTATGGGGGCGAGGTGGTCTCTGTGGACTCCATGCAGATCTATCGGGGCATGGCCATCGGCACCGCCGCCCCCACCGAGGAGGAGCAGCAGGGCGTGCCCCACCACATGATTGCCATCGCAGACCCGAGAGAGTCCTTTTCCGTGGCGCGATTTGCCGCCCTTGCCACCGATTGTATCGAAGATATTTTGCACCGGGGACGGCTGCCGATTTTGGTGGGCGGCACCGGTCTGTATCTGGATGCCATCGTCCGGGGGACGGTCTTTGCCCCGGGGACACAGGACGGCGCAGTGCGGAGAGACTTGCAGGAGAGATTGGAGCGAGAGGGCATTGCCCCCCTGCTGGATGAACTGTCCGCCATCGACCCCGCCGCCGCCGCGCGACTGGCTCCCGCCGACGAAAAGCGGATTCTCCGGGCATTAGAGGTCTATCGCGAGACCGGCACAACCATCACCGAGCACAATGCCCAGACCCAAAAAATCCCGCCCCGATACGACGCGAGCTATCTGGGACTTGCCTTTCGAGAGAGGGAGGAGCAGCGCCGCCGGATTGCCCTCCGGGTGTCCCAAATGGCGGCAGAGGGTCTGGTGGACGAGGTGCGCGCCCTGCTGGCATCGGGCGTGCCGGAGAGCGCCACCGCCCTACAGGCCATCGGCTATAAGGAGCTGCTCCCCGCCCTCCGGGGAGAGAGCACCGTGGAGGAGGGCTTGGCGGAAATCACCCTCCGCTCCTGCCAATATGCCAAGCGGCAACTGACGTGGTTGCGGCGCAATCCCGCCATCCACTGGATTTTCTGGGAAAAATCACCAGATTTTGAGGAGGCGCTCCGCCTTTCGACAGAATTTCTCACGGCACGGGGAGTAGGATAAGCACAGGGGCGACAGAGCAGCCGTCCCCGAGCAAGCAGATAGAAAAGGAGAGAGTACGATGCAAAAACAGGCGAATTTACAGGACATATTTCTGACCAAGGCGCGGAAGGCGCGGACAGCGGTGACGGTCTTTTTGGTCAACGGCTTTCAGCTGCGGGGGGTGGTCACAGGCTTCGATGCCTTTGTGGTGATTCTGGATAGCGAGGGCAAGCAGCAGATGATCTATAAGCACGCCATCTCCACCATTGTGCCGGTGCATCCCGTGGCGCTGGACGAGGGGGAGGACGAGGGATGAAGCAGGGCTCCATCGCCACCAAATGCATCACGGGACTGATGGCCGTCTGTGTCCTCGCCTATTTCGGCTTTCAGATCTACGGCTATTTTGCCGACCCCATAGCGGTGGTCACCGCCTATCCCTATGAGGTGGAAAACGCCGTCACCGTGGCGGGCTATGTGGTGCGGGACGAGGGAGTGCTCCCGGGGACAAGCTCCGGCGTGCTGGATCTATACCGTGCCGAGGGGGAGCGCATCGGCAGCGGACAGCGGGTGGCGACGGTCTATCGCGATCAGGAGGCCTTGGAGAGACAGGAGCAGGCGGACGAGCTGCACCAGCAATTGGAGCAGCTGCAATACGCCAAGGAGGCCGGTGCCAACTCCGAAATCTCTCTCAAGCTGGACAGCGAGATCACCGAGAGCATCCTGGGGCTACAGACCAATCTGGCGGCGGACAAGCTGTCGTCGGCGGACGAATATGCCACCGCTCTCCGGGCGCTGGTTCTAAAGCGGGACTATACCTATGCGGACAGCGCCGATTTAGAGGGGGAGCTTGCCGCCGTAAAGGCACAGCTGAAAGCCCTGCAAGCAGCCACCAGCTCCGGCGGCATCTATGCCCCCCGGGCGGGGATATACTCCGCCGTGGTGGACGGCTATGAGACGGTGCTGACCCCCAAAACGCTGGATACCCTGACCCCAAAGACGCTGGCAGCCATCGCCCCCGACCCCGCCCTCTCCTCCAACGTGGGCAAGCTGATCTATGGCCACAGTTGGTATTTTGTCACCGCCATGGACGATGCCGTGGCAAAGAAGCTGACGGTGGGCGATCGGGAGAAATTGCGCTTTGCCAAGGGGCTGGATCAGGATTTAGAGGTACGGGTCGCGTCGGTGGGCGGGGTGGAGAATGGGAAACGGGTGGTCTCCTTTCGGAGCAATGCCTATATCTCCCAGATGACCCTGCTGCGCCAACAGTCCGCCGATGTGATTCAAAGCGGCTCCACCGGCCTGCGGGTGCCCCAAAATGCCCTGCGGGTGGACGAGACGGGACAGTCCGGGGTCTATTGCGCCGTGGGGATGCTGGCCCGGTTTAAGCCCGTCAATGTCCTCTATAGCGGCGAGGGCTTCTGTCTCATCGAGGCCGCGTCAGAGGGGAATGACCGTCTGCGGGCAGGAGATCGGGTGGTCATCAGCTCCGGTTCGCTGTATGACGGAAAAGCCGTGGAATAAAGACAGACCAGAGAAAGAAATCAAACCATATGGGAGGGAGTACCATGTCCATCGAGGAAAATATCCGGGAAATTCGGGAGCGGATGGCGGCGGCGTGCCGCGCTGTGGGACGGAGTCCGGAGGAGGTCACGCTGGTGGGTGCCAGCAAAATGAACGAGGCCGCCGCCTGCCGCGAAGCCATCGCCGCCGGCATCGACGCGCTGGGCGAAAATCGGGTGCAGGAGCTGCTGGGAAAATACGAGGAGCAGGCCTATGACGGCGCACCCCTCCATTTCATCGGGCATCTGCAACGGAACAAGGTGCGTCAAATCGTGGGCAAGGTGGCGCTGATTCAGTCCGTGGGCACCTTGGAGCTGTTGGAGGAAATCGAAAAATGCGGGGCAAAGCTCTCGCTGGTGCAGGATATTTTGTTAGAGGTCAACATCGGCGGCGAGGAGGCAAAAAGCGGCTTTCTCCCGGCGGCATTGGAGGATGCCGCCCTTGCGGCGCGGGACTTTCCCCATCTGCGGGTGCGGGGTCTCATGACGATCCCCCCGGCAGAGGCGACAGAACCGGAAAATATCGCCTATTTTCAGCAGGTGAGACGGCTTTATGTTGACATAAGTCGAAACTTGTATGATAATACATTTGATATCCTGTCCATGGGCATGAGCGGCGATTTCGAGGATGCCATCCGTGCAGGGGCAACCATGGTGCGTGTGGGCTCGGCGATTTTTGGCAACAGAAGCTACACACTTTAAAAACAACAGAGGAGGCTCTCTTGCATGAGTATCTTGGATGAACTGAAAAAATGGACCCATCCCTATGAGGATGAGGACGAGGAATACGAGGACGATTTTCCCGAGGCTGTCCGTAAGGAACCCGTATTCGAGGAGCGGCGCAGCGCCAGAGTGCAGGAGGATCGCCGGAACAAGGTGGTCAATATCCATGCCACCACCCAGCTCAAGGTGGTGCTGGTCAAACCGGAGCGATTTGAAAACGCCTCGGAGATCGCCGACCACCTCAAGGACAAGCGCACGGTGGTGTTGAATCTGGAATCCACCAACAAGGACATCGCCCGGCGCCTGATCGACTTTCTGTCCGGTGTCGCCTATGCCGGCGAGGGGAAGATCAAGAAGATTGCCGCCAACACCTATATCATCACCCCCTATCATGTGGATATCGAGGGGGATTTGATTGACGAGCTGGAGAATAACGGGCTGTATTTTTAAAAAAAGAATCGGGGGGATTTTGGCATGTTGACTCCACAGGAGGTTTCCGGTCGCGCCTTTAGCAAGGCGATGATGGGCGGCTATAATATGGCCATGGTGGATGAGTTTTTGGACGAGCTGACAGATGACTATACGTCGCTGTATAAGGAAAATGCCGCGCTGAAGGCAAAGCTGAAGGTCTTGGTGGAAAAGGTAGAGGAATATCGCTCTACCGAGGACTCCATGCGGGCCACCCTGCTCACCGCCCAGAAAATGGCGGGCACCATCGTACAGGAGGCGGAGAAGCAGCGGGATACCCTGATGCAGGAGGCAGAGGGGCAGATTCGGCAAAAAATCGTCTCGATGCAAAGCGACACCACCATCCAGCAGCAGCGTCTGGCGGCGGGACGGCAGGAGCTGGCGGGCTTTATCCAGAGCACCCGGGCACTCTGCCGGCAGCAGCTCGCCTTTTTAGAGCAGCTGCCCGGACTGACGGTGGAGGCACAGACCCCCCCACCGGAGGACACCCATCCCGTGGGCGAGATCGAGGAGAAGATTTTGGCCACCTTTGCGCCAGAGACGGTATCGGAGACCCCGGCGCAGGAGGAGTCCACTGTCCCCATTCAGGTGGCACAGCGGTCAGACAACGGCACCGTCACCCAACAGACCATCAATTTAGAGGACTTGAAGCTGGGGGATTTGAAGCCAGAGGATTTAAAATTGGACGATTTGAAATTCGGCCGCAACTATACCGGCGAATAACCGGCGAAATACCGACGGGAGCCGCAAGGCTCCCGTTTTTTCCACCAGGAAAGGAGAAAAAACCATGGAGAAAAACAGACCCATCGTGGCGATTCTCTACGATTTTGACAAGACGCTCTGCACCACGGATATGCAGGACTATGCCTTCATCCCCAGTCTGGGGATGGAGCCCACCGCCTTTTGGCACGAGGCAAATACCTTTGGCTGGGAGAATCGCATGGACGGCATTCTGGCCTATATGTACACCATGCTGCAAAAATCCCGGGAAAAGGGACTGCCCCTCACCCGGGAGAGCTTGGTGGAAAAGGGCAAGAAAATCGTGCTGTTTCCCGGGGTGCAGGACTGGTTTGCCCGCATCAACGCCTTTGGAGAGACCCAGGGGGTGACGGTGGAGCACTACATCATCTCCTCGGGACTGCGGGAGATCATCGAGGGCTCGTCCATCGCCCATGAGTTTCACGAGATCTATGCCAGCGAGTTCTATTATGACGAGGGCGGACAGCCGGTCTGGCCCAAGCTGACCGTGAATTTTACCGCCAAGACCCAGTTTGTCTATCGAATCAACAAGGGCGTGCTGGACGTGTCCAACGACCGGGATTTAAACGCCTCCATGCCCGACGACAGCAAGCGCGTCCCCTTTACCAACATGATCTACATGGGGGACGGCCTGTCCGACGTGCCCTGTATGAAGATGATGCGCGCCTATGGCGGGCAGGCCATCGCCGTCTATCAGGAGACCAACCGGGCGGGAGTAGAGGATCTGCTGGCAAAAGAGCGGGTGGATTTCATCTTTCCCGCCGACTATCGAGAGGGGACAGAGCTGGATGTGACCCTGCGGGACATCCTGCGCAAAATGGCGATCTGCGACCGATTGGGCGAGCAAAACAGTCGTCAAAAGCGCAACATGGGACAGGGGAATCTGCCCTTTCAGGTGGGGCTGTTTTAGGAGCGCATACGAAAAAGAGGAACCCTCCGCAAGTGGCAGAGGGCTCCTCTTTCGATTTTTCAGCGGGACTAGAGATTCCTTAGCGCACACAGCGCCCCTCTGACCAGACGGCGGTGATCGCACCCGGCTGCCGCAGATAGACACAGCGCTCAAACCGCTCCCGGACACTATAGCTGTCCGACAGGGGGAGCTGTGCGTCGTCGATGACCATGGCGTGGAGGGGGTCGCCCACGGCAAAGCCCGCCCCGCCGCCGAAATAGCGGTGTCCGGCGGTGGTGCCCAGATAAAACCCCTCTGCCACAGAGAGGAAGGCGGGGCTGTTCTCCCCGAGGTGGCGGAGCTTGGAGCCGCGAATCGCCATCGTCACCGCGTCGAACATATGGACGGACGCGCCGCCGGCGGCATCGGTGCCCAGCGCCACAGAGACCCCCTCATCCAGCAGTTCCCGCACCGGCGCGATGCCGCTGCACAGATTGATGTTGGAGTCGGCGCAGTGGACAGCCCAAACGCCGTGGGATTTGAGGGCGGCACGCTCTGCCTCGTCGCAATAGACGCAGTGCGCCATAATGCCGTGGTCGGAAAACAGCCCGAATTTGTCATAGGTCTCCCAATAGCGGGCGCAGTCGGGATGGAGCTCCCGCACCCACGCCTGCTCTGCCCGGCTCTCGGACAGGTGGGATTGGACGGGGAGGTGCCGCTCCTGCGCCAGCTTGCCCAAAAAGGTCATCAATTCATCGGTGCAGGAGGGGGTGAAGCGGGGGGTGAGAATGGGGCGGATGTGGGAGAAGTTCCCACAGGCATCCAGCCAGCGGAGGGTTTCCGCCATGGAGTCCGCCGTGGTCTCCTGCAAGGCCGGCACGCCGTTGCGATCCATGTTCACCTTGCCCACCACGCCGGTGACACCGGCACGCTCCAACTCCTCCATCAAAATCAGGGTGGCATCCGTGTGGAGAGAGGAGAACATGGCGACCCGGGTGGTGCCGTTTGCAATCAGCTCCCGGGCCAAGCGGCCATAGATTTCCCGAGCCAGACCCAAGTCGCTAAACTTTGCCTCGGTGGGAAAGACATAGGTTTTCAGCCAGTCCAGCAGGGGCAGATCCATGCCCATGCCGGTCATCACCCACTGGGGGGCGTGGACGTGCAGATCCGCAAAGGACTGGGTGAGAATTTGCTTGCCATAGTCGATCAGGCGGGCGCTTCGATACTCCTCCGGCAGAGTGGGATACAGACCGGCGATGATGCCGTCCTCCAACACCAGATAGCTCTGCTCCAAAATTTCCAGCTCTCCCAGCCGGGGCGCGTGGACAAGATTGCCTTTTAAAACCGTCGTCGCCATAGAGATGCCTCCTCATTTTGTGGCTCTTTTCCCCCGCCGGGCGAGAAAAAAGAGCGCCTGTCCCGGAAAAATCCGGAGAACAGACACTCATAGCAGAACCTTGGGCGGTTCCGTAGAAACTTTCGCGCCATCTATGCGAAACTATATGAGAACTTGTTCTCAGCATAGCACGGGGGGCGAGAAATTGCAAGCCCTTACAGCGGCAGACCCGTCAGATAGCGGCGGAGGAGATCGAAGGCGGTGGAGACCGCGTGGGCGCGGATGCGGGCGCGCTCCCGACCAAAGGTCAGGTGGCGGCAAAAGCTGCCCGTGGGGGTTGCCAGTGCCACAAAGACCGTGCCCACCTCGTTGCCCCGCTCGTCGCTGTCGGGTCCTGCCACGCCGGTGGCAGAGACCGCCAAGTCCGCGCCGGTGATGCGCCGCGCCCCCTCTGCCATGGAGAGCGCCACCGGCTCTGACACTGCGCCATATGTGTCCAGCAGCGCTTGGGGCACACCCAATACCTCTGCCTTGACGGTGCTCCAATAGGACACCACGCCCCCCCGATAGACGGCGGAGGCACCGGGCAAATCCGTGATGGCGGCGGCAATTCCGCCCCCGGTGCAGGACTCGGCGGTGGCAAAGGTCAGCTGCTTTTCCCGCAAGAGGGCGAGACAGAGGGCAGGCAGGCTGTCGGTATCCATGCCATAGATCACGTCGCCCAAAACGGCGCGTACCTCTTCCAGCACCGGCTGCATCAAGACCTCTGCCGCCTCCCGGCTCTCTGCCTTGGCGGTGACCCGCAAAAACATCTCCGCCGGCTTGGCATAGGGGGCGAGACTGGGATTTTCCAGCCGCAGCATCAGGGGGCGGAGCCGCAGCTCCACCTGTGCCTCGCCCATGCCGAACACCCGCAGATCGTGGGAGACCAGAATCTCGTGGGACAGGGCGGCCAGATAGGCGCGACCGCCTGCCTCCCACACCGCACGGCACTCGGACGGCGGCCCCGGCAGCATCACCACATGGATGCCGTCCGCGAAAAAGGCACAGCCCGGCGCGGTGCCGGCGGGGTTGTCCAGCACGGTACAGCCCTCTGGCAGCATCGCCTGAGAGGCCGCGTTCTCCGGCATTTCGGTGCGCAGATCGTCCCGATAAAAGGCGGCGATGCCCGCCAGAATATCGGGGTGCAGGGTCAGCTCTTTGCCAAAGGCGCGGCAGAGCACCTGCTTGGTCAAATCGTCGCAGGTGGGTCCCAAGCCCCCGGTGGTGATTAGGATATCCGCCCGGTGGCGGGCGATGGCAAGGGAGGAGAACAGCCGCCCGGGATTGTCCCCCACCACGGACTGATAGAGCACGTCCAGCCCCAGAGCCGACAGCTCTCGAGACAGAAATTGCGCGTCCGTATTGACAATATCGCCCAAAAGCAGCTCGGTGCCCACGGCGATGAGTTCCACTTGATGTTTCAAACTCTGCACTTCCTTTGCTTTATTTCAGCCGCACCCAATGGGTCTGCTCCAAGGCGCGGGCGACTAGGCCCTCGATGTCCAGACCCTCCTCGGCCTCCCGTACCTCTGCCAATTGGGGACGTGTCCGGGGATGGCGGGGGGTGAAGACGGTGCAGCAGTCCTCATAGGGGAGAATCGAGGTCTCGAACGCCCCGATTTTCCGGGAGATGCGGACGATCTCCTCCTTGTCCATGCCGATGAGAGGACGGAGAATGGGCAGAGAGCAGACATCCTCGGTCGCGCCCAGCGCCAGCATGGTCTGGCTGGCGACCTGCCCCAGAGACTCGCCGGTGACCAGCGCACCCGCCCCCACCTTGACGGCGATTTTCTCCGCGATGCGCATCATAAACCGCCGCATGACCAGGGTAAAATACGCCTCGGGACAGACCCGGCGAATCTCCTCCTGAATCTCGGTAAACGGCACCAGTTGCACCACCAATCGACCGCACCACGGCACCAGCAGCTGCGCCAGCGCCAGCACCTTGTCCTTCGCCGCCTCGGAGGTATAGGGCGGGCTGATGAAATGCACCATCTCCAATTCACAGCCCCGCTTCGCCATCATCCACGACGACACCGGGCTGTCGATCCCGCCGGACAGCAGGGATACCGCCACCCCCGCCGTGCCGATGGGCAGCCCTCCCGCCCCCGGGTCGGACGGCGCGTGGACATAGGCCGCGTTCTCCCGCAGTTCCACAAAAACCGTCAGCTCCGGGGTGTGGACATCCACCGCCAGATGGGGAAAGGCATCGTGGAGCTCGCCCCCCACCCACTGGGACAGCTGGATGGAGGTCATGGGGAAGGTCTTGTCCGCCCGCTTGGTCTCCACCTTAAAGCTCTTTGCCGACCGGAGCGCGTCCCCCAAATACGCCGTCGCCGTCTGAAAAATCGCCTCCTTGGACTTTGCGCAGGGCAGAGCCCGGGCAATCGCAATGATGCCGAAAATCTGTCCGCACGCCCCATACGCCCCGGACAGATCGCAGTCGTCTGACAGCGGCTCCACATACACCGTGCTCTGCTGGGTGGACACCCGATATGCCCCAAAGGGCTTGAGCCGCCGCCGAATGTTGGACAGCAGCTTGTCCTCGAAGCTCCGGCGATTGAGGCCTTTTAGCACGATTTCCCCCAGTTTTAGCAGGATCATCTCCCGCCCGGGAGCGGTTTTGTTCTCTATCATAATCAATACCTCTCTTGCATTTTCCCTGATTGAAACCGTATTATACTATATAAACTAATAAAAATCTACAAAAGCTTTCCCCGGCGCTGTGTTACAAGTCTGTAACAGATGGACGTTTGCTATTTACAAAGGGAAAAAAGTTTGGTAGGATACAGCATGAACAAATGGTGCAGACCTTTCAGCTCGGCGTAGATACGGACCGGCTAGCCACGGTATGTGTGCCGTGCGAAAGAATGTGACAGGCGTTCAACAAAGCGCTGCGACGGGGAGTTACACGATAGCATCCAAAAAGCTTCTAAAAAAGCCCCGGAAACAGCCAAATTTAAGGAGGAAAACCCATGAAAAAGTTCCTATCTCTGGTACTTGCACTGGTTATGACCATGTCTTTGGTCACCATCAGCGCGGGCGCAACCGAGTACAAGGATCTCAAGGACAAGAGTGAGATCACGTACGAGGAAGCAGTCGCCGTCATGAACAAAATCGGAATCATCTCCGGTTATGAAGACGGCACTTTCAAGCCCACCGCAACCCTGACCCGCGGCGCCGCCGCCAAGATCATCACCTATATGATGCTTGGTACCGTCGCTGCCGAGCAGCTGGGCGTTGCAGGCAAGCCCTATAAGGACGTTGCTCTGGACAACACCTTTGCTCCCTACATTGCATATTGCAAGTCCACCGGTCTGATCAACGGTTATTCCGATGGCACCTTCCGTCCCTCCGCTCCCCTGGACGGCTATTCCTTCTCCAAGATGCTGCT
>JAVVOA010000029.1:0-23043 GCA_036656515.1 Oscillospiraceae bacterium | reverse complement strand
GCTGCAAGAATTGATGAAACGAGGCTTTGAAAATGGCAATTGAACTTTGCGGTGTCAGCAAGCGCTTTGGAGACACCCGAGCGGTGGACGGGGTGTCCCTGACGCTGGCGGAAAACACGATTTACGGCCTGCTGGGCAACAACGGCGCGGGCAAGTCCACCCTGCTCAATCTCATCACCGGGCGGCTGCTGCCCGACAGCGGCACCATCACCTTGGATGGCACGCCGGTGGCAGAGCATGACGGGGCGTTGGGACAGCTGTTTCTGGTGGGGGAAAACAACCTGTTTCCCGCCGAAATGCGGGTCAAACGAGCCTTCGGGGTGACGGCGCGGTTCTACCCTACCTTTAATATAATGTATGCCCTGTCGCTGGCGGAGAAATTTGGGCTGGACGTGAAGAAAAAAATCACCGCCCTGTCCACCGGCTATGGCTCCATCTTTCGGCTGATTTTGGCGCTGTCGGTGAACACGCCCTATGTGTTTTTGGACGAGCCGGTTCTGGGGCTGGATGCCCAGCATCGGGATTTGTTCTACCAGCTTTTATTGGAGAAATACTTGGAACATCCATGCACAATTGTCATCTCCACCCACCTGATTCAAGAGGTGGCGGCGCTGATCGCCCACACCGTCATCCTGCGGGACGGCAAAATTTTGCGGGACTGCCCCTTCTCCTCAGCGCCTCCGGCGGGGGCACCACACCCGCCGTGCTGTCGGCGCTGACTGGCCTGTTCCGGTGGCTGTTCGCCGCGCCCCTGCGGCTGGATGGGGGTCTGCTGCTGGCGGGACTGGTGTTTTCTGCGCTGGCTTGGCTGCTGTTTCGACGTGCGCCGGTAAAGCCCGCCGCAAAATAGTTGGGATACTTTTTCAGTTTAAAGTGACAAAAGCCACACCTTTTTGCAACCGGCGAGGAGGTGTGGCCTCTTTTTCCCCTGTTTGCCGTCGTTGTGTCTATTTTAAAAATGCCTTTTTTGTGCAAGTAGACAGAAAAAAGAAAGGAGATTGACAACTTTTAGACAGGCTTGTATACTAAAAACACTCGTTTTGCAAAAAAGAACGAAAAGTAGAACAAATCCCCAACCGATCATGCCATGAGGGGAATGGCAGAAAATGTAAGGAGATTTATTGAATGAAAAAACAAAGAAAAGACATGCTGGTCCTTGGCTTCGCGTTGTTCTCCATGTTTTTTGGCGCGGGCAATGTGATTTTCCCTCCGTTTCTGGGCATGGAGGCAGGACCGCAATGGCTGAGCGGCTTTTTCTGTTATTACATGGCTGATATCGGACTGGCGCTGGTGGCGCTGTTCGCCATGCTGCACTGCAACACCGATTTAGACGGCATCACCAAGCGCATTGGCAAAATCCCCGCTGTGGCGCTGTCCGTGGCAATCATTCTCTGCATCGGGCCTCTGCTGGCGATTCCCCGCACGGCGGCATCCACCTTCGAGATGTCCGTGCTGCCCATTTTCAGCGGTTTCTCCCCGGTTCTGTTCTCCATTCTGTTCTTTGCACTGATTTTCCTGCTGTGCATGAAGGAATCCTCCGTGGTGGACATCGTGGGCAAGATTTTGACCCCCGCTCTGTTCGTCGGCCTGCTTGTCCTGATCATCAAGGGCATCGTCGATCCTCTGGGTGCCGTCTCCGTCACCCCCAAGATCGCCAACGTGCCCGCCTCCGGCATTCTCGCCGGCTATCAGACCATGGACGTGCTGGCAGCGCTGGTCTTCGGCGTGCTGGTGCTCCACACGGCAGAGGAAAAGGGCTATACCAGCCGCTCTGACAAATTCAAGGTCGTGGGCGGCGGCGGCGTGGTCGCCGGTGTGGGTCTGCTGATCGTCTATGCAGGTCTGACCTATCTGGGCGCCAGCGTCTCCGGCATGTACGATTCCACCATCAACCGCTCTCAGCTGATCATCGCCATTGTGGAGTCCCTGCTGGGTCGTGCGGGCACCATTCTGTTTGGCATCGTCGTGGCATTGGCCTGCATCACCACCGCTGTGGCACTGGTCAGCTCCACCGCCGCCTATTTCGAGCGGCTGTCCAATAAGAAGATCCGCTATACTTGGCTGGTTGCCGCTATGTGCGGATTCAGCGCCGTGGTCTCCAACTTCGGTCTGGATCAGATCGTCTCCCTTGCCTCCCCCATTCTGAACATCGTCTATCCGGCGGCACTGACGCTGATTGCCCTGTCTCTGGTGGGCAAGCACATCCATAACGACAACATCTTCAAGTTTGCCACCTTGGGCGCATTCCTCACCGCTGTGCTGGAGACTCTGGCGGCTGCCGGTGTCCCCGCCGTGGGTCTGGTGGCGAAGCTGCCCCTGTCCGCCTTCGGCTTCGGCTGGGTGCTGCCCGCTGTCATCTTCGGTCTGGTGGGCGCATGCATCCGCGCTCCCAAGACGGCGGAGCAGGCTGCTTAAGACAATACTGCAAGGTCACCCTCCCCGTTTCGCCCACCCGGGCGGGACGGGGAGCTTTTTGCCGCCGTGGACGGCAGGGCGCTCCAAGGGGGGAAAAAGGGCGGAAAAATCGAAATTTTTCCCCATAATTGCTGTACGAAAGAAGAAAAATCTGCTATACTGTTTAAATCTATCGGTATGGGATAGGAGAGGCACTTTTTGCCGATGGCAGAGGGCCTTTTGAATCGAAAAGAGGACATATGGGGATGAATAAAAAAATCTCACGTCTGTTAGAGCCCAATCTCAAGCTCTATTTTCTCTGTCTGGCGCTGTTTGCCTTGGCGGCGATTCCGGTGTCGCCGGTGCTGGCGGGGGCAGAGGGCGTGGCTATTGTGGCGCTGTATTTTTATTTTCGCAACGCCAACCACAAGCGCAAGCAGGGTATCATCCAGTATATAGACAATGTGACCGGCAGCGTGGATACCGCCAGCAAAAGCACGCTGATCAACTCCCCCCTGCCCATCATGGTCTTCCGTCCGGACACTGGGGAGGTCATTTGGAGCAACGAGAGCTTTTTGCAGCTGGCTGGGGTGCGGGAGCATTTGTTTGAAATCAAGGTCGGCGACGCGGTGCCCCAATTCTCCTCCCGCTGGCTGTTAGAGGGCAAGCGGGAATGTCCCGAGCGGGTGGACATGAACAGCCGCAAGTTTCGGGTCTATGGCAGTCTGGTGTCCGCCGCCGGGGGAAAGGGGCAGGGCTTGCTTGCCACCACCTATTGGGTGGACACCACGGAGAACGACGAGATCCGCCAGAAATACGAGACCACCCGTCCCGTGGTGGCGATTCTCACCATCGACAACTATGAGGACTTGATGAAGTCCTGCCCAGAGGCGGCGCGCTCTGCCGTGCTGGCGCAGATCTATGAAAAAATCAACACTTGGGCGGCACCTGCCCACGGCGTTCTGCTGAAAACCGATCGCGACCACTATCTGTTTGTCTTCGAGGAGCAGTATTACGCCCGGTTTGCGGCGGAGAAATTCGCCGTGCTGGACACGGTGCGGGACATCAAGGTGGGCGAGGGCGTCCATGCCACCCTGTCTGTGGGCGTGGGCAAGGATGCCGACACGTTAGAAGATCTGTTTCAGGCCGCCACCCTGTCGGTGGAGATGGCGCTGTCCCGGGGGGGAGATCAGGCGGCGGTGAAGAGCCGGCTGGACTTTGAATTTTATGGCGGACGCGCCAAGAGCACGGAAAAGCGCACCAAGGTCAAGTCCCGGGTCATGGCAAACGCCCTGTCCGAGCTGATGGCGGATGCCAAGCAGATTTACATCATGGGACACGCCAATGCGGACATGGATGCCATCGGTGCCGCCGTGGGACTGTGCTGTATCGCCCGGAAGCGGGGCAAGCACGCCCAGATCGTGCTGGGGGATGGACACAACGCGGCGGGGCCTCTGCTGGACTGCATCCGTCCTCTGCCCGAATACGCCGGGACGTTTATCTCCGGCAACGAGGCGTTTTTGCGGATGCAGGCGGGGTCACTGCTGATTGTGGTGGACACCAACCGCCCGGAGTGCGTGGAGCATCCCCAGCTGCTGGAGACCTGCAACCGGGTGGCGGTCATCGACCACCATCGCCGCGCCGCCAGCTATATCGAAAACGCGGCGCTGAATTTCCACGAGCCCTATGCCTCCTCCACCTCCGAGCTGGTGACGGAGCTGCTGCAATATCTGGCAGAGCCCACCGACCTGCTCCGGGCGGAATCCGAGGCACTGCTGGCGGGCATCGTGCTGGACACCAAAAACTTCACCATGCGCACCGGCGGACGCACCTTTGAGGCGGCGGCATTTTTGCGCCGGGCGGGGGCAGAGACGGCAGAGGTACAGCGCCTGTTCCAGAACGACTTGACCGAGACCATCTCCCGCTATGCCATCATTCGACAGGCAGAGCTGTATCGGGACAATCTGGCGGTGGCCTTTACCGACGATGCCGATGTGGATCGGGTGACGGTGGCGCAGGCGGCGGATGAGCTGTTGACCCTCAAGGGGGTGCAGGCCTCGTTTGTGGCCTGTCGAGTGGGCGAGGGTGTCGCCCTGTCGGCGCGGTCTCTGGGGGACATCAACGTGCAGGTGATTTTAGAGGCCTTGGGCGGCGGCGGCAATTCCACCACCGCCGGTGGGCGCATCGAAAACGCCACGGCAGAGGAGGTACGCCCCCGTCTGCTGGCAGCTATCGACAGCTATTTCGAGAAGTAGCGGAGAACGGGGTACGAGGTACGGAGTACGCTCGCTTTTTGAAAAAAGCGAGGCAAAAACTTGAATGCCCACCCTGCACCCTGTCTCAACGCTTATGAAAAGTTTCGCCAGGCCTTTTCAAAGGCCGCGTATCCTGACCTTGCGTTTTTGTCAGGATTTTCCTGCAAACAGAGCAGGGCACACTATATTTGAAGGAGAACACAGCTATGAAAGTGATTTTACAACAGGACGTACGGGGGCAGGGCAAAAAGGGACAGATGATCGAGGCGGCAGAGGGCTATGCCCGCAATTTCCTGCTGCCCCGCAAGCTGGCTCTGCCCGCCACACCGGATTCCATCAACACCATGAAAATGCAGGATCGCGCCCGCCGGGTGGAGGAGGAGCGCCAGAGAGTCGCCGCCACCGAGCTGGCAGAGAAGTTGAAGGGCTGTGTGGTCAAGCTCACCGCCAAGGGCGGCAGCGGCGGACGGCTGTTCGGCGCCATCACCACCAAGGAGATATCCGAGGCACTTGCCGCCCAGTTTGGGCTGGATGTGCCCAAGCAGAAGATCGTCCAAGAGGAGCCCATCAAGAGCTTTGGCACCTATGAGCTAAAGGCCAAGCTGGGCTTTGAGATCAGCGGCACCGTCTATGTGGTGGTGGCAGAGGAAAAGTAAGAAAAGCGCCGGCATAAAGGAGCGAAGCACATGGCAATCGAGGATTTATTGTTGCGGCAGATGCCCCACAGCTTAGAGGGGGAGCAGGCGGTATTGGGCTCCATGCTCATCGACCCCGCCTGCGTCAAGGACGTGATGGACAAGCTGCAGCCCGACGATTTTTATCTGCGGCAGAATCGAGAGATTTTTGAGACCATCTATTCCATGTTCATCTATTCCAAGCCCATCGACGGCATCACCGTCTGCGCCGAGCTGGAAAAGGCGGGGCTGTATGACGAAAAGGTCACCCGGAGCTATCTGGCACAGCTGATGGAGATCACCCTGACCTCTGCCAACGTGATGGAGTATGTCCGCATCGTCCAGAGCAAGGCGCTGCTGCGCCGGGTGGCGGTTGCCGCGTCAGAGATCACGGCGCTGGTGCAGGACGGCATGGGCGAGGCGCAGGACACCTTGGAGGCGGCAGAGCAGAAGATTTATGCCATCCGCCGGGGGCGCAGTGCCCAAGACATGGTGACTGTGGCATCGGTGCTGCCCGGGGTGTTGGATCACCTGTCAGAGATGAGCGAGGCGGGGGGCAAAAAGCTGCCCGGCCTCTCCACCGGCCTGTCCGCCGTGGATGCGAAAATCTCTGGCATGAACAAATCGGATTTGATTTTGCTGGCGGCGCGCCCCGGCATGGGCAAGACCTCTTGGGCGCTGAACGTGGCGCTCAACGTCGCCAAGGAGGAGACCAAGACCGTGGCTATCTTCTCGCTGGAAATGTCCGGCGAGCAATTGGTCACCCGGCTGCTGTCGTCCGAGGCGTTGGTGGAGAACACCCGTCTGCTGACCGGCAATCTCCGGGAGACGGACTGGGTGAAAATCGCCGACGCGGCCTCCACCCTGTCCAAGACGGATATCCGTATCGACGACAACCCCCTGCTGACGGTGGCGGACATGAACGCCAAGTGCCGTCGGATCGAAAATCTGGGACTGGTGGTCATCGACTATTTGCAGCTGATGACCTCGGCGGGGGGCAAGGGCTATACCGGCGAAAATCGCCAACAGGCGGTGTCGGACATCTCCCGGATGCTGAAAATCATGGCAAAGGAATTGCAGGTGCCGGTGCTCTGCCTGTCCCAGCTCTCCCGCGCCAACGAAAAGCGGGACGATAAGCGCCCCATGCTGTCGGATTTACGAGAATCCGGTGCCATCGAGCAGGACGCGGACATCGTGATGTTTTTGTTTCGCGAGGACTATTACAGCGAGGATTCGGATAAGCATAATATCGCGGAGTGCATCGTGGCGAAGAACCGCCACGGCGAAACCGGCAAGGTCGAGCTCCGCTGGATGCCGGAATATACCACCTTTGGCACGATAGAAACCCGCTATGGCGAGGAATGAGGCTCGCGAGCTAACCTCCCAAATCGAGGCAAAATTCAGGCTGCTGCTGCCGGACGAACCCTGCACGGTGCTCTGCGCCCTGTCCGGGGGACTGGACTCCATGTGCCTGCTGGAGCTTCTGTGCCGCTGGGGCGAAGTCCATCCGGTGACGGTGGTCGCCGCCCACTATCACCATGGCCTGCGGGGGGAATTTGCAGATCGGGACGAGAATTTTGTCCGCAACTATTGCGCCGGGCGGGGGATACCTGTATACTGCGAACAGGGCGACACCCGCGCCACTGCCCGCGGGGCGGGTCTGTCCATCGAGGAGGCGGCGCGGCAACTGCGCTATGCCTTTCTGTCACGGACGGCGCAAGCTGTGGGCGCGGCGGTGATCTGCACCGCCCACCACGCCGACGACAATGCCGAAACCCTGCTGCTCAACCTCTGTCGGGGCACGGGACTGCCCGGGCTCTGCGGGATTCCCCCGGAGCGGGACGGCATCTGCCGCCCCCTGTTGGAGCTCACCCGGGAGGAATTGGAGCGCTATGCCGCCGCCCGGGAACTGCCCCATGTGGAGGACGAGACCAATGGGGAGGACGAGGCTGCCCGGAATCTCATCCGCCATCGGATTTTGCCGGTACTGCGGGAGATCAATCCCCGCGCCATCGAAAATATGACCCGGACAGCGGGTCTGTGCCAACAGGAAAATGCCGCGTTGGAGCAGGAGGCGGAGCGTCTCGCCGCACCGGCGCAGGCCTCCCCGGGACGGATTTTTTTGGCGCGAGCGGCCTTTTCTGCCGCCCCTGCCGCCCTCCGTCCCCGGATGGTGCTCTGTCTGCTGACCCGGCTGCCTGCGGGGCGGCGGGACGTGGGCTGTGTCCACATCCAGCGGGTGGTGCAGCTGGCGCTCACCGGCGGCGGGACAGAGGAGATCCATCTGCCCCACGGCGTGACGGCGCGGAACGCGGGGGAACGACTGGTGCTGGAAACCGTGGCGGAGAAACTCCCGGAGAAGCTTCTGCGCCCCGGCGACACCGTGGTCTGGGGGGACTATACCCTGACCTGCGGGGCAGCAGTGCCGCCGATTTCACTTAAAGGCGGCATCGCCCTGCGCTGGGATGGAGAGACCCCGGTGGTGGTGGGCGCGTGGCGACCCGGCGACAGGTTGACGCTGGCGGGCGCACGGGGCAGCCGCAGTGTCAAGCGACTGTTTACCGATCGGGGGATTTTGCCCGGTCAGCGGGCGGCACTGCCCGCCTTTTATCAAGCAGATCATCTGTCCGCCATCTGGCGGCTGGGGATAGACGTCGCCGCCCTCCCCCAAGAGGGCGCACCGCTGCTGTGGATTCAAGTGGATGGCAGCGAGCGGCAAAAATCAACAAATACAGAGGAGAAAGAGACATGAGCAAAAGCATGATGGATGGGGACATTTTAAAGGTTCTCTATACGGCAGAGGAGCTTCACGCCCGCATCGACGAGATGGGCGCGGCGCTGTATGACAAATTTGAGGGGAAGAATCCCCTGTTTCTGGGGGTACTCAAGGGCTCGTTTGTCTTTATGTCCGACTTGGTGCGCGCCTGTCAGGTGAAGAGCGACGTGGAGTTCATCGCCGTCTCCTCCTATCAAAACGCCACCGTCAGCTCGGGACGCGTCCGTATCACCCACGATTTGCAGCAGGACATCACCGGTCGGCATGTGATCGTGGTAGAGGATATTTTGGACTCCGGCAGCACCTTGGCTTTTTTGAAGGACTATTTTCTCACCAAGGGAGCCGCCTCCATCACCATTGTCACCCTGCTGGATAAGCCCTCCCGCCGGACGAAGGTCATCTGCGCCGATCTGGTGGGCTTTGAGGTACCCGACGAATTTGTGGTGGGCTATGGCTTGGACTATTGCCAGCAATATCGCAATATACCCTATATCGGCGTGTTAAAGCCGGAGGTCTACAGCAACTAACGCAGCGGCGCGTATCTGAGAAACAGGGGGGATGGTTTCGTGAAGAAATCTTCCAATATCAGCCTATTGGTGCTGATGCTGGTGGTGGTCATGTGCTTTGCTTATCTCTGGAACACCGGGGAAAAGCCGGTGCCCATGCAGTATTCCGAGGTGGTGGAGCTGTTCGAGCAGGAGAAGGTGGAGCGGTTCGAGGTCGAGGGTACCGCGCTGACTCTCCATCTGCGGAGCAAGGACGAGGGCAAGAAAACCGTCGTTTTTGAGCTATATGATGTGGATTTATTCCGCAGTGACTTAAACCCGCTCATTCAAGAGCAATATGCCAAGGGCATTATCAAGAGCTATAACTATCACATGGATCACTCCACCAACTGGCTGGAACTGCTGCTGCCCTATGTGCTCATCGCGGCGGTGTTCGGCGCGCTGTGGTTTTTTGTGGCGGGACGGATGAACGGCGGCGCAGGCGGCGGCGACAAGATGGCGAAATTCGGCTCGGCGCGGGTGAAAACCGTGGGCGATCGAGAGAAGAAGGTCACCTTTGACGATGTGGCTGGCGCGGACGAGGAAAAGACCGAGCTGTCTGAGATCGTGGAGTTTTTGAAGGAACCCAAGAAGTATGTCACACTGGGGGCGCGGATTCCCAAGGGCGTGCTGCTGGTGGGCCCTCCGGGCACCGGCAAAACCCTGCTGGCAAAGGCTGTGGCAGGGGAGGCGGGCGTGGGGTTTCTCTCCATCTCCGGCTCGGACTTTGTGGAGCTTTACGTCGGCGTGGGCGCGTCCCGGGTGCGGGATCTGTTCGAGCAGGCAAAGAAGATTGCCCCCGCCATCATCTTCATCGACGAGATCGACGCCGTGGGTCGCCAGCGGGGCACCGGTGTGGGCGGCGGACACGACGAGCGGGAGCAAACCTTAAACCAGCTGCTGGTGGAGATGGACGGTTTTGGCAGCAACGAGGGCGTGGTGGTGCTTGCCGCCACCAACCGACAGGATGTCTTGGATCCCGCCCTCCTGCGACCGGGACGGTTTGACCGACAGGTCTTTGTGGGACTGCCCGACATCAAGGGGCGAGAGGCGATTTTGCAGGTACATGCCCGGAATAAGCCCCTGGCAGAGGATGTGGATCTCTCTGCCGTCGCCAAGGGGACACCGGGCTTCACCGGCGCGGATTTGGAAAACCTCATCAACGAGGCGGCGCTGCTGTCCGCCCGTCGGGATGAAAAATACATCCACAAGAGCGAGATCGAGGAGGCCATGATCAAGGTCATCGCCGGCCCGGAAAAGCGCAGCCGGGTGATCCCCGAACGGGAGCGCCGTCTCACCGCCTATCACGAGGCGGGACACGCCGTGGTCATGCACGCCCTGCCCGACCACGACCCGGTGCATCAAATCTCCATTGTCCCCCGGGGACAGACCGGCGGCATGACCATCTCTCTGCCGGAGGAGGATCGCTCCTATCTCTCCAAGCGCTATATGGAGGATCAGATCGTGTCCCTGTTGGGCGGTCGGGTGGCGGAAAAGCTGGTGTTGGGGGATATCTCCACCGGCGCGTCCAACGACATCCAGCGCTCCACCGCCATCGCCCACAAAATGGTGGCGGTCTATGGCATGAGCGAAAAGCTGGGCACCGTCTCCTTTGAGACCGGACACGACGAGGTGTTCATCGGCCGCAGCATGGGTCAGACCCGGGGCTATTCCGAGGCTGTGGCTGCCATCATCGACCAGGAGGTCAAGGCCATTGTGGGCGTTGCCTATGATCGGTGCGAGGAGATTTTAAAGCGGGAGCGGCATCATCTGGAGACCGTGGCCCAGTATCTGCTGGCTCACGAGACCATGGATGCCAACGCCTTTGCCACAGTGTTTGGCGAGGGAAAAACCGTCGAGAGCGGGAGCGCACTCCCCCCACCCCTGCCTTTGAGCTGACAAAAAAATCCAACGGGAGACGCTGTTTGTGACAAAACGGCGTCTCCCGTTTTTTCCCAAATCTTCCCGCCCTGCCGCCACTTCTGCCGGGCGGGGGAGACGGGGGGACAGAAATCGAGGTCTTTTGCAAAAATGCAGGGCAAAATGAAGAAAACTCCAAATTATTTTTGAAGCCTCTTGGGCGTTATCACTAAAAATTCGTCCACTGGGGACGGACGATAAGCCGGAGCAAGTGTGTCCCCACGGGGAATATTCGTCCCTGACGGACAGATTGGGGCGAAAAAGACCGCCAAAAGCGCCTATCTCACAAAAACGGAGGTTTCTTTATGTGAAAAATACCTCTTGCAAACGGGACGGTTTTCTCTTAAAATATACACTAACGACAACTGGAATTCGTGGCAAACCAAATCATGGCAAATCAAAAGACCGCAGTGGTCGCCGGGTGGCGCCAAGCGGTCAAAACAGGAGGAAAAGAAGTATGAAAAAAATCCTTGCAATGTTGATGGCCGCCATCATGACCACAGGTCTTCTCGCCGGCTGCGGCGAAAAACCGGCAGAGGGCGGCGCGCCTGCGGCTGGCGGTGACAATGTCATCAAAATCGGTGTCTGCGAACCCGCCTCTGGCGACAATGGTGCCGGCGGCAAGCAAGAGGTACTGGGCATTCAGTACGCCAACTCCCTGACCCCCACCGTGGACATCGGCGGCACCACCTATACCATCCAGCTGGAAGTCGTGGATAACCAGTCCGCCACCGATAAGGCAGTCTCCGCTGCCCAGTCTCTGGTGAGCAAGGGTGTCTCCGTGGTTCTGGGCTCCTATGGCTCCGGCGTCTCCATGGCCATCAGCGACATCTTGGCCGAGGCTAAGATTCCCGCCATCGGCGTCTCCTGCACCAACCCCCAGGTCACCGAGGGCAAGCCCTTCTACTTCCGCGTGTGCTTCCTCGACCCGTTCCAGGGCACCGTCATGGCAAACTTTGCCAAGGAAGAATTTAACGCAAAAACCGCTTACGTTCTGACCCAGCTGGGCGACGACTACTCCGTCGGTCTGGGCAACTATTTCGGCAAGGCATTCGAGGCACTGGGCGGCACTGTGATCGCCGAGACCTTCACAGAGGGCAGCTCCGACTTCTCCGCCTACATGACCAGCGCCAAAAAAGCCGGCGCAGACGTGATCTTTGCCCCCTCTGCCACCACCTGCGCCTCTCTGATCATCGGTCAGGCAGCTGCGGCGGGCATGACCATGCCCATCTTGGCAGGCGACACTTGGGAATCCTCCGTCATTCTGGACGCGCAGAATGGCAAGGGCATCCCCGTGTACTGCTCCACCTTCTTTGATGAGAACGACGAAGCCGGCACTGCTGCTGCTTTTGTCAAGGGCTTCAAGGAATGGCTGAACGCCGATAAGGCAAACCTGACCGCCAACGGCGGCAACGACATCGTCGCGGCTGTCTCCGCACTGGGCTATGATGCCTATAACACTGCGGTTGCCGGCATCGTGGCAGCCCAGTCCACCGTGGGCGAAGATATCCAGAAGGCACTGGGCGGCGTCTCCGTTCCCGATGCGGTCACCGGCTCCATCACCTTCAACGAAGAGGGCGACGCCAACAAGGACATGGCTTACATCAAGCAGGCTGTGGATGGCTCCTTCAAGTTCATCAAGACCCAGGCAGTTGCTGACATCGGCTAACTGACAATTTTCGGATCGAGCGGCGGGGCGCGCAAACGCCCCGCCCACTCCGGCGAAGCAGGCTGAGCGAGGCAACCCCTTGCGCAGCCTGTTTTAGATTCCAATTCTTTCTGTCGACTTTTGATGCAGCAAGCAATTTGCTGGTTCAAAAGCCGATAGAACGCAAAATTAGGGGAGGTGCTCCTTGCATATGGACTTTTTGACAGACAACCTACCATATCTGCTGTCGGGTATCTCTGTGGGCGGACAGTACGCGCTGATTGCCATCGGCTATACAATGGTCTATGGTATTCTGCGGCTGATCAACTTTGCCCATGGTGATATTTTTACCGTTGCAGGCTTTATTATGGTTTACGCCGTCGCGGCGGGGCTGCCGCTGATCGTGGCAATTCCGCTGATGATCGTACTCACCGTGGTGCTGGGCGTCATGGTGGAAAAAATCGCGTACAAGCCCCTGCGCTCCGCGCCCCGCATGTCGCTGATGATCTCCGCCATCGGCGTCTCCTATCTGCTGCAAAACCTGCTGTGGTACATCACCGGCGGTTTGGCAAAGCAGTATCCCGTCATCCCTTGGATCAGTGACACCATCGTGATCGCCGGTATCTCCACCAAGCGGGTCACCCTGATCACTCCGTTTTTGACCATTGCGCTGGTGATTGCACTGGTGCTGCTGATTAAGAAAACCAAAATCGGCATGGCCATGCGGGCGGCATCCCGGGACTTCGAGACGGCACAGCTCATGGGCATCAAAATCAACAGCGTCATCAGCGTGACCTTTGTCATCGGCTCCTTCTTGGCAGCCATTGGCTCCATGCTGTATTTCTCCAACTACTCCACCGTCACGCCCACCATCGGCGCTATGCCCGGACTGAAGGCCTTCGTGGCGGCAGTCTTCGGCGGCATCGGCTCCATTCCCGGCGCGGTGATCGGCGGCTTCCTCATTGGCATTTGCGAAAACTTCATGAAGGGCGCAGGGCTGACCACGTTCTCCGACGCATTCACCTTTGTGCTTTTAATTGTGATTTTAGTCGTCAAGCCCACCGGCCTCTTCGGAGAGAAATTGACGGAGAAGGTGTAAGGAATGAAGACGTTATCTCAAAACGATACCAAACGGAAATCCATTGTGGCGCTGGGACTGGTGCTGGCGCTGTTTGTGGCGCTGTTCGCGGTCGAGCAGATTTTCGGCTCTGGCTCCATGCTGATCACCGTGCTGAAAAAGGGCGCCATCTATGCGCTGGTGGCAGTCTCCATGAACCTGCTAAACGGCTTTACCGGACTGTTCTCTCTGGGACAGGCGGGCTTTATGTTGCTGGGCGCGTATACCTACGCCATTTTGACCATCCCCGTGGCAGACCGTGTCTCCGTCTATCAGTATTACGAGGGCGGCGTGGTGCAGTTTGCCATCCCCTGGGTGGTCGCCATGGTGCTGGGCGGCTTGGTGGCGGCGTTCTTCGCCTTCCTCATCGGTCTGCCGGTGCTGAAATTAAAGTCCGACTATCTGGCGATTGCCACCTTGGGCTTTGCAGAGATCATCCGCGCCATCATCCAATACGACAAGCTGGGCCCGCTCACCAACGGCTCCAACCTGCTGCGTAAATTCCCGGCGTTTTCCAGCGTGATTTTCCCCTTTGTCATCTCCGGCATCTGCATCGCCATCATCGTCATGCTGATCAACTCCACCTATGGACGCGCCTTTAAGGCCATCCGGGACGACGAGATCGCGGCAGAGGCCATGGGCATCAATCTGGCGAAGCACAAGCAGCTGTCCTTTGTCATCAGCTCCTTCTTCGCCGGCATCTCCGGCGCTCTGCTGGCGATGTACCAGACCACCGTGCAGGCAAACGCCTTTAAGGCGGCTATGACCTATGAGATCCTGCTGATTGTGGTCATCGGCGGCATCGGCTCTGTCACCGGCTCCTGCCTCGCCTCCTTCCTGTTTGTGGGCTGCTCTGAGTGGGTGCTCCGCTTCTTGGATCAGGAGATGTACTTCGGCACATTTAAGGTACCCTTCCTCCGCTCCGGCTTCCGCATGGTGGTGTTCTCCGTCATCATCATGGCGATGGTGCTGTTCTATCGTCAGGGCATCATGGGCGATCGCGAGCTGTCCCTGAGCGGGTTTAAACGAAAACCCAAGCAACCAAAGACCCCCAAAGAGGGAGGTGACGCCAAATGAGTGAGCATGTTTTAAAGGTCGAAAACGCCACCATGCAATTCGGCGGCGTCATCGCTGTGGACAACATGAATCTGGTGGTCAACGAGGGGGAAATCGTCTCTCTGATCGGGCCCAACGGCGCGGGCAAGACCACCGCCTTCAACGTCATCACCGGTGTCTATGCGCCCACCAACGGCGCGGTGTACTTCGAGGATGAAAAAATCGTGGAAAACTACCCCCAGGGCAAGATGAAAAAGCTCTATAAGGGGCAGGATTTGGGCAAGTTTACCAAGGCACAGGCACCCACACCCGACGTGATCACCAAGCTGGGCATCGCCAGAACCTTCCAGAACATCCGCCTGTTTAAAAGCCAGACGGTGTTTGAGAATATTCTGATCGCCAAGCATCTGCGCCGCACCAGCAACCTGTTCACCGCCACCTTCCGCCTGAACCACGCCGAGGAAAAACGGATGTGTCAGGAGTGCGAGGAGCTGTTGCGGGTGCTGGGACTGGAGGAGGTGCGGGACGATCTGGCCACCTCTCTGCCCTATGGCTTGCAGCGCCGGGTGGAAATCGCCCGGGCACTGGCCACCCAGCCCAAGCTGCTGCTGCTAGACGAGCCGGCGGCGGGCATGAATCCCCAGGAGACGGACGATTTGACCTCGTTTATCGGACGTGTGCGGGACGATTTCAAGCTGACGGTCTTCATGATCGAGCACCATATGAATCTGGTCATGGACATCTCCGACCGCATCTATGTGCTGGACTTCGGCAAGCTCATCGCCGATGGCACGCCGCAGGAAATCCAGAACAACAAGCGCGTGATTGACGCATATCTGGGGGTGGAAGCCGATGCTTAAGATTGAAAATTTAGAGGTCGCCTATGGCGGCATCAAGGCACTCCGTGGCATCAGCATGGAGGTGCCAGACGGCAAAATCGTCACCCTGATCGGCGCAAATGGTGCCGGTAAATCCACCATGCTCCGCAGCATCACGGGACTGGTCAAGGCGGGGGCGGGCTCCATCCTCTGGAACGACAAGGAACTGCTGGGTATGCCCATCAACAAGGTGATCGAGGAGGGCATCGCGCTGGTGCCCGAGGGTCGCCGGGTGTTTGCCGACCTGACCGTGCTGGAAAATCTGCGGATCGGTGCCTATCTCCGCAAGGACAAGGACGGCATCGAAAAGGACATCAAGTGGGTCTATGAGCTGTTTCCCCGGTTGGAGGAGCGCAACTGGCAGCTGGCCGGAACGCTGTCCGGCGGCGAGCAGCAGATGCTGGCGGTGGGTCGGGCGCTACTCAGCCGTCCCAAGATGATGATGATGGACGAACCCTCTCTGGGTCTTGCACCCCTGATCGTGCAGGATATCTTCACCATCATCAAGGAGATCAACAAGCAGGGCGTGACCATTTTGCTCATCGAGCAGAACGCCAACATGGCGCTGAAAACCGCTGACTTTGCCTATGTGCTGGAAACCGGAAACATCACCATGTCCGGCACCGGCGCAGAGCTGCTGGCGGACGAGAGCGTCAAGGAGGCCTATCTGGGCAAGCGCAGAGACTAAAGAACGCGCGGGATAGGTTACGCGCAGAGCAAGTTACGCGTTAGGTTACGCGTACTTTCTTTTGAAAAAGAAAGTACCAAAGAAAACTTGAATGCTCTACCTAGGGGGCTTTCCCCTTACATCAAAAAGCTGCGTGGCAGGGGGCGGATGGTATCCGCCCCCTGCCGCTATTTTCAGGCAAATAGAATTCTGCCGTAGGGTCGGATGCCATCCGACCCTACTTGCGTTTTGAACGGACAATCGCATGTAGATAGTTCCCAATCAAAGAAAATACGAACAAAGGGGCGGATGATATCCGCCCCTTTGTTCGTTTCCCGATTCACTCCGATAGCTGCCTGTCGTTTGTGCAGCCCATACGAATCTCTCATCAAAGTTTTTTGCACAGCTTTTTTCCAAAAAAGCGCGTATCCTGCCACCGCGCGTATCCCAACCCCGCGCGTATCCTGTCCCCGCGCGTCCCCACGCGCTTGGGGAAAATTTGCGCCGGGGTGTATGAAACCCGTCCTTTTTTGCAATGCTAACTGCAAAGGAGTGATTGCTTTGAATACTGGAATCCATACGACCTCCGAAATCGGGCGACTGCGAAAGGTGCTGCTGCACCGTCCGGGTCTGGAGCTGGAAAATCTCATGCCCGACTATCTGGAACGTCTGCTGTTTGACGACATCCCCTATTTGCAGGAGGCGCAGCGCGAGCACGATGCCTTTGCCGACTGTCTCCGCGGCACAGGCGCCGAGGTCTGCTACCTCACCGATTTGGTGGTGGCCTCCCTGACGGACGAGGACGTGACCTGCCAGCTGCTCTGTCAGTTTTTGGACGAGGCGGATATCAGCGAGCCACGAGCCCGTGAGCTGCTGATGGAGCATTTTTGCGCCCTGCCCAAGCGAGAAATGATTGCCGGCATGATGGCGGGTGTCCGCAAGGCGGATTTGAAGGACACGGAGAAGGCAAGGCTGGGCGACTTCCTGTCCGTCACCGGCGGAGACTATCCCTTCCTCATCGACCCCATGCCCAACCTGTACTTCACCCGCGACCCCTTCGCCGCCATCGGACGCGGGGTCTCCATCCACAAAATGCACACGAAAACCCGGAATCGGGAGACGCTGTTTGGAAAATTTATCTTCAACCATAACCCGGAGTATAAGAACACCCCCCGCTGGTATGACCGGGGTGAGACCTCCTCCTTGGAGGGCGGCGACATCCTGATTCTCTCGCCGGAGGTGCTGGCGGTGGGCATCTCCCAGCGCACCCACGAGGATTCCATCGACCAGCTGGCGGATACGATTTTAAAGGAAAGCCCAACTTTTCGAAAGATTTTGGCGTTTAATATCCCCAAAACCCGGTCGTTCATGCATCTGGATACGGTGTTCACCATGGTGGATCGTGACAAATTCACCGTCCACCCCAATATCTTAAACGAGATCACCGTGTTCGTCATCGAGCTGGACGAGCGCCGTCAGGTGAAAATCCGGCAGGAGGACGGGCGGTTGGAGGACATCTTGAAGGAGCACCTACAGCTGGATAAGGTGACGCTGCTGCGCTGTGGCGAGGGCAGCGAAATTGATGCCGCCCGGGAACAGTGGAACGATGGCAGCAATACGCTGGCGGTGGCACCCGGCGAGGTCATCGTCTATGCCCGGAACTATGTCACCAATCGAACACTGGAAGAAAACGGAATCAAAATCCACACCATCCCCAGCGCGGAGCTGTCCCGGGGACGGGGCGGGCCCCGCTGTATGAGTATGCCCCTCTGGCGTGAGGATGTACAGGAAAAGGAGTGATTGCATGGCGGTCAATTTAAAAGGACGCAGTTTTCTGACACTACAGGATTTCACCACGGCAGAGCTGCGCTATCTGCTGGACTTGGGGCACGATCTCAAGGCGAAGCGACGGGCGGGCATCGACATCCCCACCCTGCACGGCAAGCACATTGTGTTGCTGTTTGAAAAAACCTCTACCCGCACCCGCTGTTCCTTCGAGGTGGCGGCGACGCAGGAGGGGGCGCATGTCACTTTTCTGGACGCAAACAGCTCTCAAATGGGGAAAAAGGAGAGCTTGGAGGACTCGGCAAAGGTGCTGGGTCGCTTTTTCGATGGCATCGAATACCGGGGCTATGACCAGCGGGCGGTGGAGGAGCTGGCGCGCTATTCCGGCGTGCCGGTGTTCAACGGTCTGACCGATGCCGACCATCCCACCCAAATTCTGGCAGATATGATGACCATCGAGGAGCATTGTGCCAAGCCCCTGCGGGAGGTCAAGGTGGTCTTCCCCGGCGATGTGCGGAACAATATGTGCTATGCGTGGCTATATGGCTGCGCCAAAATGGGGATGCATTTTGTGGGTCTGGGCCCCAAGGAGCTGGCACAGCAGGTGGACCCGGCGGTGCTAAAGGCGGCCTATGAAATCGCGGAGCAGACCGGCGCAAAGCTGGAGCTCACCGATGACAAAAACGCCCTCCGGGGCGCGGATGTGATCTATGGCGACATCTGGGCGTCCATGGGGGAGGAGGCGCTGATTCCCGATCGCACCAAGCTGCTGTCCCCCTTCCGGGTGACGGAGGCGACCCTCGCCGCCACCGAAAATCCCGACGTGCTGTATCTCCATTGCCTGCCCGCCTTCCACGACTTCGATACCAAGGTGGCGGCGGAGTGGAAGGAAAAGGGCATCGACATCCGGGAGGTCACCGACGAGGTGTTCCGGGGCAAGCACTCTGTGGTCTTCGACGAGGCGGAAAATCGGATGCACAGCATCAAGGCGGTGCTGGTGGCGACCTTGGCGTAACCATGAAAAAAACGCCCCGGGGGCGACGTGAAAGGAAAAGCTATGGCTAAATTCAAAATGCCCACCGCCTATACCATCCTGTTTGCGCTGATTCTTCTGGTGGCGGCGGCGACGTGGATCGTCCCGGCGGGGGAGTACGACTATGCGGACACTGTGCCGGTGGCGGACAGCTATCACGAGGTGGCGCGGAACGGGCAGGGCGTGGGCGATGTGATTCTCGCGCCGTTTTCCGGGTTTTACGACGCGGTGGATGTGGCGGTGTTCATCCTGATGGTGGGCGGCTTTCTGGGCGTGGTGATGAAAACCGGGGCGGTGGACGCGGGGGTCTCGGCGGTGATTCAGCGGCTGAATGGCAGGGAAAAATGGCTCATCCCCCTCCTGATGCTGCTGTTCGGACTGGGGGGCACCACCTATGGCATGTGGGAGGAGACCATGGCGTTTTACCCCCTGCTCATCCCGATTTTTCTCGCCGCCGGCTACGATGCCATCGTGGGCATCTCGGTCATCCTGCTGGGGGCGGGGGCGGGGGTCATCTGCTCCACCGTCAACCCCTTTGCCACCGGGATCGCGGCGGGCTTCGCCGGGGTCTCTCTGGGGGAGGGCATCGGCCTGCGCATCGCCATGTGGGTGGTGTTTGAGGGGGCTGCCATTCTCTATGTGATGGCCTATGCCGCCAAGGTCAAAAAAAATCCCGCCCTGTCCATGGTCGGGTCGGGACACGAGGTGCTCCACACCAAGGCGGGGGACGCGCCGCCCCTCACCGGCAGGCGAAAGGCCATCCTGATCGTCTTTGCCCTGACCTTTCTGGTGATGATCTACGGCGTGATCCCCTTCGACGAAATGGGACTGCCCCTGCCCATGCTGGGCTGGTGGTTCCCAGAGCTGTCGGGTCTGTTTCTGGTGTCCGGCATCGTCATCGGGCTGGCAGATCGTATGCACGAGGAGGACATTGCCGAGGATTTTGTCACCGGCGCGGCAGATCTTTTGGGCGTGGCGTTTATCATCGGCATCAGCCGGGGCATCACCACCCTGATGAACAGCGGCAAAATCACGGACACCATCCTCCACTGGGGGGAAAACGCCTTGGCTGGCACCGGCTCGCTGGTGTTCATCCTGCTGGTGTTTTTGCTGTACCTGCCCCTGTCGATTTTGATTCCCTCGTCCTCGGGCTTGGCGACGCTCTCCATCCCCATCGTGGCACCGCTGGCGAAATTCGCGGACATCCCCACGGCACTGGTCATCACGGCGTTCCAGTCCGCCTCGGGACTGATCAACGTCATCACACCCACGGCGGCGGTGGTGATGGGCGCACTGGCGCTGGGACGTGTCCCCTATGACAAGTGGGTCAAATATGTCTGGAAGCTGCTGGCGCTGTTTTTCCTGTTGACGCTGGCGTTTTTGACGGTGGGCGCGTGGCTGGGATAGGGCGGCCTGTTTGCTCTCTAGCATCCGGGCACCTGTAAAATCAAAATGCCGACCCCTTTTTTGAGAGAGGGGTCGGCATTTTGTCTGGGGCGTCTGCAACAGAGCGCTGTCCCCGGAAGCCGGGGCTTTGGGAGGCGGTGCATCCCTTCCGCCAATCCATGTGGCGGATGGAAGTTAGGTCTCCATATGCCGCCCCAAAAAGGCGGCGATGGTCTGTGCCAGCTTGCACTCCGTCTCCCCGGAGAAGGCATCGGTCTCTGTGCCCACAAAGAGCACCAAGCCCAAGGCATCCCCCTCGGAGATGATGGGGGCGGCGATGGTGGCACAGAGCTTGTCGCTGCTGTCAGAGACAAAGACACAGCGCTGGTCAGCGATGCGCTGCCAGACCTTGCGATCCTCCATGATCTGCTCCAACTCGGCGCTGATACGCTTGCCCAGCAGTTCCCGCCGCCCGCCGCCGGCCACGGCAATCACCCCGTCGCGATCGGTGACGGCACAGATGGCGCCGGTGCTTTTGGCCAGGGTTTCGCAGAACTGGTTGGCGAATTCCTCCAAGCCGCCCAGCAGGGAATACTTTTTGAAAATCACCTCGCCGTCCTTGCTGGTGTAAATCTCCAAGGGGTCACCGCTGCTGATAACATTGACATCGTAGACCTTGTCCAAACGGTTTGCGCTGGATTGGACGATACGGGTCTGTGGGCGATCTGGGCTGCCTGACTTAAAATTTGCGGCGGTCTCCATTTCCAACGACCCGCAGTGGAGCAACTGGTCAATATCCGCCTTCAATTGAATGTCCAACCTGTCCTCATACACCGTGATTTTTTCGATGATGCAAGTGAGGTCTGCCCTGTCCAGCTTGTCCTTTTTCAGAATTTCGTCAAACAGCTCCATGGCCGTCCTTGCGATGCGGTTCACCTGAAGGATGGTGTTGTGCTGATTGGCGGTCAGCTCCATCTGGCTGTGCAGCCCCGCGATCCTGTCCTCCAGCTCCGCCTCCATCTCCTGATAGGTCTGCTCTAAAAGCGCCTCTTTTTCCGGGTGCTTCATCATATCCCGCACTCGCTGGCGTTTTGTCGCCTTGAGTTCTTCATGGGCATCGTCCGCCTGCCGCTGTAAAATCGCCGCCGTCTCCTGGTGGTTCTTCACCTCGACGGTCTCCTTTTGGAGGGAGGCATTCAACTGTTCCAGCAGCTCTGAGGAAGTCTCCTGCACCTTGCGGATATATGCCTTCAACAGACTGTCCAGCACGTCCGCCCGGATGTGGTGGCTGGTGCAGCCTTGCAGACCCCGCCGATGGTAGCTGCCGCAGGTATAGGCGGCTTTCAAATCCGAGCGACTCATGGAGAACAGAGGCGAGCCGCAGTCGCCGCAAAACAGAAAGCCGGCGTACACATTGTCGTGCTTTTTCACCCCCCGATAGTTTGAGGTGGTGCGTTTTTTCCGCTGTTCCTGTGCGGTGGCAAAGCTGCGATAGTCCACGATCGCCTGATGGTGGTTTTCAAATACAATGTGGTCGCAGACCTCCTTTTTTCTGTCCGCGCCGTTGATTTTCCTGCGGGTGTATTTGCCCTGCCGCAGGGTGCCAATATAAAAATCGTTTTCCAAAATCCCCTGCACCGTGGCGATGCTCCACGCTGTCTTGGCGTGGATTTTGTTCTCCTCTCCCGCCGCCTCCTTTCGCTGTTTTTCGGCGGTGCGCGGGGTGGGCAGGTGGAGGGCAGTGAGGTGGTTGGCGATTTTTTGATAGCCCCAGCCGCCATTGTACAGACTGAAAACCTGTCGCACCACTTCGGCGGCGGGCTCGTCCACCTGAAAGACCATGCTCTTGCTGTTGGTGATGACGTAGCCATAGGGCACGGCGCAAATCCATTTGCCGTCGTTTTGGCGGCGGTTGATGACGGACTTCACCTTTTTGCTGGCATCGGTCACCGGCATTTCGTTGATGAGAAAGCGGAACTGAATCGCCGTCCAGTCGTCATAGGTGGGGTAGTCGATGGAGTCCCCGATGGAGAGGATCCGCACCCCCGCGTCCCGCAAATCCTCCAATTCCACTAGGCCGCGGCTGTTGCGCCTTGCAAAGCGGGAGAAATCCTTCACAATCAGCAGGTCAAATTGGTGGCTCATCAGTTGGGGACGCATTTTCTGATAGCCGTCCCGCTGCTCGAAGGTATAGCCCGACTTGTCCCTGTCCTCGAAAAAGGTCAGGCGACTGCCGGGGAATTTCTTTGCCACAAAGTCCTGCATAATGGCCTTTTGATTCTCGATGGAGGTGTTTTCCCGGTCGGCTTCCTCGTCCACCGAGATGCGGCAATAGCCGGCAATGTCAAATGTTTCCGTCAATGTAGTCACCTCTCTGCAATCAATTTATGGATGACATCGTATCATGGGAGGCGTGCAGCTACAACTGGAAATATATGTAGCGGGTACGCGGTACCCGGGCAATCACGGGGGTGTGGTGGGGGACGGGGCTGCCCCCTGCTCCAAATCCCGCTGTGCCGACATCTTTTGGCTGTGGAGCAGCAGTCCGGTGGTTTTGTCCAGCAGATTGGCGCTGCCGGATCGGAAGATTACCACGGTGTATTTTTGCGCCCTGTACGCCGCAAACTGCGACGGCAACTCCGCCAGCAAGACGGCATCCGCCTGCTCGGCATTGGTCAGCCAGAACATGGCCAGATTATTTTCGAGTGCAATTTCCAGACAACATCCCTCCAAGCGTTCCGCTATAGTGTTGCCTGACCATGGATAAAATATTCTCTCTGGGCAGCGCCCCGCCTTCCACCCGGCAGACCGGCCTGTCTTGCAGGGGAGAAAAGGGCGCAAAAAAGCCCTGCAACCATTGTGGTTACAGGACTTTTTTCTGGTGGAGACGAAGAGGATCGAACTCTCGA
>JAVVOA010000028.1:21303-23169 GCA_036656515.1 Oscillospiraceae bacterium | reverse complement strand
CAAACCACTCGTTACTCTGAAATAAAATCAGTAAGCATGGTTTTGACAAGTGCTATCAATCTGCTATCAAATAGGGGAGAAATGCTTCTCAAAATGCCACTTTCCCGGCTGTAGAGCCGTGCTTTTAGGCATAAAGATACAATTTCATTATTCCCACTCGATGGTGGCGCTGGGCTTGGGGGTCAGGTCATACAGCACGCGGTTGACGTTTGCGACCTCGGCTGTGATCCGCCCGGTGATCTTTTGCAGCAGGGCGAAGGGCACGTCCTCCACGGTGGCGGTCATGGCGTCGATGGTGTTCACCGCGCGGAGGATCACGGGGTACTCATAGGTGCGCTTGCCGTTGCGGACACCCACGGACTTGAAGTCCGGCACCACGGTGAAATACTGCCAGACCTTGCCCGCAAGTCCCGCCAGCTCGAACTCCTCCCGCAGGATGGCGTCCGCCTCGCGGACAGCGGTGAGACGCTCCCGGGTGATGGCACCGAGGCACCGGACACCCAGTCCCGGGCCGGGGAAGGGCTGGCGATAGACCATGCCGGCAGGCAGACCCAATGCCAGACCGCAGGCGCGCACCTCGTCCTTAAACAGCTGCTTGAGAGGCTCTACCAGCGTAAACTGCAAATCCTCTGGCAGGCCGCCCACGTTGTGGTGGGACTTCACCGCTTGAACGGTTTTCGTGCCGGACTCGATGATGTCGGGATAGATGGTGCCCTGAGCCAAGAAGTCGATGCCGTCCAGCTTGCGGGCCTCCTCCTCGAACACGCGGATGAACTCCGCGCCGATGATTTTCCGCTTCTTTTCCGGCTCTGCCACGTTTTCCAGCTTGCCCAAAAAGCGCTCGGTGGCATCCACATAGACCAGATTTGCCTGCATCTGGTTGCGGAATACCTCGATCACCTGCTCCGGCTCGCCCTTGCGCAGCAGACCGTGGTTCACATGGACGCAGGTCAGCTGATTGCCGATTGCCTTCAGCAAAAGTGCCGCCACCACAGAGGAATCCACGCCGCCGGACAGCGCCAGCAGCACCTTGCGATCGCCCACCTGACGGCGCACCAGCTCGATCTGGTCAGCCACAAAATTCTCCATGTTCCAATTGGCTTGGGCATGGCAGGTATCGAACACGAACTTGCGCAGGGTATCGCCGCTCTCAGGCTCCAAAACGGGCGCGCCCTCATAGTCGGAGCGCAGCACGGGACAGCCCATCGCCAGCACCTCGTCAGACACATGGATCTCCTCGCCGGCGACAATGCGGTTGGGGCCGCCGCTGACGATGATCCCGCAGACATTGCCTGCGGCTTGCAGCTCTGCCACGGTGACATCATGGGGGTGGATTTCGCTGTACACACCCAATGCGCGGATGGCGCGTGCGGTTTTGACATTTTCCTTGCAGCCCAGATCCAGAACGACGATCATGTCTTGCTTCATATAAATCCTCACTTTTTATTTGTATTGACAGGTATCTTTTCAGTAAACTAGCAGAAAACGGGCGGATATTCGGCGCACCTCAGGCCTTTTCAAAGGCCGCGCATCCTGCCCCCGCGTATCCCGCCCTCGCCTTAGTTGTCGGCGCGGAAGACGATGTTGCCCGGCTCGGCACTTTCGATAATCGCCAGAGACTTGACGTTGACACCCGCCTGACGGAGCCGGTCGCCGCCGCCCTGAAAGCCCTTTTCCACGGCACAGCCCACGCCCACAAGGGTGGCACCCGCCGCCGAAACAATCTCGCACAGGCCACGGATCGCCTCGCCATTGGCCATAAAGTCGTCCACGATCAGGACGCGGTCGCCGGGGTGGATCCACTCCTTGGACACCAGCAGCGTGACTTTTTTCTTATAGGTATAGGAAAAAATGTCGCTCTGGTAC
>JAVVOA010000028.1:0-21205 GCA_036656515.1 Oscillospiraceae bacterium | reverse complement strand
ACCGGGGTGGATCCACTCCTTGGACACCAGCAGCGTGACTTTTTTCTTATAGGTATAGGAAAAAATGTCGCTCTGGTACAGACCGCCCTCGATATTGTCGCTCTTTGCCTTTTTGGCGAACACCATGGGCAGCCCAAAGCGATGGGCACAAATCGTAGCCAATGCGATGCCGGAGGCCTCTGCCGTGAGAATCAGGGTCACCTGACGCATATCAAAATAGTGCCCAAATTCGTCGGCAATATCCTGCATCAGTTTCGCGTCCACGCGATGGTTGAGAAATCCGTCCACCTTGATGATGTTGCCGGGCAGAACCTTGCCCTCCTTGGCAATGCGATCTTGGAGCTGCTGCATAGTTGCTTTCCCCCTGTTTCTTTTTAATCTTAGGTCTCTCATTATCTATGGTTTCCCGCTGAATTTCAACTGTTTTTACCCACAAAAAGTGACAAATCGAAAGGCATCCGGTTGGTGATTTTACCAAAAGAGCTGCTGCATTTTCATGCAACAGCCCCTTTGTCCCTCTATGCTGCCCTCAGGACTGCTTTGACACAGCGTCTGCCACGGCATCCAGCCAATTGCCGGAAAAATCCTCGATCTTGCCGGCATCCACCAACGCCGCCAAGGCGGGGTCGATGGGCATCTTTGCCAGCAGAGGGATCCCGTGGCGCGCCGCTGCCTCCTCGGACTTGCCCTTGCCAAAGAGATAGACCTTTTCGTTGCAGCCCGGGCAGGTGACATAGCTCATATTCTCCACCAGACCCACAATGGGAACCTCCATCATCTCCGCCATTTTCACCGCTTTTTCCACCACCATGGAGACCAGCTCCTGGGGCGAGGCCACGATGATCACGCCATCCAACGGGATGGACTGGAACACGGAGAGGGACACGTCGCCGGTGCCCGGGGGCATATCCACAAACAGATAGTCCACGTTCCAGATCACATCTGTCCAGAACTGGGTGACCACGCCGCCGATGATGGGGCCGCGCCACAGCACGGGATCCGTCTCGTTTTCCAGCAGCAGGTTGACAGACATCAGCTCGATGCCGGTCTTGGTGGCCACAGGCAGCATGGAATCCGCATTGCCCTTGGCACGCTCGTGGACACCAAATGCCTTGGGGATGGACGGGCCGGTGACATCCGCGTCCAGCACGCCGGTCAAAAAGCCACGGCGCTGCATGGTGACCGCCATCTGGGCAGCGACCATGGACTTGCCAACGCCGCCCTTGCCGGACACCACGCCATAGACCTTGCCCACGTGGCTCTCCACATGGTGCGCCTTTAACAGGGACTCCGGCTCTGTGCGCTCGCCGCAGCTCTCGCCGCAGGAGCTGCAATCATGGGTACATTCACTCATTGTAACAAACCTCCAACTGTGATTTGAAATGCTGTAATCTCCCGTTTTCCCCGTTTTTTTCGGTGGAAAGCGGGGCAGTTTGCCTGATTCCCAGTGTAACACGGACAGGACAAAACCGCAAGTCGAGATTCCCATACGGGGGGACGGGGATGCGGGGAGACGCCCGCTTTTTGAAAAAAGCGGGGCAAAAACTTTATGCTCTGCCCAATTCGGCTGATGCTTTGCCAGATGCCGGGTGGTTTATGAGGGCGGCGTTTGGTTGCCGCGCGGCGGCAAGGGGACGGGGGTACAGGGATACGCCCGCTTTTTGAAAAAAGCGGGGCAAAAACTTTATGCTCCCTCTCATTGGATAGCATGGGGGACGGGGACGGCTAGTCCTCGATATAGGCCCGCACCCGCAGCTCTGCGCCCAAGCTCTCGGCGAGGGCGCGGCAGCGCTCCACCTCGGCGGGATTTTTGTCCTGATCCACAATGGTCATCTTCACCACCGGCACCTGACGGCTGGCACGGCGGGTAAAGTCCAGCATAGCCTCCCAGCCGGCATCGCCGCTCTCGGGGCGGGTGATCGCCACATAGTCCTGCTGGTTGGAGCCGTTTAAGGAGATGGACACCACGTCCATCCGCCCGTGGAGCTCCGGGGTGATGTCCCGTCCGGCGATGAGACTGCCGTGTCCGTTGGTGTTGATCCGCAGGGGGGGCAGACCGGGCACGTCCTGTTTCAGCCGGTCAATCAGCCAGACGATATCGTCCCACCGGAAGGCGGGCTCGCCAAAGCCGCAGAAGACAATTTCCCGATAGGAGGGCAGGTCGCGACCACGGAGGGAGGCCAGCGCCTCCTCCCGGGTGGGCTCGTGCTCCAGCCACAGATCGTCGGCATAGATGCTGCCGCTGTGTCCGTTGTGCCGCAGGCAGAAGACGCAGGCGCAGTCGCACCGGTTGGTCAGGTTCACATAGAGAGCGCCCTCGTACTCATAAGTAATGGTCATCATAATCGCAGGATCTCCTTTTATTTGATTCCGAAGAATTTTTTTCCGTTTTCCATGGTGATTTTTGCCACCTCGTCAGGGTCACGCCCCAGCCATGCGCCGATTTGCTCCGCCACGAGCCCCACAAAATGGGAGTCATTCCGCCGTCCCCGATGGGGAACGGGGGCGAGATAGGGGGAATCGGTCTCCAATAAGATGGAGTCCAGCGGGATGGCGCGGATGACCTCCGGCGCTTTGCGGGCGTTTTTAAAGGTGATGGCACCGTTAAAGCCCAACAGCCAGCCCCGGGATACCAGTGTCCGCGCGTCCTCCACGCTGCCGGAATAGCAGTGGAACACCCCCCGGACAGTGGGGAAGTCCCGGACGGCCTGCAACGCGTCCCGATGTGCCTCTCGATCGTGGACGATGACAGGCAGATGCAGCTCCCGCGCCAGTTCCAGCTGACGATAAAACACCGCCAGCTGCTTCTCCTCGGGCGGGCTCTGGGGGCGATAGTCCAGCCCGATCTCCCCGATGGCGACCACCTTTGGGTGGCGGGATAGCTCCCGCAGCACGTCGTAATCTTCGTCGATGGTGCCGGCGCAGTTCTCGGGATGCATGCCCACCGCGGCATAGAGAAAGTCGTATTTCTCCGCCAGCGCGATGGCTGTCCGTGAGGATTCCACCGTGCAGCCGGGATTGACGATCCGCTGAACCCCCTGTTCCGGCAAGCCGGTCAGTACCGCGTCCCGGTCGCCGTCAAAGGCCTCGTCATCGTAGTGGGCGTGTGTGTCAAATAAAACCATAAGTCCTCCGATCTCCAAAAAGCCGCGTAGCCCGTCCCCCGTCCCTTGCCGCCGAGCGGCAACCAAGCGCCGCCCTCGCAGACCACCCGCCATCCGGCAAAGCAGTCGCCAAATTGGACAGAGCATCAAAGTTTTTGCCAGGCTTTTTTCAAAAAGCCGCGTAACCCCGTCCCTAGACGGACAGCTCCAGCGACACGGGGCAGTGGTCGCTGCCGGTGACGGTGTGCAGGATGTCTGCGGCGGTGATTTGGTCACGGAGCCGCTGGGACACGATAAAGTAGTCGATGCGCCACCCGATGTTCTTCTCCCGTGCGTGGAAGCGATAGCTCCACCAAGAATAGGCATCGGTGCGCTCGGGGTATAGGGCGCGGAAGGAATCCACAAAGCCCGCGCCAAGGAGCGCGGTCAGCTTGCCCCGCTCCTCGTCGGTAAAGCCGGGATTGCGTCGATTGGTCTTTGGGTTTTTCAGGTCGATCTCCTGATGTGCCACGTTTAAATCCCCGCAGAGCACCACGGGCTTGACGGCATCCAGCGCCGTGAGATAGTCCCGGAAATCGTCCTCCCAGTCCATGCGATAGGGGAGGCGCTTCAATTCGTCCTTGGAGTTGGGGGTATAGCAGCAGACCAGATAGAAGGCGGGATATTCCGCGGTGATGACCCGCCCCTCGTGGCGGTGGACATCGTCTCCGAAGTCATAGGTGACGGAGAGGGGCGGTGTCTTCGTAAAAATCGCCGTGCCGGAATAGCCGGCCTTTTCGGCGCTGTGGAAAATGCGGGTATAGCCGGGCAGCTGGAAATCCGCCTGCTCCTCCCGCATTTTGATCTCTTGCAGACAGTAGACCTCTGCGTCGGTTTGGGCGCAGAACTCCAAAAAGCCGTGGGTCAGGCAGGCGCGCAGACCGTTGACGTTCCAAGATATAAGTTTCATAGGATACCTCCGGGTATTTGATACCGTTGTGTCGCTTTTTCCATTCTACTCGAAGTCCGGCGAAAAAACAATTGCTCAAACGCAAAATTCAGAGTAAAATAGAAAAAGTATCGCAAAATATGGAAATGCATTCGTTTCCGAAAAGGAAGTTTCGATTTGGAAGAACAGAAAACAAGTGGCGGACTGCGGAATCTATCCGTGGGCAACCCCGCCAAACTCATCTTTACCTTCGCCCTGCCCATGTTCATCGGCAGTCTGTTGCAGCAGCTATATAACATGGTGGACAGCTGGGTGGTGGGCAACTATGTGGGCGATGCCGCCCTTGCCGCCGTGGGCATCGGCTTTCCCGTCATTTTCCTATTCACCTCCCTGTTCACCGGGATGGCCAACGGCGCTACGGTGGTCATCGCCCAGTTTTTCGGGGCGGGGAAAATGGATCGGGTGCGGGACGCGGTGGACACGGTCTATACCACCTTTCTGGTCGCCGCCCTGCCCCTGACCCTGCTGGCTCTGCTGCTGGTCTCGCCCCTGCTGCACCTGCTACAGGTGGATCCCACCGCCTATCACGAGGCCTGGGTCTATCTGATGATCGTCTGCGCCGGCCTGACCGGCACCATCGGCTATAACACCAACGCCGGTATTTTACAGGGGCTTGGCAACAGCCGCACCTCCCTGCTGTTTCTCGCCATCGCCGCCATTATGAACATCGTCTTGGACTTGGTGCTGGTGCTGCAATGCGGCATGGGCGTGGCGGGCGTGGCCCTTGCCACCATCGTGTCACAGGCGTTTTCTTGGCTGTTTGGTGTTTTTTACATCAATCGGGTCTATCCCGAGATCGGCATCCATCCCACCCGCCTGCGGTTTGACCGCGCCCTGTTCCGTCAGGTGATGGAGGTGGGCTTGCCCGCCGGCTTGCAGATGTCCATGGTGTCTGTCGGCAGTATGCTGGTGATGGGGAAAATCAACACCTATGGCAAGGTCTTTACCGCCGGGTTTAACGTGGGCAGCAAGCTGGATCAGCTGGCGTTTTTGCCCATCCAGAGTCTCTCCAACGCCATCACCGCCTATGTGGGACAGAACATCGGGGCGCAGAAGCCACACCGCGTCCATCAGGGCATCCGGGCGACGGTGGGCATGGCGCTTTGCTGGTGCTTTGCCATGATCGCCCTGCTGGTGCCCCTGCGATTCGTGCTCATCGGCGCGTTTTCACCCAATCCGGCCGTGGTGGAGAGCGGCGCGCTTTACGTCCAGTGCGTCCTGCCCTTTTTCCCCCTGTTCGGCACCATGTTCTGCGTCAATGCCGCCATGCGGGGCGCGGGTGCCAGCGTCTTCCCCATGGTGGATGTGCTCCTGTCCCTGATTTTGATCCGGGTGCCTGCCATCTATCTGCTGGCGCACTTTTTCGGCCCCGCCTATATGTACTACGGCTTCGGCATCGGCTGGACGGTGGGACTGCTGCTGTCGCTGGGCTACTACGCCTCCGGACGCTGGAAACGCCACGGCAGTCTGGCACTGGACTAGGGGGTACGAGGGCAGGATACGCCCGCTTTTTGAAAAAAGCGGGGTAAAAACTTTAGTGATCTGTTCTGATTACAGGCAGGTTTACCCGAGGGCGGGCGGTTTTGAGAGGGCGACGGTTGGTTGCCCCACGGGGGCAAGGGACGAGGGAAAGCTACGCCCGCTTTTTGAAAAAAGCGGGGCAAAAACTTTCATGCTCTGTCTATTTATTGACAGCAGTCCCCTATTTTCTCATCAAAAGTTTCGCCAGGCCTTTTCAAAGGCCGCGTTCTCTGCTCCCGTAGCTCCCGTACGTCATTTAATTGTTCTTGATACTAGGAGGGTTTTTTCATGGCACAGATTGTATTGGCGTCCGGGTCGCCCCGGCGGCAGGAGCTGCTCCACCGCATGGGAATCGACGATTTTGTCATCCGCGTCCCCGACGTGGAGGAGCATGTGCCGGCGGGTCTCTCGCCGGAGGAGACGGTCGCCGCCATCTCTCGGCAAAAGGCAGACGCTGTCCCGTCAGACGGCGCGGAGATCGTCATCACAGCCGACACCATGGTCTTTTTAGAGGGGAACCCTCTGGGCAAGCCCAAGGACGAGGCGGACGCTCTGTCAATGCTAACGGCTTTACAGGGTCGCTCCCACACGGTCTGCACCGGCATCACCCTGCGGCAGGGCACCAAAACCCTCACCGCCGCCGAGAGCACCGCCGTCACCTTTCGACCCGCCACAGAGCCCGAGCTGCTGGCCTATATCCAGACCGGTGAGCCCATGGACAAGGCGGGTGCCTATGGCATTCAGGGCAAGGGCGCTCTGCTGGTGGAGGGCATCGAGGGCGATTTCTTCAACGTGATGGGTCTGCCCATAGGTCTCCTCTCCCAAATGCTTAACGCATTTTCGGAAAAGGACTGAGTTTCTTCCCAGTAGGCAGCACGTCCCTGTAGCGGACGCGCCCCTGTGCTTGCAGGGCTTGTCCCTCACTTAAACATTCAAAAGTTTTTGCTAGGCTTTTTTCAAAAAGCCGCGTTCCTCGTAGCCCCGCGTCCCTCGTAGCCCCGCCCCTCTATTTTTCCTGTTGATAAGGAGACAGACCTTGAAGAATTTTTTCAACAAGCACGGTGTTTGGATTTTGTTTGCGGCGGCTGTGATTGCCGTGAGTCTTGCCGTCATGTCCGGGCTCTCCACCACCTCCGCCCCGCTGACCAATCTGGCGGGGATGGTCACTGCGCCCTTCCGCAGTGCCTTTACGGCGGCGGCGGACTGGTTCAACGACAAGCAGGCGTATTATGCCGACTATCGGGCGCTGGAGGAAGAAAACGCGGCGCTAAAGCTGAAAATCGCGTCCATGGAGTCTGCCGTCCGGCAATCCCAGGCGGATAGCGAGGAGAAAGCCCGGTATCGGGAGCTGCTGAATCTGCGGGAGCAGCACCGTACCTTCGAGTTGGAAGCCGCCACCATCATCGAGCACAGCGCGTCCAACTGGACGTCGTCCCTGACCCTGAATCAGGGCACGGAGCACGGTGTGAAGAAAAACGACTGCGTCATCACCGAATCCTATTATCTGGTGGGTGTGGTGACCGAGGTGGGGCGGAACTGGTGTACGGTGCTCACCGTCATCGACACGGACACCAGTCTGGGTGCCCGGGTCTTTCGCACCGGGGAAATCGGGGTGGCAGAGGGTGACTTCAACCTGATGAGCGAGAGCAAATGCAAGCTGTCCTATCTGGCACCGGACAGTCAGCTGGTCAATGGCGACCAGATCGTCACCTCCGGGCTGGGGGGCTACTATCCCTCCAATCTGGTGGTCGGCACGGTGGACGAGGTGAAAATCGACGACTCCGGGCTGACCCAGTATGCCGTCGTCGCGCCCATGGTGGACTTTGACGCGCTGACCCAAGTCTTTATCGTCAAAAGCTTTGACATTGTAGAATAAGGAGGCGCGGCTATGCCCTTTCGCAACGAAACCCTGTTCAAATGGCTCGCCTATGCCGCCGCCACCCTGCTGTGCGCACTGGTGCAGACCGCTCTGCTGGGACGGCTGTCCCTGTGGGGGGTCTTCCCCTTTGTCTATCCCCTGCTGGCGGCGATTTTCGCCATGCTGGAAGGCCCGCAAAACGGCATGCTCTATGGCATTTTTCTGGGCGTCTGCTGTGATTTGACCATCCCCGCCCCCATCCCCTGTTTTTACACCCTGCTGTTGCCGGTGGTGGGACTGGTGGCGGCGCTGATGGGCAAGGGACTGCTGTCCGCCGGCCTGCTCTGCGGACTGGCGGTGTCCGCCGTGGCTTTTGTATTGGAGGGCGGCTTTTACATGCTGCTGCTGGTCTTGGGGGGACAGTCCCCCTTTCCCGCCGCCCCTTGGCTGACCCTGCGGGAGCTGTGCGTCAGTCTCCCCTTTGCCCTGCCGGTCTATTTTTTATTCGGCAGGGTCTATCGCACCTGTAACATCGACAACTGACAAGGAGAAGCAGATGGATGACAGCAAATATACCCGGGTTCGGCTCTATGGTCTGATGGGCTTTACGGTGGTGGCACTGGGTCTGTTCATCGCCCTGCTGGTGAACACCCAGATCGTCCACGGCGAGGCGTATTTGGAGCAATCCGTCCGCACCATCACGGAGCGGGCGCGGGTAGAGGCCTCCCGTGGGATTTTGACCGACCGCAACGGCAAGCCCTTGGTCTCCAACCGCCTGTCCTATACCCTGACCTTCGACTCCTCCCTGCTGGTGGATGGCGACGATGAAAATGCCGCCATCCTGCGTCTGATCGATCTCTGTCAGCAGCGGGGTGTCCGCTGGGTGGACAATCTGCCCGTCACCATTGCTCCCCCCTTTGCGTACCATGATCTCAGTGGCGGCGGCACCCAGCTCTCCCGGTTTCTGACCTATTTGCAGGATCGAAAGTGGGTCAGCGCCAGTCTGAAACCGGCGGATCTGACCGCCACCTATCTGGCCTCCAACGGGCTGACCGCCACCACCCTCATCGCCAAAATGCGGGCGGATTTTCAGCTTTCTCCCGACCTGTCCGACGGGGACGCACGGAAGATTCTGGGCGTGCAATACGAATTGGCGGTGCGCAAGCTGGTGAACACCACCGCCTATATCTTTGCCGAGGATGTGGATGCAGAGCTGATCTCCCTGCTGGCAGACGGCAACTATCTGGGTGTCCGGGTGGGCGCGTCCTCTGTCCGGGAGTATGAGACCCCCTATGCCGCCCACATTCTGGGCTCCGTGGGTCGGATTTATGAGGAGGAGTATGCCGCGCTGAAGGAAAAGGGCTATGCCATGGACGACTTAGTTGGCAAGGACGGCGTGGAGGCCGCCTTCGAGGACTATCTCCGGGGCACCGACGGTACCCGTGTGGTGTCCAGCAACAGCGACGGCAAGGTCACCAGCGAGCTGTATACCAAGGAGCCAAAGCCCGGCGACACTGTGGCGCTGACCATGGATCTCTCCCTGCAACAGGCGGTGGAGGAGGCGCTGGCAGAGACGGTGTCCGGCATGACCCGCACCGACGGCATCTCCCGGGGTGCCGGTGCGGCAGTCATCGCCGTGGACAGCGGCGACGTGCTGGCGCTGGCCTCCTATCCCACCTATGACCTGACCAGCTATCGGCAGGACTATGCCGCCCTGAATGCCGACCCCCGGAAGCCCATGTTCAACCGCGCCACCCAAGGCACCTATGCCCCCGGCTCCACCTTTAAGCCCTGCACCGCTGTGGCGGCACTGGAAACCGGGAAAATCACCCCGAAAACCGAGATTCGGGACTTGGGGCGCTACACCTATTACGCACCCACCTATCAGCCCAAGTGCTGGTCCTCTGTCAGCCACGGACTGGTCAACGTGTCCGAGGCCATCACCGTCTCCTGCAACTACTTTTTCTACGAGGTGGGGCGGATCACCGGCATCGCCGCCATCGATCAATACGCCGCCGCCTTTGGCTTGGGGCAGAAAACCGGCATCGAAATCGCCGAGCAGACCGGCGTTTTGGCGGGTCCCGCCTATGCCGAGTCCGTGGGTGAGGTCTGGTACGACGGACAGACCATCGCCGCCGCCATCGGGCAGTCCTATAACCTGTTTACCCCGCTCCAACTGGCGAATTATATCGCCACGCTGGTCAATGGAGGCGATCACTACGATGCACACCTGCTGAAGGCCGTGAAAACCTATGACAATTCCAGCGTGGTCTATGCCGCCTCCCCCACGCCCCAGAACCACATCGACATCAGCGACTCCACCCTCACCGCGGTCAAGACCGGGATGCACAATCTGGTGACCTCCGGCAGCATCGCACCCTACTTCAAGAGCTGCGTGGTGGATGCCGGCGCGAAAACCGGCACGGCGCAGATCACCAAAAACGTGAAAAACAACGGCGTTTTCGTCTGCTTCGCCCCCTATGACGACCCCCAGATCGCCCTGTCCATCGTCATCGAAAAGGGCGGCTCCGGCGGCGCTCTCGCCAGCACAGCGGTGAAAATCCTCAACGCCTATTTCACCCAAGAGGAGATCGGTGCCGTGATCCTAAACGAGGGTCAGCTCCTCCCCTAACGAGGAACGCGAGGTACGCGCTTTTTCGAGAAAAAGCTGTGCAAAAAGCTTTCATGAACTCATTGATAAAAACAGAGCATAAAGCTTTTGCCAGTTGCCCGGCTATACTCCCGTGCCACCTTTATGACAGATCACAAAAGTTTTTGCCAGGCTTTTTTCAAAAAGCCGCGTAGCCTGCCCCCGCGTATTTACGCCTGCATAGCGGCGGCGGATTCGTCCAGCTTGGCGATGAGTGCGCGGAATTTCTCCGCCTTCTCCCGCTCCACGGCGACCACAGCCTCCGGTGCCTTCGCCATAAACTTCTCGTTTTGCAGCTTGTTCTCCACCAGCTCCAAGCCGTGGAGTGCCTTCTCCCGATCCCGGGCGATGCGCTCCCGCTCCTGCTGAAAGTCCACCAGATCATTCAGCGGGATATAGGCGGTGGCGTTGCCGGTCACCACGGTGACCAGACCGTCCAGCACGGCGGGTGCGGCAGAGGCGATGGTCACCTCGGACGCATAGGCCAGCCGCAGGATGAAATGCTCTCCCGCCTGATAGACCGCTGGGGTTTGGGTCACCAGAATCACCGCTGCCTTTTTCGACGGCGGCACATTCATCTCGGCACGGCGGGCGCGGATGGCGCGGATGGTGTCCATCACCGCCTCCATGGCATCCTCCTCTGCCTTAAAGCAGAAGTCCTGCCGGAATTCCGGCCACTTGGCAGTCATCAAATACGCGCCGGTATCCGCCTCGCTGTGGGGCAGCGCCTGCCAGAGTTCCTCGGTGATGAAGGGCATAAAGGGGTGCAGCAGCTTCAATACCTCGGTCAGCACATAGCAGAGCACGCTTTCCGCCGCCTGCTTTTTCTCGATGCTGTCCCCGGTCATGCGGGTCTTGGTCAGCTCGATATACCAGTCGCAATAGGTGTCCCAGATGAAGTCATAGACCTTGGCAGAGGCGACACCCAACTCAAAGCTGTCCAAATTCTCGGTGACCTCGCGAATTAAGGTGTTCAGCTTGGACAGCACCCATTTGTCCTCCGTCTCCAATACGTCGGGCAGGCGGCAGGTTTCGATGGTGAGATTCATTTGGAGGAACCGGGCGGCATTCCAGATTTTGTTGGCAAAGTTCCGCATAGCCTCGCACTTTTCGGTGTAAAACCGCATGTCGTTGCCGGGGCTGTTGCCGGTGATGAGGTTGAACCGCAGGGCATCTGCGCCGAAGCGATTGGCCATCTCCAGCGGGTCGATGCCGTTGCCCAGAGACTTGGACATCTTCCGCCCCTTGTCATCCCGAATCAAGCCGTGAATCAGCACGGTGTCGAAGGGGATTTTCTGCATCTGCTCGCAGCCGGAGAAAATCATCCGCGCCACCCAGAAGAAAATGATGTCATAGCCGGTGACTAAGACGCTGGTGGGATAGTAGTATTGCAGCTCTGGGGTGTTTTCCGGCCAGCCCAGTGTGGAGAACGGCCACAGCGCCGAGGAGAACCAGGTATCCAGCACGTCCTCGTCCCGGGTCAGATGGGTGCCGCCGCACTTTTTGCAGACGGTGGGGTCTTCCCTGCCCACGTTGATTTCGCCGCAGTCCTCGCAGGTCCAGGCGGGAATCTGATGCCCCCACCAGAGCTGGCGGGAGATGCACCAGTCATGGACGTTTTCCATCCAGTTGGTATAGGTTTTGGAGAAGCGATCGGGCACAAACTTGACCTCGCCGTCCTGCACCACCCGGAGCGCCTCCTTAGCCAGCGGCTCCATCTTCACAAACCACTGGGCGGAAATCAGGGGCTCCACGTCGTTGTGGCAGCGATAGCAGGTGCCCACATGGTGGTTGTACGGCTCGGTTTTCACCAGATAGCCGCCCGCCTCCAAGTCCGCCACAATCGCCTTGCGGCAGGCGTAGCGATCCATGCCGGCATATTTGCCGCCGTTTTCATTGATGGTGCCATCGTCGGCGATGACGCGAATCATCTCTAAATTGTGGCGCTGTCCCACCTCGAAGTCGTTGGGGTCGTGGGCGGGGGTCATCTTCACCGCGCCGGTGCCGAAGTCCAGCTCCACATAGTCATCCGCCACAATGGGCAGCTCTCGATTCATAATGGGCAGGAGACAGGTCTTGCCCACCAAGGCCTTAAACCGCTCGTCCTCTGGATTGACCGCCACGCCGGTGTCGCCCATCATGGTCTCGGGTCTTGTGGTGGCGACCACCAAATCGCCGCTGCCGTCGGTCAGGGGATAGCGGATATACCACAGGCTGCCGGGCTTATCCTGATACTCCACCTCGGCGTCGGACAGGGCGGTGGTGCAGTGGGGACACCAGTTGATGATCCGGCTGCCCTTGTAAATCATGCCCTTTTCATACAGGGAGCAAAAGGTCTCGCGGACGGCGCGGGAACAGCCCTCGTCCATGGTGAAGCGCTGGCGCTCCCAGTCGCAGGAGACACCCAGCTTTTTCTGCTGCTCCACAATGCGGTCGCCGTATTTTTCCTTCCACTGCCAGACCCGCTCCAAGAATTTTTCACGGCCTAGGTCGTGGCGGGTCTTGCCCTCCTCTTGGCGCAGTGCCTCCTCCACCTTGATTTGGGTGGCGATGCCGGCGTGGTCGGTGCCGGGCAGCCACAGGGCGGAATAGCCCTGCATCCGGCGAAACCGCACCAGAATGTCCTGCAAGGTGGCATCCATGGCGTGCCCCATGTGGAGCTGTCCCGTCACGTTGGGGGGCGGCATCACGATGGAAAACGGCTTTTTGTCGGGATCCGGCTCTGCGTGAAAGCAGTTGCCATCCTCCCACATTTTGTAAATGCGAGTCTCCACATCCTGGGGCTCGTAGACCTTTGGCAATTCTTTTTTCATAGCTATTTTCTCCTTTTCTCGGCTGGGGCAAAAGAAAACGCCCCGAGCCATATTGGCTCAGGGCGAACAAAACTGTCCGTGGTACCACCTGAATTCGGGAAAAATCCCGCACTTGACCGGCACAAAAATGCCGTTTCCCGCTAACGGAGGAAATCCGTTCAAGCCTACTGTCTTCGGCTCAAAAGCTCCGGGACGACTTCCCCACCCGCCTCACGAGAGCTTACACCAACCGCTCTCTCTCTGCGCATCCGCCGGGCGCGTACTGCTTCCCCTCATCGCCTTCCTATATACTGTGTCTGATTATATGCGACGGTTCGGCGATTGTCAAGGGGAAAATCAGGAAGTCAGCTCATCCGCAGGATTTCCTTTTTCAGGCGGGAGATGATCCGCTTTTCCAGACGGGAGATGTAGGACTGGGAGATGCCCAATCGGTCGGCGACCTCCTTCTGGGTCTGCTCCTGCTTGCCCTGCAAGCCAAAGCGCAGAATGATAATCTCCCGCTCCCGGCGGGACAGGGTGTCGATGGCATCCCCCAAGAGCTTGCGATCCACGTCCTCCTCAATGGGGCGCATGACGGTGTCGCCATCGGTGCCCAGCACGTCGGACAGCAGCAGCTCGTTGCCGTCCCAATCGGTATTCAGCGGCTCGTCGAAGGAGATCTCCCCCTTGCGGGAGACATTTTTCCGCAGATACATCAAAATCTCATTTTCGATGCACCGAGAGGCATAGGTTGCCAGCTTGATGTTTTTCTCCAGCCGATAGGTGCCCACCGCCTTGATCAGTCCGATGGTGCCGATGGAGATCAAGTCCTCGATGTTGATGCCGGTATTCTCAAACCGCCGGGCGATGTACACCACCAGCCGCAGATTGCGCTCAATGAGAATTTGACGCACCGGCTCCTCGTCGATCCGCGCCAGCAGCTCCGCCTCCTGATCCCGGGGCAGCGGCGGCGGCAGGGTCTCGCTTCCGCCGATGTACATGATTTTGTCGGGACGCAGCAGCCCCCATCGAACCAGCAGTTTTTTCAGTCTGTCCTTGAAACCCATGCTTCGCTCCTTTCCGTTCCGCACCGCCCCACAGGGCCCCATAGCCGCCGCCGTCGCTGATTTCCGTGGGGGAGATCGCCACCAGCTGTCCGGGATACCTCGCCCCATCCACCTCTGCAAAATCGCTGGAAAACGCCAGCAGCAGTCCGTTTTCCACCCCCACGCTCCGATAGGACAGCAGGCGGAATCGCCCTCCCAGCCCGTGGAGACCCTCCACCGCCGAAACCGGCGAGATGTCCCGCCCCAGATAGGGCACCCACTCCGGCCGCCACAGTCCCCGCAGGCAGTCGGCATAGACGATCAGCACCGGCCTGCCCGTCGCCGGATCGCAGAGGGTATTGCCGCTGTCCCGCAGGGCGGTCAGCTGCACCTGTCTCCCCTCCAGAGACAGCGTCACCGGCAGCAGCTCCCCCTGTCCGCCGCCGTGGCGGGCGCTGTTGCGAAACACCACCGACAGCACGGTATACGCCGCCGCCGCCGAAATCACCAGCAACTTGGCATTGACATCGGTGTAAAACACGCCGCCTGTGGGCAGATTGTGTCCCGCCAGCAGTCCCAGCGCCAATACACAGCCCGCAAAGCCGCAGGAGACCGCGAAAAACAGCAGGGTCAGCCGCAGCAGCGCCCGCTCGCCGCCGAAGGCGATCAGAGCCAGAAGACCGCCTGTCGCCAGCTTGACGGGCAGTCGGGAGAGGAAGCCACAGCCGGGTAAAAACACCGCCACGGCATAGGCACCGCCCACCAGCGCCGCCAAAAACAGCCGTCCCCGCCGCAGAGGCAGTCCCGCCAGCCGGGCGGCGCAGAGCAGCAGCAGGTAATTCATCAGCGTGTTCCCCACCAGCACACTGTCCACATAGACCACCGGCACGGCATCAGTCCCCCCTCGTCTTGGTTCCATGGACTTATTATAGCCTGCCGCCCGGGTAAAACAGGTCGCAAAAGGGACAGCCGCTCTAAAAACAAGAAAAGAGCAAGCTCTTGGAAAAACTCCAAAAGCCTGCTCTTTTTGCCCCAGGGCGACAAGGGGCGGGATACGCCCGCTTTTTGAAAAATGGGACAAACGCTGTAGAGTATCTCGAAAAACCGGGGCGCATCCGCTGCCCCCCGGTCATGAGAATACCACTTTGTAAAAGCGGGATTATACCAAATACGGCAGTGTGATGGATGCCAGAATGCCCAGAATCATAATCGCCACCAACAGCAGCGCCATCACTCTTGTCTTCTTATTCATGTCCAAACTCCTCCTCTGTCAGAATTTTGCGAATGCTCTTTTCCGCACGGCTGCGGGGCAGCATCAATTCGTGTCCACAGCCCAGACAGCGCAGCTTGATATCCATCCCCACCCGCAGAATCTCCCAATTGCGACTGCCGCAGGGATGCACTTTTTTCAGCTCTACCCGGTCATGTATCTGCAAGTCCAAAAACGTCTCCCCCACTTCTATCGCCCGTTACAGGCAAAAATTTCGGCGGCTTTGCCACAAATCAAAGGAATCCAATCAACCGGTCAAGCAGAGGCGCATAGGATGAGACAGCACCCCGGCAAAACAATCGGATCGCAAAAATCGGCACGCCGCTGGCCGTAAAGCGGCAGGTCACAGACCAAAGGAAACCCCGTCCGTCTGTGGGCAAAATAGGAGGTTTTATGCCAGAAAATCAGTACTATCCGGAAGGGCTCTGCCCTCTCGCTTCCTATTCCCTCTCCGCTCTCAAAACCGCCATGGAAAATCAGACCATTTTGGAGGGCTTGGTGCTGTGCTGTGATGCGGAGCACCGTCTTCACGTCAGTCTGGGGACGCTCTCCGGCATCATCCCACGGGAGGAGGCCATCTCCCCCGCCATCAGTGGCTCGGCTCGAGAAATCGCCCTGCTCTCTCGGGTGGGCAAGCCCGTCTGCTTCGTAGTCACCTCTGTCACAGCGGATGACAAGGGAAAGCCCTTGCTCCTACTCTCCCGCAAAAAGGCGCAGGAGGAGGCGCTCCATTTCTTCTTAAACACCCTGAAGCCCGGCATGGTACACCGCGCCCGGGTGACCCATCTGGAGAGCTTTGGTGCCTTTGTGGACATCGGCTGTGGCGTGATTTCCCTGCTGCCCATCGAAAACATCTCCGTCTCCCGGGTCTCCCATCCCGCCGATCGCCTGCTGGTGGGGCAGAAGCTGCCCGTGGTCATCGCGGGGGTGGATCCCGTGCTGCAACGATTCCATCTGACCCACAAGGAGCTGCTGGGCACTTGGCTGGAAAACGCCAGCGCCTATCGGGTGGGCGAGACGGTGCGGGGCATCGTCCGCTCTGTCCAGCCCTATGGCGTTTTCGTGGAGCTGACCCCCAACCTCTCCGGTCTGGCGGACAGCCATCCCGGGGTGGCGGCAGGCGACTATGTGTCGGTTTTCCTGAAAAACATCCAGCCGGAGCGGATGAAAGTCAAGCTGCAAATCATCGAAGTGCTGGGCAGAAGCCAGCCCGCGCCGCCCATACGCTATCAAATCACCGACGGACAATTGGAGCGCTGGATCTACTCCCCCGCCGGATATGGAAAGCCCGCCGTGGAGACGGATTTTACGAACCCTTGATGTCCTCCCAATAGCGCTTTGCCGCCGCCTCGGTCTTATTCTCGCCATATGCATAGTAATGTGCCTCTCGCAGAAGGTCTGGCAAGTATTGTTGCTTTACATAGTGATTGGGGAAATCATGGGGGTATTTGTAATTTTGACGGTTGTCGAAGCCGGTGGTATCCGCGTGTACGTTTTGCAGTTGACGGGGAATATCGCCGGTTTTCCCCTTTGCCACATCGCTCATGGCGGCATTGATGGCATTGTGGGCGGAGTTGGACTTGGGGGCGGTGGCCAGCAGCAACGCCGCCTCTGCCAGCGGCAGACGCGCCTCCGGCAGTCCCACCTGTAGGGCGGCATCCACGCAGGCCTTGGTCACCACAATGGCCTGGGGATACGCCAAGCCCACATCCTCCGCCGCGATCACCAGCAGACGGCGGCAGGGCGACAGCAAATCCCCCGCCTCTAACAGCCGCGCCAGATAATGCATCGCCGCATCCGGGTCGGAGCCACGGATGGATTTTTGCAGGGCGGAGAGAATATCAAAGTGGGCATCGCCATCCCGGTCATAGCGCATGGCACTGCGCTGTGCGACCTGACAAGCGTCTTCACTTGTCAGCAATAGCTTGCCGTCCACCGGCAGTGCCGCCTGCGCCAACAGCTCCACGGCATTGATTGCCTTCCGAACATCGCCGCCGCAGGCGGTGGCAATCTCCAACGGCACCCCGTCCTCCCACGAGAGGGGCAGCTGTGACCGCCCCTGCACGATGGAAAGCGCCCGCTGAACCGCCGGACAGGCATCCGCCGGGGGGACAGGCTTAAACTCGAACACCGTGCTCCGGGAGAGCAGGGCGCTGTACACATAGAAATAGGGATTTTCGGTGGTGGAGGCAATCAGGGTAATCTTGCCGTTCTCCATGAATTCCAACAGGCTCTGCTGTTGCTTTTTGTTGAAATACTGGATTTCGTCCAGATAGAGGAGCACTCCACCGGGTGCCAGCAGTGTCCCCACGTCCCCGATGATGTCCCGGATGTCCTGCAACGAGGCGGTGGTGGCGTTTAAGCGATAGAGGGTGCGTTGGGTGCGCTGGGCAATCAGATTGGCGATGGTGGTCTTCCCGGTGCCGGAGGGTCCGTAAAACACCATGTTGGTGGACGCACCGCTCTCGATGATACGGCGCAGGACGGCGTTCTTGCCCAGCAGATGCCGCTGCCCCACCACCTCGTCCAAATTTTGAGGGCGAATTTCGTCCGCCAGTGGTCGTTGCTCCAAGTCCTCGCCTCCCCGCTGCTTTGCAATCAGATGTATTGAGTATAGCATAAATGCCCGCTTTTTTCCATCCCCTTCCGCCGGAAAATTGTGACCGCTCTGAAAACTTTTTTGGGCAGTATGGGTATAAATCCCCCGCCGCCCGGTCAAAATACCCCATAGCGACCCGTACTCATGGCGACTTCAATTCCCATAGGAAAGGGGGTGCCGTTTATGTCTAACGAAAAGAACTGCAATCAGAAGGAAAACAAAAAAGAGAACAAGACCCAGCCCAACCAGACCAGCAATCAGGCCGGCAATCAGAAGGAAAATAAAAATCAGAATCAGAACCAGCGCTGACGTCGCAAAAAAGACCATCCCAATCGGGATGGTCTTTTCGTCGCTTGTTTTATTTCACCAAGGAGGCGATTTCTGCGGCGAAATCGTCCTGACGCTTCTCGATGCCCTCGCCCTTTTCAAAGCGCACGGCAGTCTTCAGCGCGATGGTGCCGCCCAGCTCTTTGGCGGTTGCCGCCACATACTGCTCGACACTCATGCTGTTGTCCTTGACAAATTCCTGCTGCAACAGGCAATTTTCCTTATAGAACTTGCCCAGCTTGCCGGAGACGATGCCTTCCTTGACCTTTTCAGGCTTGGCGGCCATCTTGGGATCGCTCTCCATCTGCACCAGCATAATCTTCTTTTCCTCGTCCAGCACGTCCTGTCCGACCTCGCTCTTGTCCAAGAAACGGGGATTCAGAGCTGCCATCTGCATGGCCAGATCCTTGCCCAGCTCCTGCACCTTGTCCTCGAGTCCGGCAGAGACGGTCAGGTTGACCAGCACGCCGATTTTGCCGCCGGCGTGGATATAGGGGACGGAGATGCCGTCTGCAAAGCGGGCAAAGCGGCGCACCTTGATGTTTTCGCCGATAACCAGAACCATCTCCTGCTGCTGCTGGGTGACGGTCAGGTCGGTGCCGTTGTATTTGCAGTTCATCAGCGCGTCCAGATCGGCGGGATTCTCCCGGGCGACAAGGGCGGCGATGCCATGGACAAAGTCCACAAATTTCTCGTTCTTACCCACGAAGTCGGTCTCGGCGTTCACCTCGACCACCACGCCCACGCCATCCAACACGGCGGCATAGGCCATGCCCTCGGCGGCGATACGGGTTGCTTTTTTCGCGGAGGCTGCCATGCCCTTTTCCCGGAGCCATTCCACAGCCTTCTCCATATCACCCTCGTTGGCGGTGAGTGCCTTTTTGCAGTCCATCATGCCGACACCGGTCATTTCACGCAGATTTTTTACATCTGTAGCAGTAAAAGCCATTGTACGATTCCTCCAAACTTTTTCGTCAATCGACGCGTTTTTGCGCCGATGTAAAATTATTCTGCCTTTTCAGCTGCCTCGGCAGCCTTCTCCGCCTCAGCGGTCTCCTCGCCCTGCTTGCCCTCGATCATCGCGTTTGCCATGATGGAGGCGATCAGCTTGATGGCGCGGATGGCATCGTCGTTGCCGGGGATGACATAGTCAATCTCGTCGGGATCGCAGTTGGTGTCGGCGATGGCCACAACGGGAATGCCCAGCTTGTGTGCCTCGGCGATGGCGTTGCGCTCCTTGCGAGTGTCCACGATGAACAGGGCACCGGGCAGCTTGCGCATGTCGGTGACGCCGCCCAGATATTTTTCCAGCTTGGCGATCTCGCCCAGATGCTTCATGACTTCCTTCTTGGGCAGCATGTCAAAAGTGCCGTCCTCCTGCATGGTCTTCAGCTGATGCAGACGATCCACGCGGGTGCGCATGGTCTTGAAGTTGGTCATCATGCCGCCCAACCAACGGGCGTTGACGAAATACTGACCGCAGCGGACAGCTTCCTCGCGGATAGCGTCCTGCGCCTGCTTCTTGGTGCCGACGAACAGAATGGTCTGGCCGTTTTCGGACAGCTGACGGACGAAGTTATAGGCTTCCTCCAGCTTGCGGACGGTCTTCTGCAAATCGACGATATAAATACCGTTGCGCTCGGTGTAGATATAAGGTGCCATCTTGGGGTTCCAGCGACGGGTCTGGTGACCGAAATGCACGCCTGCTTCCAGCAGTGCCTTCATGGATACGACGTTTTGATTTCCCATTTTTTAGTGTTCCTCCAATAAAATTTAGTTTGAACCTCCAGCGTTTTCATCCCCTACTGCCAGCCGAATTGGCACAGACAGAGAGTCCCGCGCTGTGTGGAATGCTGGAATATAGTATCATATTTCACCCGGTAATGCAAGGACTTTTTACCCTTTCCCCCGAAAATCTCCACAATTTCGGTCGACCCACAGCGGCAAGGGCAGGATATGCCCCCTTTCCCTCCCAAGTGGGGCAAAAACTTGCATATCTCCGCCCCCCGCCCTTTTGCAGGACAGGGAGGGCGCTTAAAAGCGGCGGCGCTTTTTTCGCTCGCAGGCGGGATTTTGCCGGGGGAAGGGCTTGTCGATCAAGATGATGTCGTCCCCCACCCGCTGGATGCAATCCCAAGGGATGTAGTATTCCTCGCCTCTGCCAAATAAACCGAAAAAGCGATAGGGGCCGAACACCACGATGGCGCAGACCTGCCCCTCCGGAATTTTCACGTCCACATCGCCCACAAAGCCCAATCGACAGCCATCGCAGATGTTGATGACCTCCTTGCACCGCAAGTCTCGGATCCTGCATTGCATCGTTATGCTCCGCCCCTTTCATGTCACAGTCCGGTCGTTCTCTCCACGCATCCTATGTGGGGAATCGCCCGTCCTATGCGGGGGTTGACTTTTTTCCGGGAATTGGTTACAATAATACCCGCGAGTAAAACAGATGGTCGCGTGGACAGCGCCGAAAGGACGTCCATGAGGAAAGTCCGGGCTCCACAGGGTAAGAATAACGGGTAACGCCCGCCGAAGGCGACTTCAGGAAAAGTGCAACAGAAATAAACCGCCGGCTTTTTGCCGGTAAGGATGGAAAGGTGAGGTAAGAGCTCACCCGATGGTACGAGAGTGCCCATCGCTGTAAACTCTATTCGGAGCAACACCGGTATGGGAGCATATGGTCGACCCGGCCGCTCCCGGGGTGGCTGGATCGCGGTGGCAACGCCGCGGCTAGATAGATGACTGTCAAATACAGAACCCGGCTTATAGTTTTACTCGCGGCCATATAACACCGTCGGCGGAATACGCCGGCGGTGTTTTTTCCGCCAACCCCGTCCACCACGGAGAGTACGGAGAGTACGCCCGCTTTTTGAAAAAAGCGGGGCAAAAACTTTAATGATCAAATCATGTTGGGCTTTCCCCTTGCATGAGACTTATAAATATTCGGCGAACATGCCAGTAGGGTCGGATGGGATCCGACCCTACGTCAATTTTCCAGACAGCTTTCGTTTCTAGCTATTTGACAACACAAAGGGGCGGATGTCATC
>JAVVOA010000027.1:0-23394 GCA_036656515.1 Oscillospiraceae bacterium | reverse complement strand
AAGTTTTTGTCCAACTTTTTTCAAAAAGTTGGCGTACTCTCCGTACCCCTCGTACTCCCGTCCCCCCCGCTACCACTCCAACCGCGCAGAGGCGGCGTTGCGCTTTTCCGCCAGCTGATCCCGGACGGCGCAGCCGAAGGGGGTAGCTGCCAGACCGCCCAGCGCAGTCTCGCGGAACTCGATGGGCATGTGGCGACCCACGTCGCCCATTGCGTCGATGACCTCGTCCACCGGCACCCGGCTCTCGATGCCCGCCAGCGCCATGTCCGCCGCGCTGACGGCGTTCATCGCGCCGATGACGTTGCGCTTGACGCAGGGTACCTCCACCAGTCCCGCCACGGGATCGCAGATGAGTCCCATGAGGTTTTTCAGCGCCATGGCCACGGCGTTTGCAATCTGGTCTGCCGTGCCGTCCCGCAGATGCACCAGTGCGCCCGCCGCCATAGCGGAGGCCGAACCGATCTCCGCCTGACAGCCGCCGGACGCGCCGGAGATGCACGCCCGATAGGCAATCACTGCGCCGATGCCGCTGGCGACATAGAGGGACTGCAAAATCTTGGTCTCCGTGGCGATCTCCCAGCGATACATGGGAATCAGGACAGCGGGCAGCACGCCGCAGGCACCTGCCGTGGGTGCCGCCACGATTTTGCGCATGCAGGCGTTGGACTCGCCCATCGCCAGTGCCTCGGCGATGATCTCGCCCAGCAGATTGCCGCCAATCATCCGCCCGGACTGGATGAACGCCCGCATTTTCGCGCCGTCGCCTCCCACCAGACCGCTGACAGACCTGCGCTCCCCTGTGTATGCGTCGGACGACGCCACCATGCTGCGCCAAGTAAAGCGCATTTTCTCCACGGAATCGTCCCGGGTGACCTCGCGGGACTCCATGTCCGTGTCCAGCACAATTTCCCAAAAGGGCTTGCCCGACTCCGCCGCCCTATCCAAAATTTCCTGCATCGAATCCAGTGCCATGTTATGCGTCCTCCTTCTCGTAATAGGTGATCTGCTCAATCCCCTCCAACTCGCCCAAAAGCTCGATGAGCGTGGGGGGCACCGGCTGATCCGTCTCAATCACCATCATTGCCGCGCCGCCCTTGTTCCGCCGACACAGCTGCATATTGGCGATATTCACCTGCGCCCGGGACAGCGCCGTGGTCACGTCCGCCAGATAGCCGCAGTCATCCCGGTTGCGGATGACCAGCGTGTGGTACGCGCCGGTGAATTCCACCTCGATATCGTCCAGCTTGTTCACCAGGATCCGTCCGCCGCCGGTGGAGCACGCCTGCATTTTCAGCTTGTGCCCGTCGGGATGGGTCAGCTCCAAAACCGCTGTGTTGGGATGCGCCTCCCGCAGCTGGATTTCGTGAATTTGAAACCGCAAGCCCTGCTCCGCCGCCAGCTCAAAGCTGTGGGGAATCTCCATATTGTCCGGCTTCATGCCCAGCAGACCCGCGATGAGCGCCCGATCCGTGCCGTGTCCCAAGCCGGTCTCGGCAAAGGAGCCGTGCAAGCCGATGTCCGCCAGCTTGGGGACACCGCCCAGCAGCGTCCGCGCCATATTGCCAATGCGCACCGCCCCGGCGGTATGGGAGCTGGAGGGTCCCACCATCACCGGCCCCAAAATTTCAAAAATATCTAACATTGCCGTTCCTCCTTGTATGGTTTTCAGATTTGGTTGCATTATAACAGGCTTCCGCCGCTTCCGCAATGGATTTCGCTGTCTTTTTGTTAGGGCTCACAAAAAAAGATTTGCTTTTTTGCGTAATTCTTTCTATACTGGGAGAAACGCCCACGGGGCGATCCCCTGCAAAATAACAGCCAAGATGGAGGGCGATTTCATGTCTTCTCTGCTGCTTCAAAAGCTGGACACGCTGGTCACCTGCGACGACCGGGATCGGGTTCTGAAAAACGTGGATGTCTACTGCGAGGACGGTTTGATTCGCGCCATGGGGCAGGACTGTCCCCCCACCGCCGACCGGGTCATCGACGGCAGTCATATGCTGTGCTATCCCGGGCTGGTGAACACCCACCACCACCTGTACCAGACCTTTTCCCGCAATCTGCCCCAGGTGCAGAATATGGAGCTGTTCGACTGGCTCACCGCCCTGTATGACATCTGGAAGGGGCTGGACAGCGAGGTGGTTCGCCTGTCCTCTCTCACCGGGCTGGGCGAGCTGTTAAAGCACGGCTGCACCACCTGCTTTGACCACCACTACGTCTTCCCCGCCGGCAGCGGCGATCTGTTGGGCGCGCAATTTGCCGCCGCCGATGCCCTGGGCATCCGGCTGCACGCCTCCCGGGGGAGCATGGATCTCTCCCGCAAGGACGGCGGTCTGCCCCCGGATTCCGTGGTGCAGACGGTGGACGAAATCCTGCGGGACTCCACAGCAGCCATCGAGCGCTATCACGATCCATCGGTTGGCTCCATGCATCAGGTGGTGCTGGCACCCTGCTCGCCCTTCTCCGTCTCTGCCGAGCTCCTGCGGCAGAGCGCAATTTTGGCGCGGCAATACGGGGTGCGGCTCCATACCCATCTCTGCGAGACCAAGGATGAGGAGCGGTTTACACTGGAAAAATGCGGGCTGCGTCCGCTGGCCTATATGGCATCTCTGGGCTGGACAGGCAGGGATGTCTGGTTTGCCCACGGCATCCACTTTAACGACGAGGAGCTTCGCGAGCTGGCGCGGACAGGCACCGGCGTCGCCCACTGCCCCATCTCCAATATGAAGCTGGCCTCCGGCGTGGCGCGGGTGCCGGAGATGCTGCGTCTGGGCATCCCTGTGGGGCTGGCGGTGGACGGCTCCGCCTCCAACGACGGCTCGTCCCTGATGGAGGAGCTGCGGGTGGCCTATCTGCTCCACCGTCTCCATTCCAGCAAGGACGCGCCGTCGGGCTATGACCTGCTGAAGCTGGCGACCCGGGGCAGCGCCCGTCTGCTGGGACGGGAGGACATCGGCTCGCTGGAAATCGGCAAGTGCGCCGACCTCTTTTTGGTGGACAGCCGTCGATTGGAGCTGGTGGGCAGTCTGTACGACCCCAAGTCCGTGCTGGCCACCGTCGGCCTGCGGGGCGCGGTGGACACCACCGTGGTGGCAGGCAAGGTCGTGGTGGAGCAGGGACAGCTGGTCACCGTGGACGAGGGAAAGCTTTCCTATGAGGCAAATCGCGTCTGCGATGCCTATTTACAAAAGGCATGAGACCATACTGCGCGGGATATGGCAATCCAATAAAAGGATGGAAAAGAGGAAATTATGGCTCGTTTTGAATTGATTTTAGGCGACATCACCCAGTCGGAGGTAGATGCCATCGTCAACGCCGCCAACACCTCCCTGCTGGGGGGCAGCGGTGTGGACGGCGCGATTCACCGGGTGGCAGGCCCCCGGCTGTTGGAGGAATGCCGCAAAATGCACGGCTGTCTCACCGGAGAGGTGAAACTGACGGCGGGCTATGACCTGCCCGCCCGCCACGTCATCCACTCCGCCGGCCCCATCTGGCAGGGCGGCGGCGAAAATGAGGCGGCGCTTCTGGCTGCCTGCTATCGCAACGCCTTGGAGCTGGCGGCGGAAAACGGCTACCGCACCCTGGACTTCCCCTCCATCAGCACCGGGGCATATGGCTATCCCATCGCCCAGGCCGCCACCGTCGCCCTCCACACCATCATGGACTTTCTGGACACCCACTCCCTGCCGGAGCAGGTGCGGATGGTCTGTCACACCGAAAGCACTCTCGCGGTCTATCAGCAGACCTATAACATGTGGTTTGCCGGGGATAAATCCCAGCGGCTATAATGTCTCAACGACAAAAGCATCCCGCCTGACTGTGAGGCGGGATGCTTTTTGTGATTTTTCAGTCGGACTGGGCTGTGTCCTGCCGGGTCTCCGCGTCCACAGACTCCTCCGGGGGTTCCGACGCAAATACCGCCGAAAATCTCTCAATGGCGGAGAGCGGTACCGCCGGTTCCGAGGGCTCCAATAAAATGGCATCCCGTTTCTCCTTGGCACGATAGAGCAGATCGTCGGCGGACTCGAGCAACTCTGCGGGGGATTCGCCGTTGCGATAGCGGGCAGCACCGATGCTGAGGGTCGCATTTTTCAGATTCAACGCCGCCAAGCGCTTGGCATAGTCCGCCTGCACGGTCTCACAGGTTTCCAGCACCATCTCCCGGGTCGCATTGCAAAACAGGATGCAAAATTCATCCCCGCCAAAGCGAAAAGGGCGCGCCGCCTCGCAGATGGTGTTTAGCACAGCGCCCAGCTCCTGTAGATAGCGGTCTCCCTTTTGATGCCCTTGGGTATCGTTGATCTTCTTGAAATTGTCCACATCCAGCATGGCCAGCCAATAGACCGCCGCCGTCTCGTCGTGCTCCATTTTGATAAACGCCTCTCGCAGCGCCGCGCGGTTGGGAATACCCGTCAGCTCATCCGTAATGGTTCTCTCTCGCAGGCGCAGACGCTCCAGCTCTTTTTGAATGCTGACATTGTTCTTTTCCTGCTCGATCCGAATGATCAGAATACAAATCACATAGAAAACCACCAAAAACAGCAGGGACAGGAAGAAATCGGTCACTTGGAGGGAGTCGCTAAACACGCCGACTCTTTCCGGATCCCACCGCACCAGCAAATCCGCCGCCACCTTGCCCAACAGGCTGAGTGCCGCAATCAGCGTGGTCAGCATCAGGTCGCCATAGACCGCCGTCAGTGCCAGCGGAATGGCAAACAGCAGATAGAGGGAGGGAAACACATTGTGTACACTGTACAGCACAAAGGCAATTGTCAGAAAGGCCAGAGAAATGACATAGATTTTCACGCCGGAGGAGCAGCGTCGACTGCGCTGTACCCAAAAACAGAGGTACACCAGTGTCAGGTTGACACTGACCGGCACCGCCAGATAGCGCAGAAGATACATCTCTTGTGAAATGGTGATGAGGCCCACGCGGTTCAGCACAAAAAACATGACCACTTCCATCACACAGGCAAACAGCGTCAGGTAGGCCATGGCATAGAAATGAATATGCAGCCATTTTTCATTGATCCGCCGATAGCCTTTTTTGATTTCTTCTACCTTGGTCTCCTCAATACGCTCCCACATCCGGCATCACACCCCATTTCACTTGCGCAACCAGATTTTTTCCAGATATTGCTGGTTCCATCCATTCCAGCTCGCATCCGCCCCCGCGGTCTGTCCGTCTGAAATTAGAGATAGCGATCCAGATACTGCCAAAAGCTGTCCTTGATACGACCCACCCGGGCGCGTTGCAAATCGTGTATGGCGCGGATTTCGCCCACCGGGTCATCCCGGAAGTTCCGAGCGCGCTGGACACCCTCCATCAGCTCGCTGGTCGCCTTGATAAACCCGTCTGATATCTGGGGCTTTCTGGAAATCTGTCCGCTGCGATAGCGATCCAGCACGATTTCATACCGCTCTGCCGCCCGCGCCACACTGTCCTCCCACGAGAGATAGATCTCCTCCATCGCCGTGTCCCCCACCTGATGCATGGCGGCTGTCTCGCCGGCCAGCCTTGTGAGCAGTGCCGCCATCGAGGCGGCGTTTTCCTGGATGAGATAGCCGTTGCGCCCGTCGGTGATCCCCTCGGCTGCACAGCTGCCCTCAATGAGGACGCTGGCAAGCCCACAGGAGGCCGCCTCTCGCACCACGATGCCGTTGGTGTCATAGGTGGAGGGAAACAGGAACAGATCCCCCCGGGAATACCACGCCTGCAAGGCCTCTCGATCTCGGATGGCACCGGTAAAGATGCAGTCGTCCGCCAGTCCGATGCCCGCCGCATAGTTCTCCATGGAGGGGCGATCCTCGCCATCGCCGATGAGCACCATGCGAAAGGGCTGCCCCGCCGCCTTTAATTGACGCAGGGCATCGAAAATAATGCGCAGTCCCTTGTACCACATCATGCGTCCCACAAAGAGATAGACCGGTGTGTCTGTGGGAGAGAGCACGCCGCCGGTGACCGCCGCCACCCTGTCCGGCGCAATCCGTCCCTTGGGGAACTCCACGCCGTTTTCCATGATCCGATAGTCGCCCTCATAGCCAAGGCTCCGCAGATTTTCCCCTGCGCCCCGGCTGACCACCCAGACCTCGTCGCAGGCCTGCACGTTTTTGACCACCAGACGCACCGCCTTCTCCTGTGCCGGACGCACGGAGAGAATCTTGGCGATGTCGATGTCAAACTTGGTGTGATAGGTGAAAATCACCGGCGCGTCCACCACATCCCGCAGGGTGCGGGCCAAAATGGTGGAGACAAAGGGGCAATGGCTGTGAATCACGTCGATATCCGCCGCCTCCATCTGGCGCATGGCCTCTACCGAAAAGGGATAGCCGGCGCGATAGCCCACCAACTTCGTGGTGTCAAAGCTGCGATAGCGCACCACGGGAAAGGGATAGTCATCCACCGCGTCGGGATGGAAGGGCGTGGCGACAATGGCGTTGCCGTGGTTTTTTTGAAAGCAGGCGGCGTAGTTCACCACCGTATTTGCCACCCCGTCAATCAGCGGGGGAAAGGAATCATTCATCAGACAGACCGTTCGTTTTTCTGCCATGGTATCCTCCTATATGCTAGTATGCTATGTGTTTTGGGCGGCAATCTGCTCCGCCAAATCGTTTAAATAGACCCAGCGCTCCATTTTTTCCTCCAAGTCCTGCTGCAATACCGTCTGCTGTGCCTGCAATTCCTGCAACCGCACATAGTCGCTGCCGGACTGTCCCTGCGCCGTCTGATTTTCCGCAAGCGCCGTCTCCACGGCGGCGATGTCCCCGTCGATGCTGTCGAACTCCCGCTGCTCCCGAAAGGTGAATTTCAGCTTTTGCACCCGGGTGCGGACGGTCTCCGTCTTGGGACGCTCCTGCTTGGGCGCGTCCTCCTCCCGGCGCTTTTGGGCATAGTCCGAATAGTTGCCCGTATAGCGCCGAATGTCGCCGCCCTCTCGCAGCTCAAAGATATCGTCGGCGATTTTGTCCAGAAAAAACCGGTCATGGGACACCGCCAGCACCGCGCCGGGAAAGCTCTCCAAATAGTCCTCTAAAATCGACAGCGTGGTGATATCCAGATCGTTGGTCGGCTCGTCAAACAGCAGGATGTTGGGTGCCTCCATCAAAATGGACAGCAGATACAGGCGGCGGCGCTCGCCGCCGGACAGCCGTCCGATGGGCACGGATTGCAGCTCGGTGGGAAACAGAAACCGCTCCATCATCTGGGAGGCGGAAAATGTCCCCTCGTCGGTTTTGATCTCCTCGCCGATGGCGCGGATGAAGTCATAGACCCGCTGGTTGAGATCCAGCTCCCGTCCCTCTTGGGAGAAATAGCCGATTTTCACCGTGGCACCCCGCTCCACCTCGCCGGAATCCGGCAGCAGCTCGCCGTCGATGATGCGCAGGAGGGTGGATTTGCCCACGCCGTTGCGCCCCACGATGCCGATGCGGTCATTCCGCTCCATGGAATAGGAGAAATCCCCCACCACCGTCCGCCCGTCGAAGGCCTTGGAGACGTGGGACAGCTCGATGGTCTTCCGCCCCAGACGGGTCACCGTCTCCGCTATCCGGACGGTGCTGTCCGTCTCCGGGGCGGTGCGGTTTTTCAGCTCCTCATAGCGGTCAATGCGATCCCGGCTCTTGGTGCGCCGCGCCTGACAGCCCCGTGAAATCCACTGGTATTCAATGCGCAGGATGGCTTGGCGCTTGCGCTCGCCGGCCTCCTCCATCTCCTGACGCTGTGCCTTCAGCTCCAAATAGTGGGAGTAATTCGCCTCGTAGTGATAGAGCTTGCTCTGGGACACCTCGGTGATGTGGTTCACCACCCGCTCCAAGAAATAGCGGTCATGGGTCACCATCAGCAGACCGCCCCGCCGGCGGATCAGACGCTGCTCCAGCCACGCCACCATCTCACTGTCCAGATGGTTGGTGGGTTCGTCTAAAATCAGCACATCCGACGGATGGATCAGCGCCGCCGCCAACGCCACCCGCTTGCGCTGTCCGCCGGAGAGGGTGCCCACCCGCTGTCCAAAATCGCTGATACCCAACTGGGTGAGCATGGCCCGTGCCTCGTATTCGTTCAGCGCCCGAAACTCCGCCGGAAAGCTGAGAAAAACCTGTTCTAACACCGTGGCATCGTCCTGCATCACCGGGTTCTGGGGCAAAAAGCTGATCTGCACGTTGGGATCCCGGGACACCGTGCCCCCGTCCGGCGGCAAAAACCCCGCCAGAATCCGCAGGAGCGTGGATTTTCCGGTGCCGTTGACACCGATGATGCCGATTTTGTCGCCGTCGTTTACATATAGATTGACATCCTCCAGCAATTGTCGGTCGCCGAAGTTGATGGATAGATGTTCTGCGGATAGTAGCATAGGATACCTCTTTCCCCCGTGGGCAGATAAATTTGAATCGCGACACGGTTGCCGCCGGGCGGCAAAGCCAGTCTACGCCCGCTTTTTTCAAAAAGCAGGGCAAAAACGTTTGCGCACTGATTTAGTATACCACAATTTTTTTGTCTTTCCAGCATTTTTGTGGTATTCTGGTAAAAACACAAGGAGGGGGCTGCCGCCTATGCGCACCTTGACTCTGGAAATCTCCCCCGCACTGGGCGGAAAAACCGTGCGAACCCTGCTGCGGCACGAATTGCTGCTCTCTGCCCACGCCATTGTCGGACTGAAGCAGCAGGAGACCGGCATCTGTCTCAATGGGAATCGGGTGTTTGTCACCGCCCGGGTGACCCCCGGCGACGTGCTGACCGTGGAGATCGGCGACCGGGGCAGCTCTGCCATCCCGCCTATCGACTTCCCCATCCACATTGTGTGGGAGGACGACGATCTGCTGGTGATCGACAAGCCGGCGGGACTGCTGGTGCATCCCTCCACCTTCGCACCGGAGGCACCCACCGTCGCCGCCGCGCTGGCCACCCATTTGGACGGCGTGTTCCACCCGGTCAATCGGCTGGACAAGGGCACCACCGGTCTGATGGTCATCGCCAAATCCGGCTATCTCCACGACCGACTGCGGGGGGCGATGGCGGACGGCGGACTGCGCCGCAGCTATCTCGCCGTCGCCGTGGGGACGGTCACGCCGCCGAGGGGGCGGATCGAGCTGCCCATTGCCCGGGACCCGGACTCCGTCATCAAACGCCGATGCGGCGCGGGCGGTCTTGCCGCCTGCACCGACTATGCGTCCCTGCAAGTCGGCGGCGGTCTCACCCTGCTGGCGCTGACCCCCCACACGGGACGCACCCACCAGCTGCGGGTACACCTGGCCGCCTTGGGCTTTCCGCTGGCGGGGGACTGGCTCTATGGCACGGAGGAGGTCGGGCTGATTGATCGCCCCGCTCTCCACTCTGCACAGCTGTGGCTGACCCACCCGATCACCGGCAAGGAGTTGCACTTTACAGCTGACCTGCCAGCGGATATGGCGCGGTTGGTCGCCGAAATGTCCCCTGTATGCTGTGACCGGATCTGAAAACCAGACCGGATCGCCGGTTGCAATTTCTGTCTGTTTATGGTAAAGTCTTATTTTGCGAAAGTGAGGGAAAAGCAATGACGTTATGGGAGTATTACCTGCAATTCATTGGCGAAATCTGCGAGGGAATCCGCCCCCCACCAGCCGGCATCACCTTGGAGGGCAGCACAGAGACAGACCGCGCCCTCTCCCTGCGGGAGCAGGTCACAGACATCCCGGCCTTTGTCCGCGCCTGTGCTGACGAAGCCGGGCTGACCATCCCCCAGGAGGTCTATGCCGCCTTCCATCTGGAGGACGCGCTCGTCGCCATGGCGGGGCTCTGCGCCGAGACAGAGGAGGTGCCCCCCAATTTCCCCGATGAGGCCATGGGACGGGAGCCGCCCCTCCACCCCTTCGACATCTTTATGAACAGCATCCTGCTGGACGAGGGACTGGTGGCGTACTTGATCGACATTTTGCAGCGTCAGGATTGGCTGGCGTTTTTCAAGCTGTCCCAAGTCGCCGCCCACGCCGATATCGACCCCCAGGACTTCCTGTATTGGGTGGGACATCTGGAGCAATACGGCGAGGAGGAGGAGCGCGCCTGCGCCGTCCTGATGGATGCCTGCTTTGCCCGTCTGTTAGAGGAGGACAAGCGGGAGCTGATTGCCGCCCTGCTCTCCGGCGACCAGACCACCTTCGAGCTGTTCCGCTGCGAGGCACCGGAGCTGCAACAGGTGCCCGCCGCCACCTATGACTGGTATTGCCAGTATTATCTGTCGGGTGTTTACCCCCTGCGGGTGCTGATGCGCTGTGGCGGCATCACCTTTCCCGAAAAAACCGAAAGGATCTCAGAATCGTGATAGATACGGAAACCATGTACGGGCAGTTGGGGGTCTCCCCCGCTGTCCACGCCTTCGGCGAAACCATTTTACAGGCACTGCGGGAGCGATTTGACGAAATCGACCGCATCGCGGAATACAACCAGTGCAAGGTCATCGGCGCTATGCAGAAAAACCGGGTCAACGCCACCCACTTCGCCGCCACCACCGGCTATGGCTATGACGACGAGGGGCGGGACAATTTGGAGCGGGTCTATGCCGACTGCTTCCACACCGAGGCGGCGCTGGTGCGCCCCCAGATCACCTGCGGCACCCATGCGCTGACGGTGGCGCTGTCTGCCAATCTCCTGCCCGGGGACGAGCTGCTCTCCCCGGTGGGTCGCCCCTATGACACGCTGGAGGAGGTCATCGGCATCCGACCCTCCCAGTGCAGTCTGATGGAATACGGTGTCACCTATCGTCAGGTGGATCTGCTGGCGGACGGCACCTTTGACTATGACAACATCCGCCGCGCCATCACCGAGAAGACCAAGCTCATCACCATCCAGCGCTCCAAGGGCTATCAGACCCGCCCCTCCTTCGGCGTGGCGGAAATCGGCGAGCTGATCGCGTTCTGCAAGTCGGTCAAGCCCGGCGTTGTCTGCATGGTGGACAATTGCTACGGCGAATTTGTGGAGACTGCGGAACCGTCCGACGTGGGTGCGGACATGATCGTGGGCAGTCTCATCAAGAATCCCGGCGGCGGACTTGCCCCCATCGGCGGCTATATCTGCGGCAGTGCCCACTGTGTGGAGCGCTGTGCCTATCGACTCTCCGCCCCGGGCTTGGGACAGGAGGTAGGCGCGAATTTGGGGCTGATGCCCGCCTTTTATCAGGGGCTGTTCCTGGCACCCACGGTGGTGTCCGGCGCACTCAAGGGCGCGATCTTTGCCGCCAACATCTATGAAACACTGGGCTTTTCCGTCATCCCCAACAGCACCGAGACCAGACACGACATCATTCAGGCGGTGGAGCTGGGCACGCCGGAGGGGATGCGCGCCTTTTGCAAGGGCATCCAAGCCGCCGCGCCGGTGGACAGCTATGTCAGCCCCGAGCCCGCCCCCATGCCGGGCTATGACGCGGACGTGATCATGGCGGCAGGGGCCTTTGTGCAGGGCTCCTCCATCGAGCTGTCTGCCGACGGACCCATGCGTCCGCCCTATGCTGTCTATTTTCAGGGCGGTCTGACATGGCATCACGCCAAGCTGGGCATTCTCATGTCCCTGCAAAAGATGGTCGAAGCGGGTCTGGTGACCCTGTAAACGCAAACTCCAAGGAACCTCTGAATAAATCCCATCGCACATCTTGTCGGCGTCTTTTCCGTCTGGACATCGCCAAAAATCCTTGCAATACGTCAGTATTCCTGCGGGTTTTTGGCTCGCCAGACAAAAAATCTGCTCGCCAATCTGCACAATGCGATTGAATCAGAGGTTCCCTCATCTAAAATCTAATATTGTTTAGGAGACCTATATGTGGTTCTGGCTTTCACTGATTGCGCTGCTCTGTTGGAGCGGCTCGGATTTATTCTCTAAAATCGGCTGTCGTGACCCGAAGGACAAATACAGCCATCTGAAAATGGTCATGGCGGTGGGTCTCGTCATGGGACTCCATGCCTGCTATGAGATTTTCGTGGGCGGCGCGGTGGTTACCCTTGGTATTATGCTCACCTATCTCCCGGTCTCCATTCTCTACATTCTGTCCATGACGCTGGGCTATGTGGGACTGCGGTACATCGAGCTATCCATCTCCTCCCCCATCTGCAATTCCTCCGGCGCACTGGTGGCGGTGCTGTGCCTGATCACCGGCGGCATCGGTGCCATCAGCGGCTGGCAGCTGTTTGCCACGGCGCTGGTCTGCGTGGGTGTGGTGGGCTTGGGCTTTGTCGAGGCGCACGAGGATGAGTCCCTCCGCGCCGAGCGGCAAAAGAAGTCCAACATCAAATACGCCAAGTCCTGGGTGGCGCTGACCCTCCCCATTCTCTACTGTCTGTTGGACGCACTGGGCACCTTTGCAGACAGTTTGGTGCTCCGCAAGCTCAACGAGGACTCTGCCAACGTCGCCTATGAGCTGACCTTCTTTGCCGTGGCGGTGGTCTGCTTCCTCTATGTGGTGGTCATCCGCAAGCAGCGGCTGGTGCCCAAGATGGAAGCGCCCAAATATTTGGGTGCCATCTGCGAAACCGCCGGGCAGTTCGCCTATATCTACGCCATCGCCGACGAGGAGCACGTCGCCCTCGCCGCGCCCATCATCTCCGCCTACTGTGTGCTGTCGGTGGTGTGGGGACGGATTTTCCTGAAGGAGAAACTCACCGTCCGCCACTATCTCGCCATCGCCACCGTGGTGGTGGGCATCATCATTCTGGGACTGTTTGACGCTTAATCGGAACTGTTTTTGGGGGGAGCCGGTCGGCTCCCCCCTCTTTTTGTTCCATCCTGTGGGGTAAATACGTCCTATCCCCCAAAATAGCTGTCATGTGTTTTCACTTTACAGTGCTTGCATCTTTAGGCCTTGTATCCATTTTATCCAGCAAAAACGCCACGGCGAAGCCGGCGGCAAAGCAGAGGAGCGCACCCACCACGTCGGCGATGCCGGTATAGGCCGTGGGCACGATCAGCAGTGTGGAGGCAATGACGATGCCCAGCACGGCGTGGTAGGCAATGGGATAGTGGGCGCGAAACAGATAGTTCATCAGCCGCGCCAGCAGCAGGATGGTCAGCACCATGCCGGGAATCCACGCGGTCATCACCATGGGATCCAGATTGACGATGCCCTCTGTCAAAGGCTGGTACAGTCCCAGCGACATGAGCACCGACGCAGAGGTCATGCCGGGAATCACCACGCTCATACCCCACAGCACACCGCAAAAATTATACCACCAGAAGTTGGGCTCCACCTGTAGCATCGCCACATGACCGGCGTAGTACAGGGAACCCGCCATCAGGAGAAAGCCGATTGCCAGCGCAAAATAGGCACCCTTCGTCCGCCCCTCTCGTCCCGCCTCCCGATACAGCATGGGAAACGTGCCGGCAATCAGACCGATGAACAGCCACGTCGCCAAAAATTCCGACGCGCCAAACAGCAGCACGATCACCTTGGCAAACACCAGAAAGCCCACTGCCCAGCCGATGATCACCGGCACAAACCGCCGCCAATACAGGGGCAGCGCCCGCTTCGGGTGGGTCAAAATCTCCATCAGCGGACGGTACAGCCCGAAAATCACGCACAGCACGCCCCCGGACACCCCGGGCAGAATCGCACCGCCGCCCACCAGTGCCCCGCACAGCAGTCCCATGACCCACTCCTCTATTCTCTTTCGATCCCGCATGGCTTGCGCCTCTCAATCCCTTGCGCAGGTTGATTTTTTCAGCATTTCTTAACACATCTTAGCGGTAGTATATCAGCATTCGACAGAATTTGCAATCCTCTTGCCGGACGGATTTTTCCGGTTTTTTAGCTATTCTATCCAAAAACAGCGGTGGATTTCAGGAGGAATATCTACAGTTTAGCCGGTTGACAAAACTACGTTTCCCCTGTAGACTAAGGGACAGTCAAACACAGCAAAGACGATGAAGAGAAGAGTACATCCTGAGATACGGCACAGAGAGCCTCGTTTGGTGGAAAGAGGTACGGAAGGCAGGATGGAACATGGTCTCGGAGTTGCGCACCGACTGCAAGAAATTGCATAGGCTGCGACGGTTGCGCCCGTCATCGCGCAGGAGTATGGTTTGTACTCTCAAAGGTCGATTCCGCGAGGAAGCGACGAAGCAAGGTGGTACCACGACGTAAATTTTACGATCGTCCTTGATGCAATTTGCATCGGGGACGATTTTTTTATGCGTGAGATCGTCAGTTCAAAAAAAGGAGAACAAACATCTTGTCTATCATTCAAATTCAGGACTTAGCCAAGCGCTTCGGCACCGGCGAAACCGCCGTCACCGCCTTGGAGCACATTGATTTGAACATTGAGGCCGGCGAAATCTTTGGCATCATCGGACTGTCCGGCGCGGGAAAAAGCACGCTGGTGCGCTGTATGAATCTGCTGGAACGCCCCACCGAGGGCAGCGTCATCGTGGACGGCGCGGACTTGACGGCGCTGGACGAAAAGGCTCTGCGCAAGGCGCGGATGAACATCGGCATGATCTTTCAGGGCTTCAACCTACTCATGCAGCGGACGGCGCTGGACAACATCTGCTTTCCGCTGGAGCTGGCGGGTGTCTCCAAAAAGGACGCCAGAAGCCGCGCCCGGGAGCTGCTGGAGATCGTGGGGCTGTCCGACCGGGAAAACGCCTATCCCGCCCAGCTCTCCGGCGGACAGAAGCAGCGCATTGCCATCGCCCGTGCCCTTGCCAATCGTCCCAAGGTGCTGCTGTGCGACGAGGCGACCTCTGCCTTGGATCCCACCACCACCCAGTCGATTTTGGAGCTGCTGAAAGATTTGAACCAAAAGCTGGGGGTCACGGTGGTGATCATCACCCACGAGATGCGGGTGGTGGAGCGCATCTGCCACCGGGTCGCCATCATCGCCGACAGCCACATTGTGGAGAGCGGCGAGGTGGAGGAGGTGTTCCGCCATCCCAAGACGGCGGCGGCGAAAAAGCTGATTTTCCCCCAGGAGGGACAGAGCGAAAAGTACACCGGTCGGGGCAAGCTCCTGCGTATCGCCTTCGACGGTACCACCACCGACCGCCCCATTGTGGCAGAGATGGTCTTGCAGTGCAACACGCCGGTCTCCATCGTCTTTGCCGACACCAAGAATATCGACGGCAAGATGTTTGGACACATGATTCTGAAAATGCCGGAAAATCCCGTTATGCTGGAGCGAATGCTACAGTATTTGGATAGCCAAAATATCAGTCACGAGGAGGAGCGATAGAAGATGTTAGCTGAACTTTTTGCCCCGGAGATGCTGTCCATGATGGGCGTGGAGCTGTTGGCTACGCTGTACATGACCTTGGTCTCCACCCTGCTGGCCTATGTTTTGGGTCTGCCCATGGGACTGCTACTGGTGGTCACCGACAACGACGGCATCTGCCCCCACCCCCTGTTCAATCGGATTCTGGGCGGCATCATCAATATCCTGCGCTCTGTCCCCTTCCTCATCTTAATTGTGGTCGCCATGCCAGCCACCCGCGCCATCGTGGGGAAGATCATCGGCAACACCGCCATGATTGTCCCACTGGTCATCGCCGCCGCCCCCTTTGTGGCGCGGATGGTGGAAAGCTCCGCCAAAGAGGTGGATCGGGGCGTGATCGAGGCCTCCCTCTCCATGGGTGCCTCCCCGTGGCAGATCGTCTGGCGGGTGCTGGTACCCGAGGCACTGCCCTCCCTGCTGGTGGGCGCGGCTATCGCCACCACTACCATTCTGGGCTATTCCGCCATGGCGGGTATCTTGGGCGGCGGCGGACTGGGCAAGGTCGCCATCAACTACGGCTACTATCGCGGCGAGCGGGGCATCATGTGGATTGCCGTGATCCTGCTGGTGGTCATCGTCCAAATTTTCCAAGAGATCGGCAATTGGATCTCCCGCAAGGGCGACAAGCGCATTCGCTAAAACGCCCCGCATAGCCCTCCCCCGTCCCCCCCATCCCTTGCCGCCGCGCGGCAACCAAACGCAGCCCTCCGTGACCGCCCGCCTATCAAGCAGCGGTGCAGCCAATTGCAGCGCATGAAAGTTTTTGCCAGGCTTTTTTCAAAAAGCCGCGTATCCCTCCCCCGTCTCCCCGCGTCCCCACGTCTCCCATTGGGGCGATTGCAAAATTGCCCGTGTCCATATTAAAATCTAAAATCTAAAATTTGAAGGAGAACCACACCATGAAAAAGTTTATCACCATCGCCCTGACCCTGACCCTTGCCCTGACCCTGCTGGCCGGCTGCGGCGCAAAGCCCGCCGCCCCCGCTGACGGCGCAGATGCCGCCAAGCCCGCCGGTGAGCTGACCACCATCACCGTGGGTGCCAGCATCACCCCCCACGCCGAGATCCTGGCCGTCGCCAAGGACATTTTAGCCGAGCAGGGCTATGATCTGGTGGTCAAGGAATTCACCGACTATGTGCTGCCCAACACCGCTCTGGAATCCGGCGATCTGGATGCCAACTACTTCCAGCACAAGCCCTACTTAGATCAGTTCAACACCGATAACGGCACCCACTTGGTCTCCGTCGCCGCCATCCACTATGAGCCGTTTGGCATCTATGCCGGCAAGAGCGCCTCTGTTGCCGAAGTGCCCGAGGGCGGCTCCATCGCTGTCCCCAACGACGGCACCAACGAAGCCCGCGCCCTGCTGCTGCTGGAATCTCAGGGTCTCATCAAGCTGAAGGACGGCGCAGGCCTCAACGCCACCAAGCTGGATATCGCCGAGAATCCCAAGAAGCTGGACATCGTGGAAACCGAAGCCGCCTCCTTGATCAGCGCACTGCCCGACGTGGATCTCGCTGTCATCAACGGCAACTATGCCCTGCAGGGCGGCAAGAACGCCTCTACCGATGCACTGGTGCTGGAAGCCGCTGACTCCGAGGCCGCCCAGACCTATGCCAACATCATCGCCGTCAAGGAGGGCAACGAGAAAAACGAAGCCATTCTGGCGCTGGTTGCCGCATTGGAGAGCGAAGCCGTCCGCACCTATATCACCGACACCTATGCCGGCGCTGTGGTGCCCATCTTCTAAAAAAACCGGATAAAATAGCCAAAAGCGTCTGCCGTCTTTTAGATGGCAGACGCTTTTTTAGTGCATCTAAAAAATATTTGCCAGACTTTTTCGCCTTTCACTTGATATTTCCTCCCAAATCTTGTATGATGCAGATATCGGGACTCTCGCCCGAACGTTTCACAAATTTGAAGGAGGAAAAAAGAATGAAGAAATTTCTTGCACTGCTCCTCGCATCGATGATGGCGTTTAGCCTGGTCGCTTGCGGCGAGCCCGCTGCCCCCGCTGCGCCCGCCGAGGGCGAAGCCCCCGCAGCTGCTGCCGATTTCAAAGTCGGCGTCATCCTGATTGGCGACGAGAACGAAGGCTATTCCTACGCGCATATCGAGGGTGTCAAGCAGGCCGCCACCACGCTGGGCCTGAAGGAAGACCAGATCATCTTCAAGTATAGCATCAAGGAAGACGAGTCCTGCCAGGATACCGCCAACGATTTGGTGGAGCAGGGCTGCAAGCTGATCTTTGCCAACAGCTTCGGTCACGAGTCCTACTTAAAGGCAGCCGCTCAGGAAAATCCTGACGTGATGTTCTGCCACGCCACCGGTACCTCTGCCGCCGCCACCTCTGCCAAGGATGTGGCCGACAAGGTGCAGCCCCTCCCCAACTTCTGCAACTATTTCACCAACATCTATGAAGCCCGCTACGTCTCCGGCGTGGTTGCAGGCCTCAAGCTGAAGGAAATGATGGATGCAGGCGAAGTCACAGATCCCCATATCGGCTATGTGGGCGCGTACCCCTATGCTGAGGTGGTCTCCGGCTACACCGCCTTCTTCCTGGGCATCCGCTCCATCGTCCCCACCGCATACATGGACGTGACCTATACCAACTCTTGGTTTGACATCACCGCTGAGGGCGAAGCCGCCAACGCACTGATGGCAAAGGGCTGCGTCATCATCGGCCAGCACGCAGACTCCACCGGCGCACCTGCCGCTGTCGAGGCTGCCCGTACCGCCGGCAAGAACGTATACTGCGTGGGCTATAACGTGGATATGCTGTCCGTTGCCCCCACCGCTGCTCTGACCTCCTCCCAGAACAACTGGGCTGTGGACTACACCACACTCATCGGTCTGGCACTGGAAGGCAAAACCTTTGAGAAGAACTACACCTTCGGCTTTAAAGACGGCGGCGTGATGATCTCCACTCTGGGCGAATCCTGCACCAAGGACACTGCGGCAAAGGTCACCGATGTCATCAATGGCATCAAGGATGGCAGCATCCATGTGTTCGACACCAAGACTTTCACCGTGGGCGACAAGGAACTGACCTCCTATGACAAGAGCTTCGGCTTCGAGGGCACTCAGCTGATCTGGGACGGCTATTTCCACGAGTCCGAGGTTGTCTCTGCTCCCCTGTTCGATATCCGTATCGACGGCATCACCGAGCTCCAGTAGACCAGCCACCCAAAAGAGCGGGACAGTGTCCCGCTCTTTTTTCGCCCAAATCTGTCCTTGCTCCATGGACAAACTGTGCGTGTTTTGTCCACACCTCGATTTTTCACAAAATTTATGTGCATTCCTAACAATTTTTTTGCATTTTTGATTTACAATTTGTAAGATAACTGCTATACTTTCAAGTATGGAATGAACCGCTAGGTGCCGGCTATCCATCCGGCTACCGTTTGGTTTGAATCCGCACACAGCCAAGCAATGGCAGGAAGGGATGGTCTTCTTGGAAGCAGTAAGCGCAATTCAGATGAAGCACGTCACCAAACGCTTTGGCGAGGTCGTCGCCAACGATAAGGTCGATTTAGATTTGCGGCACGGCGAGATTCTTTCGCTGCTGGGCGAAAACGGCAGTGGCAAAACCACGCTGATGAATATGCTGGGCGGCATCTACTTTCCCGACGAGGGACAGATTTTTGCAAACGGCAAAGAGGTCACCATTCGCTCGCCCAAGGACTCCTTTGATTTGGGCATCGGCATGATTCACCAGCACTTTAAGCTGGTGGATGTCTTTACCGCCGCAGAGAATATCGTGCTGGGACTCCACGAAAAAGGCGGCTTGGATCGCAAGGCCATCAACGCCAAGGTGCAGGAGATCAGCGACCGCTATGGCTTTGATATCAACCCCGACCAAAAGGTCTATGACATGTCCGTCTCTCAAAAGCAGACGGTGGAGATCGTCAAGGTGCTGTATCGCGGCGCGGAAATCCTGATTTTGGATGAGCCCACCGCCGTCCTGACCCCCCAGGAGACCGACAAGCTGTTCACCGTCATGCGCAACATGAAGGCGGACGGCAAGGCACTGGTCATCATCACCCACAAGCTCCACGAGGTCATGGATGTCTCTGACCGGGTGGCGGTGCTCCGCAAGGGCGCGTACATCGGCGATGTCGCCACCTGTGACACCAATCCCCAGAAGCTGACCGATATGATGGTGGGGCACGCCGTCACCTTAAACATCGACCGTCCGGAGCCCAAGGAGCGCACCGAGCGGGTCAACATCCAGCATCTGAGCATCAAAAACAAAGAGGGTGTCTCCATGCTGACCGATGTCTCCTTCTCCCTGTTCGGCGGCGAGGTACTGGGCATCGCCGGCATCTCCGGCTGTGGACAGAAGGAGCTACTGGAGGCCATCGCCGGACTGCAAAATCCCGAGCCGGGCAGCTCCATCCAATACATCACCCCAGAGGGGAAGCGGGAGGAGCTGATTGGCAAAAACCCGCTGGACATCTCCCGTCTGGGCGTGGCGCTGTCCTTTGTACCAGAGGATCGACTGGGCATGGGACTGGTGGCTAATATGGACATCACCGACAATATGCTGCTGCGCAGCTATTTAAACGGCAAGGGCTTTTTCGCCGATCGCAAAGCGCCGAAAACTCTGGCAGAGAACGTGGTGGAGGATTTGGAGGTCGTGACCCCCGGCATCACCACCGCCGTCCGCAAGCTCTCTGGCGGCAACGTGCAAAAGGTGCTGGTGGGACGTGAAATCGCCATGCATCCCTCCGTGCTGATGACCGCCTATGCCGTGCGGGGCTTGGATATCAACACCTCCTATACCATTTACAATCTGCTGACCGAGCAAAAGCTACAGGGTGTCGCCGTGGTCTATGTGGGCGAGGATTTGGATGTGCTGCTGGAGCTGTGCGACCGGATTCTGGTGCTCTGCGGCGGCAAGGTCAGCGGCATCGTGGACGGACGACACACCACCAAGGAAGAAGTCGGTCTGATGATGACCCAACTGAAAGAGGGTGCGGCGGTATGAGTACAGTCACACATGAACACAGCGAGCCGCTGATTCACATCTCCAAGCGCGCCTCCATCTCCAAGGGAAAGGCGTGGGGCATCCGCGGCATTGCGCTGCTGCTGGCGCTGGTGGTCGCCGGTCTGGTGATTTTCGCCATCGTCAAGCTCAGCCCCATCAAGGTCTATTCCGCCATGTTCGACGGCGCGTTCGGCACCCAAAAGCGGGCATGGGCAACCATCCGAGATGCCATGATGCTGCTGTGCATCGCCATCGGTCTGGCACCCGCCTTTAAAATGCGCTTTTGGAACATCGGCGCAGAGGGACAGGTTCTGGTGGGCGGCATCGCCACCGCCGGCTGCATGATCATGTTCGGCAGTCTGCCCGCCCCCCTGCTGTTTTCCCTGATGATCGTCACCAGCCTGATTGCCGGTGCGGTCTGGGGTCTGATTCCCGCCATCTTTAAGGCGCGGTGGGGCACCAACGAGACGCTGTTCACCCTGATGATGAACTATGTCGCCATCCAGCTCACCTCCTTTTGCGTCTCCAAATGGGAGAATCCCTTTGGCTCCAACTCCGTGGGCATCATCAACCCCGGCACCCATGCGGGCTATTTCCCCAAGCTGTTCGGTCAGACCTATGCCCTCAACGTCATCATCGTGCTGGCGCTTGCCGTCTGTATGTTCATCTATCTGAAATACACCAAGCAGGGCTATGAGATTTCCGTGGTGGGCGACTCGGAGAATACCGCCCGGTATGCGGGCATCTCCGTCCGCAAGGTCTACATCCGCACCATGGCGCTCTCCGGTGCCGTCTGCGGCATCGCGGGCTTCCTCGCCGTGGCGGGCGTGTCCCACACCATCTCCACCAGCACGGCGGACGGACGGGGCTTCACCGCCATCATCGTGGCATGGCTGGCTAAATTCAACACCTTTGTGATGATTTTGATCGCCTTCCTGCTGGTCTTTTTGGAAAAGGGTGCCATCGAAATTGCCTCGCGCTACAACCTAAACGACTACGCCTCCAAGATTATCACGGGTATCCTGCTGTTCTTCATTCTGGGCAGTGAGTTTTTCATCAACTACCAAGTGAAATTCCGTCGCAAGGGAGGGATGCAGGCATGACATCTTTTATTGCGCTGTTTCAGGCTGCCATCGTCTTCGGCACCGTAATTCTGTTCGGTGCCACCGGCGAAATTCTGGCGGAAAAGTCCGGCAACCTCAATCTGGGCGTGCCCGGCATCATGTACCTAGGCGGTATCTGCGGACTGATGGGCTCCTTTTTCTATGAGTCCTCCGCGGCGAACCCCTCCCCCATTCTGGGCGTGCTCATCGCCATCCTCTGCGCCTTTGGCGGCGCGGTGCTGGGCGGACTGATTTTCAGCCTGCTGACCATCACCCTCCGCGCCAACCAAAACGTCACCGGTCTGACACTGACCATCTTCGGCTCCGGCTTCGCCAACTTCTTCGGCGGCTCCCTCAACAAGCTGGCTGGCGGCGTGGGTCAGATTTCCGTGGCAACCACCAGCGGCGCATTCCGCGCCTCTGTCCCGGCGCTGTCCGGCATGGGTGCCATCGGTGAGCTGTTCTTCTCCTATGGCTTCCTCACCTATGTGGGCATCGTGGTTGCCATTTTCATCCACTGGTTTTTGAAGAAATCCCGCACGGGCTTAAACCTCCGCGCCGTGGGTGAAAACCCCGGCACCGCCGACGCGGCGGGCATCAACGTCACCCTGTACAAGTACCTTGCCACCTGCCTCGGCGCAGGTATCTCGGGGCTGGGCGGCCTGTACTACGTCATGGACTACACCAAGGGCACTTGGGCAAACGACGGCAGCATCGAAAAGCTGGGCTGGCTGGCTGTGGCACTGGTCATCTTCGCCACTTGGAAATCCATCAACGCCATCTGGGGCTCCTATCTGTTCGGCATCCTGTTCTGGATGTATTTCTACATCCCCGGACTCACCCGCAGCTCTCAGGAGCTGTTTAAGATGCTGCCCTATCTGGTCACCATCTGCGTGCTGATCATGGTCTCCCTGCGCAACAAGCGGGAGGATCAGCCCCCCGCCAGTCTGGGACTGTCCTACTTCCGCGAGGAGCGATAGCGTGCGCAAAAGAGCAAGGAGGGCAACCTCCTCGCTCTTTTTTGTTCAAAAATGCAATTTATACTTGACATATTAAATGATATATATTACTATACAGGAAATCGGGGCGTGATACGCCAGCTTTTAAAAAGTTGGGCAAAACCTCGAATGAGAATTTGTATAGGACAGTTGATCCAAAAAGTAGTCGCAGGAGCGGAGGGATGCTGATGAAAAACAAGAAAATGAGGCTGGCACGGCTGACGCGGGACATGAGCCAAACCGATTTGGCGCAGGCGGTGGGTGTCACACGACAGACCATCGGGTTGATTGAGGCGGGCGACTACAATCCCACACTGCATCTCTGTGTCGCCATCTGCCGCGCATTGGGGACAACGCTGGATGATTTATTTTGGGAGGAGAGTCTATGAATATTTCGGAAACTATCAAGGAAACGCTGCAAATTGTGCTCTATGGTGCCGAGGACAGTCCCAGCGAACCGACAGAGAAGGACGAACGTATTCTCATGGAAAAGCTGAAGCTCAGAAGCCGCGCCTACAGCATTTTGACCGCCGCCCTGATTGGCGACATTACAGTCCATCTGATCTCCGGCACGCCCCGCTCTCAATATCTGATGGAAGCTCTGCTGGTACTGGGTGTCTGGCTCTATGTGACCGCACGCAGCACCATCATCGGCAGCAAAATCACCTCCGTCAGTCGCGTCATCTGCACCAGTCTCGCCATGGGGCTGGGCTTTGCCTTGGCAATGGTTGTGCTTGCCGGCTATGGGTTGCAACTGGCTGTGAAAAGCTTCTTTTTGGCGACCGCCCTCTACATGATTCCTTGGCTGCTTGCCCGCTATTTCCAGCACAGGCGACTGGCAAAAATCGACCGCCAGCTGGACAGTGAGGACATCGCACCCAAGTAGCCTGTGATACGCGGGGGACGCGAGGGTTGGAGTACGCCAACTTTTTGAAAAAAGTTGGACAAAAACTTTTAATGATCACATTCCGTTGGGCTTTCCCTTGCATCGACATGGAAAATATTGGAGTTAAACGCCAGTAGGGTCGGATACCATCCGACCCTACGACAATTTTCCAAAAGGCTATCCGTATGTTG
>JAVVOA010000026.1:0-24455 GCA_036656515.1 Oscillospiraceae bacterium | reverse complement strand
AAGCGCTCTGCCAGCTCCGGGGACAGGGTCTGGTTTTCCGCCAGTGCCTCTGCATGGGGACAGCGCATGGGAATGGGTCCCGCCACGCCATAGGCGATCCGGGCGCGGGAGACGGTCTTGCCATCGGCGGACAGCCGCAGGTTCACCGAGCAGCCCAAGGTGGCGATGTCCATGGCACTGCGCATGGCGTATTTGATGTAGTTGCCAAAGGTGTTTTCATAGCTTTCCTTGGGGATTAAAATGGCGGTTTGCAGCTCCCCCTCCCGCAAGTCCACCACACCGGCTTTCAGATAGAAGTCGCCAATGGGCTGAAGCCGCACGCCGGCGGGGCCGGTGAGCTCGATGATGGCATCATAGGCGAACAGGGTGGCGGCAGAGTCGGCAGAGGTCACGCCGTTGCAGGTGTTGCCGCCGATGGTGCCGATGTTGCGGATTTGGGGGCCGCCCACCTGATCCACCGCCTCGCCCAGCACGTTGCAGCAGCGCTGGATGAGGGGGTCCCGGGTGATATGGGAAAAGCTGGTGAGGGAGCCGATGCGCAGGGTGCCATCCTCGTCCAGCGACACGCCCCGCAGCGCGTCGATGCCATAGATGCTGATGAGGGACGCACCGGCGCGTTTGCCCTCCCGCATCTGCACCAGCACGTCGGAGCCGCCGGCGATGATCTGCGCCTCGGGGTGCGCCATGCGCAGGGCGATGGCGGCTTGGACACTGTCTGCCTCGTAAAAGGCGCTCATATCATACATGCTTCGGTTCCTCCTTGCCAAACAGTCCTGCGTCCCGGAAATGCTCGAACAGGACGTGGGGTGTGATGGGGATTTGATTGATGGCGACACCGGTGGCCTGCAAAATCGCGTTGCGGATGGCGGGTGCGCCGGAGCAGGCGGGGGGCTCGCCCAACGCCTTGGTGCCAAAGGGGCTGGTGGGCTCGGGATTCTCCACAAACTCCGCCTCTAAATGGGGGTGATCCATGGTGGTGGACAGCTTGTAGTCCAGCAGATTGTTGTTCAGCGGCTTGCCGGTTTTGGGATCGAACAGCAGCTGCTCGGACAGTCCATAGCCGATCGCCATGGACATGCCGCCGTGTACCTGCGCCTCTGCCAGCTGGGGATTGATCAAGCTGCCGCAGTCGTGGACGTTGATGAGGTTTAAAAGCTTCACCTTGCACAGGGGGATGTCCACCTCCACCTCCGCCAGAGAACAGCCGAAGGAATAGGCGTTGCTCTTGATTTGCGCGGTGGTCTCGGCGGTGAGATGGACACTGTCCGTGGTGCTGTACAGCGCCTGGGTAGCCAGCTCGCCCAGTGTCATCAAAACCCGACCGTCGGCTGTGCGGAGAATCTTGCCGTCCTTTAAGTCCAGCGTGGAGACCGCCATCCGGGTGAGGCGGGACGCCACCTGCAAAATCCGCTCCCGCAGGGCGTTTGCCGTCTGCCGGATGGAGAAGCCGCCGATATAGGTCTGGCGGGAGGCATAGGCACCGGTGCCGAAGGGGGTCACGTCGGTGTCCTGACTGGAAATCACATGGACATCGTCAAAGGGCACGCCCACCGCGTCCGCCACCATCTGGGAAAAGGCGGTGTCGCAGCCCTGACCGATTTCCGTCTCGCCGGTCTGGAATTGGAGGGAGCCGTCCTGATTGACCACCATCCGGCAGGAGGAGGATTCCAGCGCAATGGGCCAGACGGCGGTGTTGTACCAGAAAACCGCCACGCCCACGCCCCGCCGGATGTCGCCGGTCTGATTTTGATAGGCGGCATATTTGCGGCTGTAATCCAGATAGTCCATGCCCTTATTTAAGCATTGGTTAAAGGAATCGAAGTAGTTTTCGTTTTTGGAGAAGCCGTCCACATAGCCCACGGGCATCATGTGACGGCGGCGGAACTCCCGGGGCTCCATGCCAATTGCCCGCGCCACATCGTCGATATGGGACTCGCCGGCAAACATGGCCTGGGGAATGCCATAGCCCCGCATAGCGCCGGCGGCAGGCAGGTTGGTGAACACCGAATAGGCATCGCACTCCAAATTGTCGCAGGGATAGAGCTGGGGAAATGCCCCCATGCCCTTGGCAACCACGCCGTGTCCGTGGGAGGCGTACGCGCCCTGATTGGAAAACGCCTCGAACTTGCGGGCGGCAAAGCTGCCGTCCGGACGCACCCAGCTGATGATGTGGGTGCGGATGGCGTGGCGCACCCGGTTGCAGACAAAGGTCTCCTCGCGGGTGCAGTCGATTTTCACCAAGCGCCCCCCCACCTGTGTGGTCAAATAGGCGCAGAGCGGCTCATACAGCGCGTCCTGCTTGTTGCCGAAGCCGCCGCCGATATAGGGCTTGACAATGCGGATTTTGCCCCAGGGCAAGCCCAGCGCCTGTCCGCAGATTCGGCGGACAATGTGGGGAATCTGGGTGGAGGACACCACGGTGATCCGCCCCGCCTCGCCGCTGGCATAGCAGACGTGGTTTTCAATGTGGCAGTGCTGGACGGTGGGGGTGTTGTACCAGCCCTCCACCCGGATGAGACCCGGCTCCCGGATGGCCTCCTCATAGTTGCCCCGGCGGATGTCGGTATGGGCCAGAATATTATGGGGATACTTTTCATGGAGCAGGGGCGCATCGTCCTCCATGGCTTTCTGGGAATCCAAAACGAAGGGCAGTGTGTCGTACTCCACCACAAGGGCGCGGACACCCTGCATGGCGGCGACTTCATTCTCTGCCACCACCACGGCGATATCGTCGCCATAGAAGCGGACGTGAGAGGTTAAGAGCAGCCGATCCGCCACGTCCTGATGGGCGGGGTCGGTGGACCAGGGGTGACCCGCTGTGGGGAAATAAATCTCCGGCACATCAAAGCAGGTGATGACCTTGACCACGCCGGGAATCCGCTCTGCGGCGGCGGTGTCGATGGCTTTGACGGTGCCGTTTGCGATGGTGGCGTGGAGAAGCTTTGCAATCAGGGCGCTGCTGTCGCAGAGATCGTCGGTATATTTGGCGCGTCCGGTCGCCTTGTCATATGCGTCCACGCGGATTTGATTCTGTCCTACACTCATCTACAGATTGCCTCCTTCAAGTTTTTGGAAAATCGGGAAAGAATAGGGGATGCTTGCAAATGCGCTGTATGCGGGATTTTGCCTCAGCGAACGAATCTCTGGAATTTTCAAGCAAACCCTAGGGACGGCGGGTCAAAAATGTAGTATACTGTATCACAATAGAGATTGGAATGAGAAAGGCTGGGATTTTTAAATGGAGAGAGACCAACGGAAGCTGGGCTGCGTCGTGCTGGCGGCAGGCAGCGCCAAGCGCTTCGGTGCCAACAAGCTGGCTGCCACCTTAGGGGGGAAGTCCCTGCTGCAACGCGCCTTAGAGGCCGTGCCCGCCGACCGCTTTGCCATTGTGGCGGTGGTCACCCAATATCCGGAGGCGGAGGCGCTGGCGCGCTCCTTCGGCTTTCGCGCTGTCCGCAATCCGATGCCGGAGCGGGGACTGAGCTCCTCTGTCCGACTGGGTCTGGACGCGGTGGGCAACTGCGATGCCGTGCTCTTTCAGGTGGCTGACCAGCCCCTGCTGCGGCGGGAGAGCGTGGCGCGGCTGGTGGAGTTCTATTTACAGCAGCCCACCCGGATCGCGGCACTGTCCCACGGGGGCGTGCGGGGCAATCCCTGCCTGTTTCCCGCACGCTTTTTCCCAGAGCTGCTGGCGCTCACCGGTGACCGGGGCGGCAGCGTGGTCATCCGGCAAAACCCGGAGGATGTCCTGTACTTGGAGACAGCGGCGGCGGAGCTCATCGACGTGGACGAGCCGGCGGCGCTGGAGACCCTCCGCAAAGACGCGGGGGAAGGCTACGCGGCTTTTTGAAAAAAGCCTGCCAAAAACTTTTGTGAAGTTCAGATAGGGCTGTACCGCTTGTCTGTCTGCCCGCTTTATCGAGAGCTTGGCGCTGTCCATACAGACCATTCTACTCAGATCATTCAAGTTTTTGCCCCGCTTTTTTCAAAAAGCGGGCGTACCTCTCGTACCCCCCTCGTGTCGCTAGTTGCGGCTGTAGGGCGTGTCCGTGAGGGGGAGACTGCTGCGGCGCTTGCCGTCATAGCGATAGTAGGCGTCGGCGATGGCGGGCGCACCCGGGATAGAGGTGATCTCGCCGATGCCGATGGCACCGCAGGCCACGTCCAGCCCCGGCTTCTCCACGATCAGCGCCGTGATTTTGGGGATTTGATTGGCGCGGAACAGACCCAGCGTGCCATATTTGGCGGTGGGCTTGCAGTCCACCAGCGGATATTGCTCGGTGAGGGCGAAGCCCATGGACATGACCACGCCGCCCTCGATCTGTCCCTCCACAGCGGTGGGATTGACGGCGCAGCCCACGTCGTGGGCGGCAATCAGCTCTTGCATCTTCCCATCGTCGCCCAAGACGCAGACCTGCGTGGCATAGCCATAGGCGACGTGGCTCTTGGGATTGGGCACATCCGCCCCCAGCGGATCGGTTTTGGCCAGATACTGGGCGCGGAACTCCCGCCCCTCCAGCTCCGTCAGCGGCTTCTGCTCCTGCAAAATCAGCTGGCAGGCACGGCGGCACGCCTCGCCGGTGACCAAGGTCTGCCGCGAGCCGGAGGTGGTGCCGGAATCCGGTGCCTCATAGGTGTTGGAGTGCTCATAGACCACCTGTTCCCGGGTCAGGGACAGCTGGTCGCAGACCATCTGGGTGAGCACGGTGCCCAGCCCCTGTCCGATGCAGGACGCGCCGGCGAAGATGTGCACCTTCCCCTCCGCGATGACCAGCCGAATCCGTCCCGTGTCCGGGATGCCCACGCCCACACCGGCGTTTTTCATGGCGCAGGCGATGCCCACATATTTGCCGGCATCGTAATAGGGCTTCACCGCCTCCAATGTCTCCACCAGCCCAGTGGAGGCATCTACGATCTGTCCGTTGGGCAACTCCTGTCCCGGACGGATGGCGTTGCGATAGCGGATCTCCCAAGGGGAGATGCCCACCACGTCCGCCATCTCGTTGAGCATACTCTCCATGGCGAAGCAGGATTGGGTGACACCAAAGCCGCGAAACGCGCCTGCCGGCGGGTTGTTGGTGTAATAGGCATAGCCGTCGATTTCAAAGTTTTGATAGTTATAGGGTCCTGCGGCATGGGTGCAGGCTCGCTCTAACACCGGGCCGCCCAAGGACGCATACGCGCCGGTGTCGGCGATGATGTTGGCCGCCACACCTTGAATGATGCCGTTTTCGTCACAGCCCACGGCGAATTCCATCTCCATGGGGTGGCGCTTGGGATGAATCAAAATGCTCTCTGCCCGAGACAGCTTCACCTTGACGGGACGACCCGTCAGATAGGCCAGCAGGGCGGCGTGGTGCTGGACGGTCACGTCCTCTTTCCCGCCAAAGCCGCCGCCCACCAGCATATTTTTCACCTTGACGGCATCGGGGGGCAGACCCAGCATCCGCATGGTCTCCTGCTGGGTGTCGTACACGCCCTGATCGGAGGAGAGGATCATCACACCCTCCCCGTCGGGATAGGCCACCGCGCACTCCGGCTCCAAAAAGGCGTGCTCGGTGAAGGGGGTGGAGAAGGAGCGGGTCAAAACATGCTTCGACTTTGCCAGCGCAAAGGCGGCGTTGCCCCGGTGGATGTGCTTGTGCGCCAGCAGATTGCCGGCCTTGTGTACCGGCGGCGCACCATCGGCGCGGGCTTCGTCGGCAGAGCGGACAGGGGTCAATACCTCATAGTCCACCTCGACCAAGCGCTTTGCCTGCTCCAAAATCTCTTGGGATTCCGCCGCCACCAGCGCGATGGCATCCCCTAAATAATGGGTCATCGACCCCACGGCGATCATAGTGTCCCAGTCCTTGACCAGATGTCCCACCTTGTTCATACCGGGGATGTCCGCCGCCGTGAAAACGCCCAGCACGCCGGGGAGTGCCTTGGCCTGCTCTGTGCGGATGGCCTTGACAATGGCCCGGGGATGGGCAGAGCGGACGGCGCTGCCATAGACCATGCCGTCCAGATACACATCGTCGGTATAGAGCCCGGTGCCGGTGACCTTCTCTGCAACGTCGATGCGGTGTACCCGCGCGCCGATTTTCCACGCCGTATCCTTCTGGGGGACAGTGCCCCGGCGCAGACAGTCCGCCGCCAGCAAAATCGCCTGAATGATTTTCACATAGCCGGTGCAGCGACAGATGTTGTTGCGGATGGCAAAGGCCACTTCCTCCTCTGACGGATTTGCATTTTGATCCAGCAAGCCCTTGGCGGAGATGACCATGCCGGGGATGCAGAAGCCGCACTGAACCGCGCCCGCCTCGCCGAAGGCATAGGTATAGACCTCTTTTTCAAAGTCGCTCAAGCCCTCTACCGTGAGGATGGACTTCCCCTCCAGCTTGTCCGTCTGGGGGATGCACGCCTTGGTGGGCTTGCCGTCGATCAGCACATGACAGGTGCCGCACGCACCCTCGCTACAGCCGTCCTTGACGGAGGTCAGATGCAAGCTGTCCCGCAGAAAGCGGAGCAGCTTTTGATTTTTCTCCGGGGTGACAGTCTGTCCGTTGACAATAAAGGTTGCCATAACAAAACTCCTCTGCATTGTGAACTTCCACATGGGGAGCGGTTGATTTCTCACATACTTCTATCTAAGTATACTATTCTATAGGGAAAAGCGCAAGGAAAAACTGCAATTCTTTTTGCATACAAGAATTTTTTTCAGCTTGCGGGAGCCGACGCCGCCTCATTTCCCCGGGGACAGCTCCCAGCCCACCAGCAGAGTGCCGTCTGCCACGGTGACCTGCGCCTCCTCCGCCAGAATGTGATTGCTGACCCCCAGAGGGAAATCCGAGGTCAGGGTGGCATTTTTCAGCGGGTATTGCACGCCGGTTTCGGTGACACCCCGGGCGGTGCCGGTGAGGCAAAAGGCGGACAGCAGTCCCCAGTCCACACTGCGGGGGATGGTCAGCGTCTCGTTTTGGATGGCGGTGTAGACAAAATCGTCGTCATAGAGCAGGCCGTGGGCACCCTCGCCCAGTAAAAACAGCAGCAGCTGCAAATTGGCAAGGGTGTGATCCAGCCGCTTGCCGCCGGTGCAGCCATAGAGGACAAAGGAGGTACAGCCCTGTTCCAGACCGGTTTTCGCCGCCAGCATGGTGTCGGTATCGTCCTTCTCCACCGGCACCCGGAGAATATGGGGAAACTCCGGTACCTCCGGCAGGGAGTCGAAGTCCCCCAACAGCAGATCGGGGACAATGCCCTCCGCCTGACAGAGGAGCAGGCCACCGTCGGCGGCGATGACGAAATCCCCGGGCAGAGGGCGGCGATGGAGGGGAAAATGGGTGCCCGCGCCGAAAATAAAACAAGTTTTCATAGTGTGTCCTTCCACGGCTGAGACCTTGTATTTGCAGGGGAGCCGCCACCATACGGCGGCGATCAAGCTGCCCCATGGGGCAGGTGGTGAGAGCTGCCGCCAAACGGTTCTGCGGCGCTCTGCTGAACATGAGTTTACCACAAACGACAGCGCTTGACAAACGGGATTTTATTTGATAAACTGACCATACAATTCCAAGGGGTGCTGGCTCAAAAGCCGGCTGAGATGGGCGTGTCGTCGCCCGGTCCCTCGAACCTGATCCGGGTAATGCCGGCGTAGGAATGCGAAGAATAGCGCTATTTTTTCCGCATGGTCACGCCCTCATGGCTGGCCGTGGGGATTTTTTTATGCCCTGCGGTGTTCGCCGAAAGGACGGAATTGATTTAAAACAGGCCTCGTCCAAGACGGGCGGGGCGAAAGGACGGACTTCTCCATGAAAAACGCAAAAACAAAGTGTCTCTGCGAGGCGGCGATTATGCTGGCGCTGGCGCAAATTCTGGGCTATCTGGTGCTGTTTAAGCTGCCCAACGGCGGCTCCATCGACTGCGCCATGCTGCCGATCCTCCTGTTCTGTGTCCGCTATGGCGTGGGCTGGGGCGCTGGCATCGGCTTTGTCCACGGTCTGCTGCAATACTTCTTGGGCAACGGCATCTCCATCGATTGGACCACCATGATCGCCGACTATCTCATCGCCTATACCCTGATGGGCATCGGCGCGGGGCTGTTTCGCGGCAAGCGGGGCGGCGTCTATTTCGGCACCTTGGTGGGCGGCACCCTGCGGTTCCTGTCCAGCTTTGTGGTGGGTGCCACGGTCTGGGCAAAGTGGATGCCCGACGAGTTTTGGGGCATGCCCATGACCAACAACTGGGTCTATTCGGCGCTGTATAACGCCACCTGGGCAGTGCCGGACATCTGCATCGTGCTGGCGCTGTTCGCCCTGTTGTATCGACCGCTGAAAAAGTATTTCACCGGCGCGGACTTAGAGGCCGCCGCATAAAAAGAACAGAATAAAGGAAGGGCAGCCGCATTTTGTGCGGCTGCCCTTCTTGCTGGAAAAAATCAGGCGGTGATTTCCCCGGAGAACAGATTGAGCTTGCTGTGCAGCAGCATCTCCAGCTGGGTGACAGAGGCGAGGGTCGCCTGGACAGAGGCATTGACCGCCAGCAGCTGGCTGGGGGTGACACCGGGCATGGCGACGAAGGCCTGAATTTTTTCGCCCTCGGCGTTTAAAATATGGGACAGTCCGGTCTCCTGAAGGGCGACGGACTCAATGATGTCGTTGATGGCTTGGGTCGTGGTGCCGGTTCCCGGGACGATGACGGGCATTGACATAAAAAAACACTCCTCAAATCAGATGGTTTGGTACCCCACCAGTTGGTTCTTGACGACCTTCAGCTTTTGCTTCAAGGCGCACTCCAAGGCGGTGATGCTGTCCACCGTCTCTTGGACTGAGGTGTTGATCGCCAGCAGCTCTGCCGCCGTCACACCGGGCACCGCCAGCATCGCCTGAATCTTTTCGCCCTCGGCGTTTAGAATGTGGGACAGCGCCGCCTGCTCGTGGGCGACGGATTCCGCCAGATCGTTGCTGGCCTGCCGGAAGTCATACAGCGGTCGGCGGAGGAACACGGGATTGCTGGGAACGGTGTTTGACACCACGTCGCCGGTGGCGCTGGTCAGGAAGGGATAGCTGCCGGTTGCCACGTTCTTCACCGGGGAGGCTCCTGCGCCGGCGGTGGCGTGGAAAACCACCACATGGGACGCGCCGGGTGCCATAGAGCCCAGAGAGAAGCCGGTGTTGGGGTTGCCGCCGTTGGGATTGCCGTCCACCGTGACGCTGCCGCCCACAAAGGTCAGGGTGGGATCCAGCACGTCTTTAAAGGTGACGGGATTGGCCGTGTCGGTGGCGGAGTTGTTGGTGACGGTGACGGTGATGGTCACATCGTCGCCGGGATGAATCACCGCCGGTGTGGCGGTCTTTTTCAGGGTCAGGATATTTTGGATGGCGACCTTGTACAGCGCCACATCGTCGATGAGATAGTCGTTGCCGCTGGCGGCGGGACCCTCGCTCAAAATCTTCACAATGACGGTGCTGTTCGCGCCGGTGTTAAACAGGAAGCCGTTTTGATACCACACGGGCTGGGCGGGGGTGGCATTGATGGAATTCACGTTTTGGAAGAAAAGCACGTTGCCCGCCATATCCAGCACCTCGAGGGCGAGCTGGGGATTGGCGAAGCCGTTGAGGTTGATCAGGTTTAAAATCCAAGCGGTGAGGGCATAGTCGCTGTTGGGTGTCACCGGCACCGACTGGGTGAACACGGCAGCGCCGGGATTGGAGCCGTTGACCAGCAGATAGCGCCCGGTCTCGATGCCGGTGGTGTGGTCAGAGACCTGCCACCACGGGAAGCGGGAGGTGCCCCGGGTGTTCATGATGGTATAGAAGCCGTCCGGCGGCAGGCTGCTGGTGGAATAGGTGAGACCGGTGGTCACGCCGGGATAGGGGTCAGCGGGCAGGGTGGTGTTGATGGGCTGCCCGCCGGGATAGCTGCCCCAGGTGCCGTTTGCGGCGGCGGTGATCAGGTTTCCGCCGATGGGGGTGACACCGGTGAAGGCCAGCGGCTTGTTGCCCACGGGCGCATCGTAAAAGTTCTGCCCGGTCAAATCGGTGCCTGCCACCAGCAGATTCAACAGGTTGGGGGACAGGGCGTTTAACTTGTCTGCCAGCGGGGGCGGGACGGCGGGTACGGCGGAGAGAGGCGGCTCTACCTCCGGCGGCTGCGCCATGGCGGCGGCGGTGGCAAAGCTCACAGGGGTGGGGACACCGGCGGCACCCCAGGACTCAATGAGACGATAGGTGCCGGCGGGGACGTTGGTGAACGTATAGGCGCCGGTTGCGTCAGTCAGCGCCACTGCGCCGATGCCGGAGCCGGGAAAATAAAGTGCCACGGGAACCTTGGGGATCCCGATTCCCGGGACGGAGGAAAACGTGGGATCGTAATAGACGAACCCGGATACGTTTGCCATAGAATCACTCCATTCTGATGTCGAACAGGGGCTTGTAAGTCCCTGTTGCAGTATATGTCCGAGGGCGTTTGGCGGTGACAGACGAAAAAATGTAAGGGCACAGTGGTCGGCTGCCGGCTGTGCCCTGCGTGGAAAAATTGTCCAGATTTCCTTTACATCCGATGCTCGAAGCAGCAGTCGTCCACAATGGGGAGACCCATCTCCCCCGGCTTTGCCACGGGAAACAGGGCGATGCTCATGCTGTCAAACTGGGGACAGAGGGTCTCTTGGGGATTGAGCCGGAGCGTGGGAAACCCATCGGTGCTTGTTTTTTTCGACATTTTATCACCCTGCTTTAGGATGTGACATCGGATGAAATTTATGCGGGTTCCCGGAGCGGCGCAGACGGCGGGGTCATAAAAAAATGGAGCTGTCCGAAATTTTCCCCTTTACAGAACGGCGATTTCGTGGTATCCTAAACAAAGATTCGCGCCTGTAGCTCAGTTGGATAGAGCGTTAGACTCCGACTCTAAAGGCCGCTGGTTCGAGCCCAGTCAGGCGTACCAAATCAAAATCCTCCGAACCTGTTCCCTCTGGGAAACGGGTTCGGAGGATTGTTTTTTAAAAGGGAGCAATGGGATTCCCTTCCACTGCCACCGCACCTGTCCGGGGATGGATGCGCCCCCCGGTCCTCTTTTGAAAAAAGTTTCCTGTTTTGTAAAAATGATAGCTACCCAAATCTCCGGGGCTATGATAGAATAACGGGGAACATGGTTTTTATGCAGCTGTCATGACAGTGTTGCCTGTGAAGAAAAAACGAAATAAGGGGGACAAAGCAATGAAGTGTCCGTATTGTGGTTTTGTAGAGAGCAAGGTTGTGGACTCCCGCCCCGCAGACGAGGGCAGCAGCATCCGCCGCCGCCGGGAATGTCTGTCCTGCGAGAAGCGCTTTACCACCTATGAAACCGTGGAGAGCCTGCCCATGGTGGTCATCAAAAAGGATGGCAGCCGCCAGAGCTTCGACCGCCGCAAGGTCTTGGGCGGCATGATCCGCGCCTGTGAAAAACGCCCGGTGCCGCTGGCACAGTTGGAGCGCATCGCCGAGGAGATCGAGCAGAACTTGCAAAACGCCATGGAGCGGGAAATCAGCACCGAGCTCATCGGCGAGCAGGTGATGGACAAGCTCAAGGACGTGGACGAGGTGTCCTATGTGCGGTTTGCGTCGGTCTACCGCCAGTTTAAGGACATCGGCACCTTCATGTCCGAGCTGAATAAGCTGCTGCAAAGCAAATAGACTTTACAGAATATTCTTGATATTCACCGACTCCATCTCCGCCAGCACCCGCAGGGCAGAGAGTAACTCCTGCACAGAGGCGTGGAATTCCGCGGCATCCCGCTGTCTGGCAAAGGACTGTACCCGGCGCAGCAGCGCCTCGGTCTGGTTCAGCGCCTCGTGTACCTCCACAATGTGCAGATAGGTCTGTCGCGCGCTCCACGCGGCAGAGACCGCCTCTAACTGACGCTCTGCGCCGTCCCAGTCGCCGGCAGAGGCAGAGACCGCTGCCTCCTCCAAAGCGGCGCTCCACCGGTCGCAGTCCCTGCCGATGAAAAAACCGCTGAGCAGCGAGGCGGAGAGCATCACCGCCAACAGGGAGACGGGCAGCCAAAAGGCGCGTTTCACGCTTGGGTCACCTCCTTGGGGATGCACAGCACCTTGCCCCCCTGATCCAACGACAGAAGAAAGACATCGGCGGGGGAGCGGAGGTGGCGATCGGCCAGCTGGGTCTCCAACCAGACCATGTCCTTGCCACAGCCCGCCAGATTTTGGGACAGTACCCGTCCGTCGCCGATGAGCAGGACAGGCAGGAACACATCGTCTGCCACCGGCTGCTGCATCTGGGCGGGGGTCAGGGGTGCCTGTGGGGCATAGGGCAGGAGAGAGAGCTGCCCGCTGTTTTCCAAAATGGCATATTTGATGGCGGTCAAATCGCTGAAGCCCTGTCCCCGCAATTCCTCCAGCAGTTCGTCCAGCGTGAAGCGGTTGCGGCGCATGGCGCTTTGATTCAGCTTGCCGTCCGCAATGAGGACAGTGGGCTTGCCGCAGACCAGCGCCCGAAACCGCAGACTTTTCAGGGAGAAAAAGGACGACAGCATGGACAGGCTCAACAGCACCAGCATGGGAATCACGCCGGAGAGCAGGGGCACGCCGAAGTCCTGCATGGGCACGGTGACCAGATCGGAGAGCATCATGGTCAGCACCAATTCAGAGGGCTCCAGTTCGCCGATTTGCCGCTTGCCCAGCAGACGCAGTCCCGCCATCAGCAGCAGATAGAGCAATAGGGTGCGAAAAAAGGCGGTTGCCATGGAAGCCCTCCCCTTCATCAAAACACAGCATCAAGCGTTTGCCCCGCTTACTTGGGGAAAGCGGGCGTACCGAAGTAGTATCTCCCCCATCACGCAATCCATACAGGATAGAGAAATCGACCGCAGACCCGCCGGGGCTTGCGGAACTTTTTGGGCAATTGAAACGTCGAAATCAAGAGAAGAAACAGGAAGAGAGAGGGATTTAGAAGGATGCAGATCAAAGGAATTTTCAAGCGGGTGGCGGCGCTGGCGCTGGGCATGACACTGCTGCTGACCCCGGCACAGGCGACCTTCACCGATACCGCCGGACACTGGGCAGAGAGCGCCATCGACAAATGGAGCCAGCAGTATGGCATCATTCAGGGCTATGAGGGCGGCACCTTCCAGCCGGACAGCTCCATCACCCGGGGGGCATTTGCCGTGATTTTGGATCGGGTGATGCACTATGCCGCCCAATCGCCCGCCACCACCTTCACCGATACCGCCGGAAAATGGTGCGAGAAGGAGGCGCTGAAGCTCCACGCCGCCAAGGTCATGCTGGGCAACGAGGGCAAGGCGCTGATTGATGCCACCATCATTCGACAGGAGGCGGTGACCATGGTCGCCCGGGCCTTCGGCATCCCCGAGAGCGACATAGCCCCCACCTATGGCGACACGACCGCCATCTCGGACTATGCCAAGGGCTATGTCTCCGCCATGAGCGTCTACTTAACCGATGTGCGGGACAACCAATTCCGCCCCAAGGAACCCATCACCCGGGCAGAAACCGTCAATTTACTCAGCAATCTGGTCTCCACCCTGTATCAGACCGGCGGTGTCTATAGCGAGGCGGTGACCGGCAACCTGATGGTCAACGCGGCAGAGGGCGTGACACTGGAAAATATGACCGTGGGCGGGGATCTCATCCTTGCGCCGGGGGTCAAGACCGCCGTGAAGCTGGTCAACACCACCATCGCCGGCACCATTCGCAATTTCAGCGGCATCGAGCCGATCACGGGGGAGCCGGTCGCCCCGCCCAAGCCCGTGACCCCGCCGGTCACCCCGCCGGTGACCCCGCCGAAAACCACCGGCGAATTCATCGGATACAGCGGCAAGCGGGTGCCGGTGCTGGCGGATGTCCCTGCCAGCGATCTGCAAAAGGACAGCTTTTATACCGATGCAAACGGGCGGATGGGCTATGCGTCCGACCGCTATACCACCCGCTTCGGCATCGACGTGTCCGCCCACCAGAACCGCGCTCGAAAGGATCATACGCTGGACTTTGACGCCGCCCGGGCAGATGGCGTGGACTTTGCGTTTGTGCGTCTGGGTCTGCGGGGCACCTCTGCCGAGGGCAAGCTCTATGAGGACGAGTTCTACGTCCAAAACGTGGACAGTGCGCTGGCGGCGGGCATCGAAACCGGGGTCTACTTCTTCTCCCAGGCAATCTCTGTGGAGGAGGCAATTGCCGAGGCGGATTTCGTCATCGAACGGCTACAGGGGCACGCCATCACCGGCCCTGTGGCCTATGACTGGGAGATGAGCAGCAAGGACTATCGGGTCTATGGCACCACGCCGGAGATGGCCACCGCCTGTGCCCGTGCCTTCTGCGATCGCATTGCCGCGGCGGGCTATCGCCCCATGATCTATTTCAGTCAGTATGTGGGCTATCTCAAGTTCGATCTGTCCCAGTTTATGGATTGCCCCTTCTGGTATCCCGAGTACGGCAAGCCCTATCCGTCGTTTTATTACGGGGTCAACTATTGGCAGTATAGCAGCAGCGGCACCGTGGCGGGCGTGACCGGCAAGGTGGACTGCAATCTGCAATTTATCCCCAACTAAATAGCCACAAAAAGCACAGAGCCGTCACTTTTTCAGGGTGACGGCTCTGCTTTCCGCTGAAATTTCCTTGTATTGGCAGGGATTGTCTGCTATAATCAAAACTATATTTTGGGAGCGTATGCCGATGGGGGGAAAAGCACTTGCACTACATTCAAAATCTCATCCAGTCGCTGGATTTTTCCTCTGTGGGGACGATGGCACTGCGGGTGGTTTCGGTGCTGCTCTGTCTGGTGATTCACGAGACCAGCCACGGCGCGGTGGCCTATGCGCTGGGCGATCCCACCGCCAAGCGGATGCACCGTCTGTCCCTCAACCCCCTGCGCCACATCGACTGGGTGGGGATGGCGATGATGCTGCTGGTGGGCTTCGGCTGGGCAAAGCCCGTGCCGGTGGACATGCGGTATTTTAAAAAACCCAAGCAGGGGATGGCGCTCTGCGCCTTGGCGGGGCCGGTCTCCAACTTTTTGCTGGCGATTTTACTGCTGCTGTGCGGACGGCTGGTCTATGAGACCGCCGCCTATACCCCGTTTTGGGACGGCTGCTTCAACTTTTTACTGAGCACGGCGGCGCTGTCCATCGGACTGGGTGTCTTCAACCTGCTGCCCATCCCGCCGCTGGACGGGTCAAAGGTACTGGGCGCTCTGCTGCCGGACAGTGCCTATGCCACGCTGATGCGCTATGAGCGATATGGGATGCTGCTGCTGATCGTGCTGTCCTTTACCAATTTTGGCGGCAATCTGATTTCCGGGGCAATCTACGGGTTGTATGACCTTCTGGTGGGTTTGATTTTTTGAGGTGAATGACGTTGGAGCATCCAATTTATAAGCTGGGCAAAATTATGCGGGTCAAGGACGAGGAGACGGAGTGCGAGGGGCCGCTGGACGTGATTCTCTATCTGCTGGGCAAGAATAAGCTGGAGATTCAGGATATCTCCATCTCTCTGATTTTGGATCAGTACCTCGCTTTTTTAGAGGCGCGGCAGAGCATGGATTTAGAGGTCGCCAGCGAATTTGTCGCCATGGCCTCCCAACTGATGTTCATCAAAACCCGGATGCTGCTGTCCATCGAGGATGCAGAGGCGCAGAGTGAGATGGATGCCCTCATCCAGTCTCTCGAGGAGCGTCGGCGGGGAGAGGTCTATGGCAAAATCAAGACCGCCGCCGAAAAGCTGTCCCCCCGGGGGGAATTTGGCAGAAATATCTTGACCCGCAATCCCGAGCCGGTGCGCCGGGGAAAAATCTTCGAGTACGATCAGGAGAAGGCGGATTTGATTCTCGCTATGCAGGAGATTACGGGGCGCTTCCAACAGGCGATGCCGCCCCCGGTCTCCGCCTTTGGCGAATTGGTCAACCACGAGCCGTATCCGGTGGAGAGTAAGGCGAGGGAGATTTTGGATCGACTGACCCACGGGGGCATCACCCGTTTTTTACTGCTGTTTCGGGGCAACCGCAGCCGCAGTGAGCTGGTGGCCACCTTCCTCGCCGTGCTGGAGATGTGCAAGGCGCGCACCATCCGGCTGGCGGGGTCAGAGACCGATTGCACGGTGACGAAAATCGCGGAGCTGCCGGATAACTTGACGCTGTAAGGGAGAGCTGCATGGAAAATATGGAAATGCGAGAGATAGAATCCGCCATCGAGGGCATCCTATTTGCCTCCGGCGAGCCGGTGCAGGTGGAGCGGATCGCCCTTGCCTTGGAGCTGGATCGCCAGACTGTGGAGCAGGTTTTGCAGCATCTGGGCGACTTCTATGCCTTCCAGCGCCGGGGGATTCGTCTGGTGAAAATGGACGACAGCTATCAGCTTTGCTCCGCGCCGGACTATGGAGAGGTCATCCGCAAGGCGTTTGAAATCCGCAAGCCGGCAAAGCTCAGCCAGCCGGCATTAGAGGTCCTGACCATCATCGCCTACTATCAGCCCACCACCCGCGCCTATGTGGATCAGGTGCGGGGCGTGGACAGTGCCTATACCGTGGGACTGCTGTTAGAGCGCAAGCTCATCGAGACCTGCGGGCACCTACAGGTGCCGGGACGACCCCGGCTCTATCGCACCACCAAGCAGTTTTTGCGGGCGTTTCACCTCAGCTCATTAGAGGAACTGCCCGAGCTGCCGGGTGCGAATGCCGCCGGGCAGCTGCGCCTGTCAGACACCGGGGAGATTTTGGATGACGACGCGCCCATGGAGACCACGGAGAGTCAGCCGTAACATTTGATGACAGCGGGGAGGGGAGGCAACATGCTCTGGCTTTGGATTTTGGGAGGTCTGTCGGCGCTGGTGGCGCTGCTTTGCCTCACCCGGGTGGGCTGTACGGTACGACTGGATAAGACGCTGACCCTCGACATAAAAATCGGACTGCTGCACATGCATATCGACCCCAATCAGCCCCAAAAGCCCAAACCCGCCACAGAGGCCGCGCCACCCAAGGCGAAGAAGGAACTCTCGCTGGATGACCTGAAAAGCAAGCTGCCCAAGGTGACAAGGGCGGATGTAAAGACCGCTTGGGAGGTTTTGCTCCCTGTGGGACGGGATGCTCTGCGGCGCACCCGGCGGGGACTGCGCATCGACCCGCTACAGCTGTCCGTCACACTGGGGGACAGGGATCCCGCCGCGCTGGCACAGCACTATGGGCTGGCAAACGCCCTCCTGTGGACGGCGATGCCCCAGCTGGAGCAGCTGTTGGTGATCCCCGATCCCGCCATCCATCTGGGGATGGATTTTGGTTCTGAAAAGACGGAGCTGCGGGGAGAAATCGGGCTGTCTGCCCGGATCGGCACCCTGCTTTTCATCGGACTGCGGGCGGGACTGCCCACACTCCGCTGGTTTCTGGCGCTTCAAAAAACAAAAAATGCAGAGAAACAGGCCGCCGGAGAGGTACCAGTAACGCCGGATGCGGCACAATAGAAAGGACGAGGCAACATGGACGAGAAAAAAAGCCAGCTCAACGAATTGATGACCGCCACCTTGGAAAAAATCCATGAGATGGTCAACACCAATCAAATCGTGGGAGAACCCATCACCACACCGGACGGTGTGACCCTGATTCCCATCTCCAAGGTCAGCGTGGGCTTCGGCACCGCCGGCGGCGACTATGGCAAAACCCAGCCCAAGGAGAACTTCGGCGGCGGCAGCGGCGGCGGGGTCAAAATCGACCCGGTGGCATTTCTGATCATCAAGGACGGCGTGACCCGGGTGATGCCGGTGGCGCTGGCACCCTCCGGCGCAGGGGATCGCATCGTGGCGATGGTTCCCGATATTCTGGATAAAGTAGAAAAATATTTCGACAAAAAGCAGGAAAAAGAGGCGTTCTAATGGGGTATACTACAGTCATCCAAGGGGGGTGATTGTGGATGTCCCTGTTTCAAAAACGCGGCCTAGCCGGGCTTTTTTGCCTGTTATTGCTGGCAAGTGCTTTCCCTTGTCATGCATCTGCTGTCAGCACTTCTGCCACTTCGGCACTGCTGATGGACGTGGACAGCGGGCGGGTGCTCTATGCCCGGAATGCCGACACGCAGATGCGGATCGCCAGCACCACGAAAATCATGACGGCGCTGGTGGCGCTGGAAAATGCCCCGCCGGGAAAGACCGTGACCGTGCAGCGCACCGCCACCCTGACCGAGGGCTCCTCCATGTATCTCAAGGCGGGGGAGAAGTTGACGCTGGAAACCCTGCTCTATGGTCTGCTGCTCTGCTCCGGCAACGACGCGGCCATGGCGGTGGCGGATGCCTTTGGCGGCGTGGTACCCTTTGCCGCCCTGATGAATCAAAAAGCGGTGGCGCTGGGCATGACCGGCACCCATTTCGACAATCCCAGCGGACTGGACGGCGAGGCGCACTATTCCACCGCCCGGGACATGGGACGATTGGCGGCGGCGGCGATGGAGAACGAGACCTTTGCCCGCATTGTCTCCACCCGCAGTGTCACCATGGGCGGGCGCACCATGACCAATCACAATAAGCTGCTCTCCACGGTAGAGGGCTGCATCGGGCTGAAAACCGGCTATACCAAGGCGGCGGGGCGCACCTTGGTCAGCTGTGCCGTCCGCAACGGACAGCGGCTGGTGGCGGTGACCTTGCAGGATGGCAACGACTGGGCAGATCACGCGGCGCTGCTGGACTATGGCTTTGCCGCCTATCCCGCCCAAAAAATCATCAGCGGCGGGGAGACGGTGACCCGACTTTCGGTGGAGGGCGGCACCGCGCCGTCCCTTGCCCTGCTGGCCTCCGGCGGCTTTGCCTATCCGTTGGCGGCGGGGGAGAAGCTGACCCAAAAATTGGAGCTGCCCCCCAGACCCCACGCCCCCCTCGCGGCGGGACAGCCGATGGGCTGTGCCATTTTTTATCTGGACGGCAGAGAGGTGGGACGGGTGGCATTGCAGGCGGCCTCCGCCGTGGCACTGACCCTGCCCGCCCCCACACTGTTTCACAAATCAGCACCGTAAAATCGGTGCCAATAGGGAGAACTATGGAAGAAAGACTACAAAAAATACTGGCGGCGGCGGGACTTTGCTCCCGTCGCGCGGCAGAGACACTGCTCACCGCCGGACGGGTGACCGTGAACGGGCACGTCGCCCAATTGGGCGAAAAGGCAGATGCCGCCGTGGATGAAATCTGGGTGGATGGCGCGCCCCTGCCCGCCGGACAGGCTCTGTGCTATCTGATGCTGAACAAGCCCCGGGGCTATGTGACCACCCTGTCCGACGAAAAGGGACGACCCACCGTGGCCGAGCTGGTGGGGGATGCCGGCGCGCGGGTCTATCCCGTGGGACGGCTGGACATGGACTCCGAGGGCTTGCTGCTGCTGACCAACGACGGCGCATGGGCCCAGCGCCTGCTCCATCCCAGCTATGAGATCACCAAAAGCTATCTGGTCACCGTGACCGGCGAGCCGGAGAGCTTGGGGGACGCGGCAGAACGGCTTGCCGCCCTCACCGATTTAGAGGGGGAGCCCATCCGTCAGGCCACGGTGCGTCTGCTGTGGAAGCGGGGGCGGACAGCGGAATTTTCCCTGCTGATTCACGAGGGGAAAAACCGTCAGATTCGCCGGATGTGTACCGCCTGCGGACTGTCGGTGGAGCGGCTACAGCGGGTGGCGGAGCACAGTCTGCGTCTGGGCACCCTGCCACTGGGAAAATGGCGCAAGCTGACTGGGGCAGAGGTTGCCGCCATGGAAAAATGAGGACTGTTTTGCAACAAAAAACAGAAAACTTGCAAAAATCGGTTTGAAATCCGGGAGAAACCTGCTATCATAGAGAGTATCCAGCAAAACGGCAGGGATTCCTGCAAAAAGCCGCCATACCCGGCGGCGATGCGCTGAGAGAGATGTGGCGCAACGAAAGGAACGGGGATATGGCGAAAAGTGTGTTACATACCATCGAGGCGCAAATGGGCAGCTTTTCCAAGGGGCAGAAGCTGATTGCAAATTATATTCTGGAAAACTCGGACAAGGCGGCGTTTATGACCGCCAGCAAGCTGGGACGAACCGTACAGATCAGCGAATCCACGGTGGTGCGCTTTGCCTCCGAGCTGGGGTACGACGGCTATCCCAGTATGCAGCGGGCGTTGCAGGAGATGATCCGCAGCAAGCTCACCTCCATCCAGCGGATCGAGGCCTCCAACGATTTACTCAGCGGACAGGACGTGGTCACGGCGGTGATGCAGTCCGATATGGAGAAAATCCGCATGGCGATCGACGAGGTGGATCGGGGGGAGTTTGACCGGGTGGTGGACAAGCTGATGGCGGCGCGGCACATCTATATTTTGGGCGTGCGGTCGTCGTCGTTTTTGGCGGGCTATCTGAATTTCTACCTCCATCTGCTGTTTGAAAATGTCATGCTGGTGCAGAGCAATGCCGCCGGCGAAATTTTCGAGCAGCTGTTTCGCATCGGTGAGGGGGATGTCATCATCGGCATCAGCTTTCCCCGCTATTCCCGGGTGACGGTGAACACCATCAAATTCGCCGGCGACCGGGGGTCGGACATTGTGGCGATCACAGACAGCGAGCTGTCCCCGCTCTACCAGATGGCGAGTGCGGCTCTGCTGGCGCGGAGCGAGATGATCTCCTTCGTGGACTCCATGGTGGCGCCGCTGTCCCTGATCAACGCCCTGATCGTGGCGCTGGGACATCGGATGAACAAGGACATATCCGCCACCTTCACGGAGCTGGAGGATATCTGGAATGAATATGGGATTTTTGGTAAAGAGGATGAATAGAAAAATTGTAGTGGTGGGCGGCGGTGCCGCCGGGATGCTGGCGGCGATTTCTGCGGCGGAGCGGGGGGCAGAGGTCTCCCTCCTAGAGCCCAATGAGCGGCTGGGCAAAAAACTGAATATCACGGGAAAGGGACGCTGTAACGTCACCAACGATGCGGATTTGGCAGAGCTGATGGCGCACGTTCCCTGTAATGGTAAATTCCTTTACAGCGCCTTCTCTCACTTCGATGGCAGGGATGCTATGGCGTTTTTCGAGGGGTTGGGCGTGCCGCTTAAGGTAGAGCGGGGCAATCGGGTCTTCCCCAAGTCCGATCGCTCCTTCGATGTCAGCGGGGCGCTGGAACGCCGGCTGCGCGCCCTCCATGTCCACTGGATCCACGACCGCGCGGTGTCTGTGCAGATGGAAAACGGCAGGGCACTGGGCGTGGTGGGGGAGCGGGAGTCCTATCCGGCGGATGGGGTGATTCTCGCCACCGGCGGTGTGTCCTATCCCTCCACGGGCAGCACCGGAGACGGCTATCGCATGGCGGGGGACTGTGGGCACACGGTGATGCCTCTGCATGGTTCGCTGGTGCCGCTGGAAAGCGACGACGGCTGCTGTGCCGCCATGCAGGGTCTGGCGCTGAAAAATGTGGCGATCACCATCACCGACCAGAAGAAAAAAGTGCTGTATCACGACTTTGGAGAGCTGCTGTTCACCCACTTTGGCCTGTCTGGCCCCCTGATTCTCTCCGCCAGCGCCCACCTGCGGGACTTTTCCCAGAACCAATACACCCTGTCCATCGACCTAAAGCCCGCGCTGGACGAGCAGAAGCTGGATGCCCGTCTCCTGCGGGACATGGAGGAGCGGAGCAACCAGAACTTCGCCAATCTGTTGGGCGGTCTGGCACACAAGAGCATGGTGCCGGTGCTGGTCAAACGGACGGGAATCGCCTCCAACACCAAGGTACACAACATCACCAAGGAACAGCGCCATGTGCTGCTACAGACCTTAAAGGCATTTACGGTGTCCCTGACCGGCACCCGCCCGGTGGAGGAGGCCATCGTCACCTCCGGCGGCATTCGTATCAGCGAGGTCAACCCAACCACAATGGAATCAAAGCTTGTAAAGGGCTTGTACTTTGCAGGTGAAATCCTGGATGTGGATGCCTATACCGGCGGCTTCAACCTGCAAATCGCCTGGGCGACCGGGCGGGCGGCGGGATTTGCCGCGGCGGAGGAGGGAACCCATGCCTGACAAATTTGTGGCAATCGCCATCGACGGCCCCTCCGGCGCGGGAAAGAGCACCGTTGCCAAATGCGCCGCCGCCGCCTTGGGCTTTCTGTATGTGGATACCGGCGCGATCTATCGCTCCATCGGCTACGCTGCCTATGCAGGTGGCATCGACCCCCGGGACGAGGGGGCGATTCGGGGACTTCTGCCTGAGCTGCACATCGAAATGCTGTACAGTGAAGATGGTTTACAGCATATGATTTTAAACGGAAAAGACGTGACAGAGGCAATCCGTCTGCCGGCGATCTCCCTCATCGCCTCCACCGTCTCCGCCTATCCCTTTGTCCGGGATTTCCTGATGGAGATGCAGCGGAAGCTGGCAGAGACCCACAACGTCATCATGGACGGCAGGGACATCGGCACGGTGGTGCTGCCCAATGCCGACGTGAAGATTTTCCTCACCGCCTCCACCGAGGAGCGCGCCCGCCGCCGCTGTCTGGAATTGGAGCAGCGGGGGACACCCCAGCCCTATGCCACCATTTTGCAGGAGCTGCAACAGCGGGATTTTAACGACATCAACCGCCAGACCGCACCCCTAAAGGCGGCGGCGGATGCCATTCTTTTGGACACCACCGGGCGCTCCTTCGACGAGAGCTGTGCGCTGCTGCTCCAAACCGTGAGGGAGAGACTATGAACGGCTTTTTTCGATTTGTCTACCGCTTTTTGGGACCGATTTTCCACTTTTTTCAACCCGTGAACCTGATTGGTCTGGAGGAGCTGCCCCGCAGCGGGGTGCTGCTGTGCCCCAACCATTCCAGCAACTGGGATCCCGTGCTGCTGGCGGTGTCCCTGCCCATCGACTATCATCTGCACATCATGGCGAAGGCGCAGCTGTTTCGCATTCCGGTGGTGGCGTGGGTGGTCTCCAAACTGGGTGCCTTTGCCGTGGATCGGGGCGGCGCGGACTTGAATGCCATCAAAACGGCGATGAACAGCATCAAGGCGGGGGACAATCTGCTGATCTTTCCCGAGGGTACCCGGGTGGAGCAGGAGGGGGATGCCCCCGCCAAGGGCGGCGCGGCGATGATTGGTGTCCGCACCGGGGCGATTTTGGTGCCGGTGTCCGTGGGGGGCAAAAAGCGGCTGTTCCAGCCCACCAACATCGTGTTTGGCAAGCCCTATACCCCCGTCTATACCGGGCGGCACGGCACGGCGGAGGAGCTGCAAAAAATTGCTGACGATCTGCTCCACGAGGCATACGAATTGGGGAGGGCGCATCCGTGCAGGTGATATTGGCAGAGTCCGCCGGCTTTTGCTATGGCGTGGAGCGAGCGGTGCAGCTGGCCAAGGATACCGCCGCCGAAAAAGGAGCCTGCTCGATGCTGGGCGACATCATCCACAACACCCATGTGGTGGAGGAGCTGGAGCGTCTGGGCGTTCATAAGGTCGATAGTCCCGCCGATCTGCACGCCGGGGATACGGTGCTCATCCGCTCCCACGGCGAGCCCAAGAGCGTCCTAGATGACCTGACCGCCCGGGGCGTTGTCTGCGTCAATGCCACCTGTCCCAACGTGATGCGGATCCAGGCGCTGGTGGCAGAGGCAGAGAGTCAGGGGCGCAGACCGGTGATTATCGGCGAGCCCCACCATCCGGAGGTCATCGGTGTTGCCAGCCGCTGTCGTGCGCCCCTGCTGTTCGACGGGCCGGAGGCGGTGGAGCGCTGGCTGGCAGAGGATGCCGCCCATGGGGAAATTCCCCTGACGGTGGTGGTGCAAACCACCTGTATTCGCGCACTTTATGAATGTTCTGTTAAAAACCTAAAAAAAGAGTGTACAAACGTAAAAATATTTGATACAATATGCACTGCTACGCATAAACGTCAAACGGAGGCGGCGGAAATTGCCGCAAGGGCTGACGTAATGGTTGTGGTGGGCGACCGCAAAAGCGCAAACACCAAACATCTGACAGAAATTTGCAATGAGAGATGCCCGCGCGTTTTCCAAATCGAGAAAGCGAACGAGCTCTCGCCGGATTTTTTCAATGGTTGCTCTGTTGCGGGTCTTACGGCCGGCGCTTCCACGCCTGCGGGCATCATTAAGGAGGTATATGCAACCATGAGTGAAGAAATCAAGTCTGTTGAAAACGACGACGAGGAATCCTTTGCAGAATTACTGGAAAAATCTTTTAAGACTTTAAATACAGGGGAGAAAGTCACAGGTATCGTCACCGGCATCACCAATACCGAGGTGCTGGTGGATGTGGGTGCCAAGCAGGCAGCCTACATCAAGCTCAGTGAGCTGTCCGACGATCCCAATGTCAAGGCCGAGGATATCGTGCATATCGGCGACGAGATTGAGACCTACATTGTCCGCGTCAACGACATCGAGGGCTATGCCGAGCTGTCTAAGAAGCGTCTGGACACCGTCAAGGTCTGGGAGAATATCGAGAACGCGGTAGACGACAAAACCGTGTTGGAGGGTATTGTCACCGAGG
>JAVVOA010000025.1:6428-24518 GCA_036656515.1 Oscillospiraceae bacterium | reverse complement strand
AAAAGCGGGTGCGGTACATCTCTCTGTTAGACGGCATCGACACCGGCGTAGACTCCACCGCCAACGACATCACCCCTTTTCGCGCGATTATGAACGACATGTACGCCAAGGATATTTCCAAGAAAATCAAGAGCGTGAAGCATGACAAGCAGCGCAAGGGCTTATTTATCGGCGGAAAACCGGCCTACGGCTATCAGATGCACCCCACGGAAAAGAACAAAATTGTCATTGACGAGGTGGTGGCTCCTGTGGTGCGGCGCATTTTCGCCATGGCGCTGGAAGGCGAATCCTGCCGAGCAATTGCCGCGCAACTCAATGGGGAGGGGATTTCTACCCCTGCCACCTATGCGGGACTTCCGGTGGCAAACCCCGGCCCCTATACCGGACTGTGGAGCAGTGAGCGCATTTCCAACATGCTGCAAAACGAAACCTATCTGGGCAATATGGTGCAGGGACGGAGCAAGAAAATCAGCTACAAAACCAAAAAGTGCCTCAAGCAAGAACCGAAGGACTGGATTGTGGTACCCGGCACCCACGAACCGTTCATTGACCGAGAGAGCTTCGACAAGGTTAGAATGATGGTGGCCAGCCGGAAGCATACCCGGAACAGAACCTACGATTTCCTGCTGAAGGGACTGATTTTCTGCCATGAATGCGGCTATCCATTGGGGGTGCTCAATCGGAAAAATGCCGCCGGAGAAAATGTGCTGTATTTTGTCTGCCGTACCTATCAGCGGTTTACCAAGGCCGGGGTCTGCACCTGCCATTCCATCCGGGAGACGACGCTGACAGCGGCGGTGCTTGCAAAGGTGCAAGCGGTTTGTCGGCGATATCTGACCCCGGAGGAGCTGTTGCCCATTGCCAAAGCGTCGGTGGAGAAAGCAGCCCGGGAGGGCGGCCTCGCAGCGGAGTGTTCCGCCGTGGAGCGCAAGCTGACCAGCCTAACCGCCAATTTGGATAAAATCTACATGGATCGCCTCAACGGTCTCTTGCCGGAAAAGGACTTTAGGCGCATTTACGACCGCGCCAAGCAGGAGCGCAGTCTGCTGGAAGAAAAAAAGCAGGCGCTTCTACTGCAACGAAGCAGCCCCATCACCCGGGAGGAGCGAGCGAACGACTTGGTACAACGCTTTTTGGACGGAGCGCCCTCCAACAGGGAACTGCTGGTCAGCCTGCTAGAGCGCATTGAACTGACCGAGGACAAGGAAGTCATCCTAAAATTCCGCTTCTCCCAGCTGGACGAATCCGCTCAAACCCTTTAATTGCAATGCTTTGCGCCGTTTTAATCGGCGCGATTTTCAAGGCTTAAACCCTTACATTAGCTCCCGTGAAATGTATCCCGCCTTGAGAAGAAGGCGCTGGAAAAGCTGCGGGAGGCGTTTGAGCAAACCACGCCCTAGGGAGCGCTCCGCCGGGAGACCGGCCTGCTTTTCGAGGGCTCCCGCCGTCCCGTCCGGGCAAGCGTGTAGGGCATTTTTTCGCGGGGTCTGTTTGAAACCCCTGTGGACTGCCCTGAGACGAGGATTTTTTGTCTGACAACGACTTTTTCCGGGTGGAGCTGTCGCCCTTGACAACGCCCCCAAAAGTTGCTATATTAATAGCCGTGCATAAAATTGAATACTTGATTGGAATTCTAGGGGAACTCTTCGGAGCTGAGAAGGTTTTAAAACCTGACCCTTTCAACCTGATTTGGTTTGTACCAACGTAGGGAAGCAATTCTAGCGCCAGTTCATTTGGGATAGAAACAGGATGCTTTTTCGCGGAAAAGGCATCCTGTTCTTTTTATTTTTCCGAAAAGAAAGGATGGCATAACATGGAACAAAATCTCACCTGCGGTCTCCCTTGGTCGGGACGCGGCACCGCACTGGACATCTCCGGTTGCCGCTTCTCCCTCTATCCTATGGACAGCAACTTTGTCCCCCTCATTTTGGATGCCTTGGCAAAGACCGATACCGGCGCGGTGTGGAGCCAATCCGACGCCCTCTCCACCGTCTATCGAGGACAGCTTCTCTATGTGGCGGACGCGGTGCGGGGTCTGTTTGTAAATGCGTGGAAGCCCACCGTCCACATGGCGTTGGAGGGACAATTCTCCAAGGGCTGCCCCGGCGATTGCGACGGAGACAGTCTTCTCTCCCACACCGGCGACGCGCCCAATTTCCCCAAAATTCGGGACAGACACTTCCCGGTGCTGTGCAAGCTGTCCCTCTATCCCATGGGCATCCCCGACTACATCGATCCCATCGCAGAGGTCTATCGCATGGCGGAGGCCGCAGGCTTGCAGCCCGCCACCATCCACTATGCCACCCGCATCTCCGGTGATGTCCACGCCGTCTTCGACTATTTGGAGGCAGTCTGTCGCCGGATGGAGACCCAAGTCCCCCACTATATCCTGCACTTCACCCTGTCGGTCAACAGTCCCACCGCAGAATAAATCCCCCAACGCGGGGTCAAAAAAGGAAGGCTTAGTATGAAAAAATATGCTTGGAAACTCAAAGAGGTCATTTTAGTGGCCATGCTCTGCGTCGTCTTTGGCGTGGTCTATCTGGCGGGCGTCTATCTGGCCGCTTTTCTCAGCACGGTGCTGACCCCCTTCGGGCTGGCTCCTCTGGCGAATGAAATCGTCTTTGGCATCTGGTTCATGGCGGCGACACTGGCAGCCTATCTGCTGCAAAAGCCCGGCGTGGCAGTTGTAGCAGAGGTCCTTGCCGCCCTGATCGAAGTGCTGATGGGCAATATGTACGGCCCCATGGTCATTGTGGCGGGCATCATACAGGGCGCAGGGGCAGAGATCGTCTTTGCCGCATTTCGCTATCAGCGCTATGACCGCACCACCATGTATCTGGCATCGGTGGGCTGCTGTATCACCAGCTTTTTGTGGAGCTTTGTCCGCTCGGGCTATGGCCTGCTGGCACCGTCTCTGCTGGTGGGGATGTTCTGCCTCCGTCTGGTCAGCTCCCTGCTGTTCTCCGGCATTCTCTGCAAGCTGATGGGCGACGGTCTGGCAAAAACCGGACTGCTGAAGGGCTATGCGCTGGGGCGCGCCCATGTGTGAGCGTCCCCTGCTCTCCTGCCGCCATCTGACCTTCCACTATGACGAGACCCCCACCTTTTCCGACCTCTCCCTGACGGTGGAGTCCGGTGAAGCGGTGCTGCTGATGGGGCCGTCCGGCTGCGGCAAAAGCAGTCTCGCCTATTGTCTCGCCGGACTGTATCCCGAATACGCAGGACGGCTGGAGGGGGAAATTCTGCTGGATGGCAAGCCCCTGGGCGACTATGCCATCGCCCGGCGGGCAGGGCTGGTCTCCATCCTCTTTCAAAATCCGGACAATCAATTCTGCATGGATCGGGTGGATCACGAGATTTTATTTGCGCTGGAAAACATCCATTATACCGGGGATTTACAGGCGCGGCTGGCCGAGCTTTTGGATTTTGTGGGGCTGTCCCCTTGGGCGACCGCCCCCCTCCATACCCTCTCCGGCGGCACCAAGCAAAAGCTGGCGCTGGCAACCGCCCTCGCCACCGAAGCAAAGCTGCTGATTTTGGACGAGCCCTTCGCCAATTTGGATCCCGCCTCCTGCGCGGAGCTGTCTGCCAAGCTGGAAGTCCTCAATCGACAGGGGCTGACCCTGCTGGTGGTGGATCACCGCCCGGACTACTGGCGTCCCTTCCTCTCCCGTCTCCTGCTGATGAACGCCGACGGGCAGCTGGATCCCACCCCCGTTCTGCCGGGAGAGTTGGAGGCGCATCGGGCAGATTTTGCCGCCCGGGGGTTGTTTTTGGATGACCGCTGGCTGGAAAATCGCCACCCCCCCACGCTGCCGCAGTCGTCCCCGCCCATGGTACAGGCAGAGAATCTCAGTCTGCTCCACGGCAAGACGCCCTTTCTCACCGGTCTGTCCTTTCAGATGCCACAGGGCAGTGTGACGGCGCTGGTGGGGCGCAATGGCAGTGGAAAGACCTCCCTGCTGTCGGCGCTGGCGGGGGTGGGTCGATGGCGGGGCAGCCTGCGGGTTGCAGGCGAGGCGGGGCTGGTGTTTCAAAATCCCCGCTTCCAATTCCTCACCCTGTCGGTGGAGGAGGAGGTGTGCGCCACCCTGCGGGTCACAGCCCCCACTGCCGATGCCGCCGCTCTGTCCCGGGAGGCAACGGCACTGCTGGACGAATTTGCCCTGCTGCCGTGGCGCGCCGCGTCCCCCTATGCCCTCAGTCAGGGGCAGCAGCGTCGCTTGGCCTTGCTGTCCATGCTGGCGGGGAATCGTCCCCTGCTGCTGCTGGATGAACCCACCTATGCCCAGGACGAGCAGTCCACCCGTTTTATTCTGGATCTCTTGGAGCGGCGGGTGGCGGCGGGGTTGACCGCCGTCCTCGCCACCCACGATCTGGCGCTGGCACAGGCCTGCGCCAATCAAATCCTGCTGTTGGAGGATGGGCGATTAACGCCCCTCTCCCCCGCTGATTTGAATCGCTATGCAAAGGAGGCGGGGCAATGCGCAGCCTCAATCCCGGCTATAAGCTGCTGACCCTGATTCTTGCCTCACTGGTGCTGTCCCTCACCTATCACACCCGGCTCAATCTGCTGACAGCGGCGGTGGCGCTGACGGTGACGGTCTGTACCCCCCGGGTCAACCGCAGAGGGCTGCTGCTGGCCATGGTGCCCTTTCTGTTGACGGCGGCAGGGATGTTCACCACCGGTCTGTTCTTTTCCCAGGGCGGCGGACAGGCGTTGCAGGTCAGTCTGCTGGGACAGCGCACCCTGTATGCCACCTCGCTGGAAAGCGGCCTGCAATTGGCCTCCCGGGTGCTGGCCTTTGGTGGAATCGGAATGCTGTTCGCCTTTACCACCCAATCCATGGACTTGATTATGAGTCTGATGCAGCAGTTTCGGCTGCCGCCCAAATTCGCCTATGGCATTCTGGCGGCCTATCACTTTTTCCCGGTCATCCGCAGCGAATATGACATCGTGGGCGCGGCGTTGCAGGTGCGGGGCGTGAAAGCCGGCCCCTTTTCCCCCAAGCGGCTCTTTCCCATGCTGGTACACGCCTTGGAGCGTTCGGAAAGTCTGGCTATGGCTATGGAGTCCCGGGGCTTTGAGGATGGGGCACCCCGTTCTGTGGCCTTTCGCATCCCTCTCCGCTGGGTGGATTTTCTCTTTCTGCTGGGCGTGCCCGCCGGATTGACCGCAGGGCTGTTTCTCCTGTGATCCTGACACTTTTTATGATTTGGAGCGTGAATTATGACCAAACAAGAGGAGCTGCTCCGCGCCTGCTCTGACTATCCCGACTTCTCCCCCTTTGTCCTGCGCAAGCTCAGCATGATCTATCACGGCGTTGTCCTGACAGAGCGGGCACTGAGACAGCTGCAAAGTCCCTATTACTGCTTTGGCAGGCTGGAGCCCTTCGGCATCTCCTTTGAGGGTCGGTCATCGGAGCTGGCCATGCCCGGGGCGATTTTGCTGCGGGATGCCACCAATGTGTACATCAATTACGGCGAGACCTATGCCAACCCCTATCAGGTGGATTGGAACCCGGACGCAGACGCGTTTCTCCTGTTGGAGGACGGTGTGACTCTGGACACTGTGGATTTTGTTCCCCGTCCCGCCTTTTTTGGCAAAACCACCAGCCGCGGCGCTCCCATGGAGGCCATTGCCGATGTCCGGGCGCAAAAGCTGATTCTGACGGCCTTCCAGCGCTGTCGCCTGTGGGAGGGGGGCGATCAGTGCGCCTTCTGTGCCTTTTTCACCGGCGGGCACAGTCTGGGCGAGGTGGACTGTGCCGATGTCTATGAGACCGTGGCAGAAGCTCTGCGGGAGCCGGGTCGGTTTTCCGAAATCTATCTCTCCGGCGGCACGGATTTCAGCGGCGATCCCGCCTTTTCTGAGGAGATCGACCGCTATATCCGGATATTGCAGGCAATCGGGAAAAACTTTGCAGGCCGGTTTTCCAGCCAGTTGATGGCACCCGCCTATCCCAAGGCACAGCTGCAACGCATCTATGACGAAACCGGTGTCACCTCCTACTGTCCCAACATCGAAATTTGGGACAAGCATCTGTTTCAGACCCTCTGCCCCGGCAAGGAAAAATGGGTTGGCCACGATGAGTGGATTCGCCGGACAGTGGACGCGGTGGAGGTCTTTGGCAAGGGGAAGGTCTGCACCCAAGTGGTCGCCGGCGCAGAGCTTGCCACCCCCCACGGCTTTTCCTCCCCAGAGGAGGCGTTGGCCTCGAACTTTGAGGCCTGCTCGTTTTTCGCACAGCACGGCGTGATTTTTCTCAGCACCATCTGGCGTCCCCACCGGGCAGCTCGACTGGGCTTTCAGCCCATGCCTCCGCTGGACTACTACATCCGTCTTGCCCAAGGACTGCACAGCATCCGCCGGGAGTATGGGCTGGTCTCCACCAACGACGACTATAAGCACTGCGGGAACCATCCCGACAGCGATCTGGAAAGGATGGATTGAGATGGAAGATCTGAAGATTCTGCCGCCCCGGCTCCTGTCCCTTCTTGACGCAAAGGACTGCCGCAAGCTGTTGGAGACCCCCTCCGGCGTCGCCGATTGCCCCTCTCTGTTCTGTCCCCAAGGGGGGACACTGCTGCTGTCTCTGGAGCGGGAGCATACGGCGGCAGGTCGCTGTCTGGTACAGGGCATCTGGTTCGATACGCCGGTGACCCTCTGGCTCTGTCAGGGCGACACCACCCTCCGGCTCACCGCCGCGGTCCATCGCTGCCACATTGTGGGCACGGTATTCTCTCAAATGCTCCGGCGGGCACAGGGGCGCGGCATCGCCTCGGCGTGGGAGCTGCATCTCCTGCGCTGGGAGGAGACCACCGCGACTCCGCCCGCCCCCTGTCCCCCCGAGCCGGTGGTGATCGAGGAGGGACCCCTTCGTCCCCTCTGATGCAAGAAACCTCTGATGCAATCCGTCACATGGATCGCATCAGAGGTTCCCTAAAAAAGCCTTTCCGTTTCACAGGCTGTGAACGGAAAGGCTTTTTGCGCACTATTGAATCAGCTTGCGGCGGAGCTGCTCCGGGTTCACGGCGTATTCCTCCGCCGTCTCCGCCGTGATTTTCCCCGCCTGCCACAGCGTCAGAATGGACTGATCCATAGAGACCATCCCCTCTGCCCCGGAGGTTTGGAGCACATTGTCGATCTGATAGTTCTTACAGTCCCGAATCATGTTGCGAATGGCGCCGTTCATGTGCATGATCTCATAGGCGGGGGTCAATCCGCCGTCGGTATCCGGCAAAAGCTGCTGGGATACGATGGCACTTAGCACCATGGACAGCTGAATCCGCACCTGCCCCTGCTGGGTGGGGGGAAAGCTGTCGATCACCCGGTCGATGCTGGACACCGCCCCTTGGGTATGGAGGGTGGCAATGAGGAGATGTCCCGTCTCGGCGGCGGTGATCGCCGTGCGGATGGTCTCGAAATCCCGCATTTCCCCCAGCAGGATCACATCCGGTGCCTGCCGCAGACAGGCCCGCAGTGCCGACAGATAGTCCACCGTGTCGATGGCGATCTCCCGCTGGCTGATGATGCTCTTTTTGTTGCGGTGGAGGTATTCGATGGGATCCTCCAACGTGATGACGTGGGCATCCCGGGTGGCGTTGATGCGGTCGATGAGGCAGGCCTGGGTGGTGGACTTGCCGCTGCCCGCCGTGCCGGTGATCAGCACCATGCCGTGGGCGATGTTGGCAAGCTGCATCACCTGCTCGGGAATCCCCAGCTTGCGATAGTCGGGGATATCGAAGGCCACCACTCGAATCACCGCCGCCAGCGAGCCCCGCTGCCGATAGGCATTGACCCGAAACCGCGCCAAGCCCGGTATGGCAAAGGAGAAATCGTCGTCCCCGGTGTCCATATAATGGGCAGTTGTCCGCCCGGCCAGCCGATACAGCTCAGAGATCAGCGCCTCGCTCTCCGGCGGCAGCAGGCGGCTGTCGTCCATGGGGGCGATTTTCCCGTCCCGCTTGGCGCAGACCGGGCCGCCCGCCACAAGAAACACGTCAGAGGCGTTTATCGCCACCGCGTTTTTCAGATAGTTTATCAAAGTTGCCATTGCCACAATCCGTCCTTTCGCCAGCGCTTCCACGGCGCTCTTATTCCCCCGGAAAGACAGGCAGGCTATCGTCTGCCACCCAATCCGTGGTGGAGACCGTCTGCCAGCGCAGGATGGTATAGTCCCCGCCCCGGAGGGTCACCTCCACCTGCAACTCCTGTGTCTGGGACAGGGGGCAGGCATAGCAATAGCTGTCCCCCTGGACGGTGACCCCGTCCGGCACCTCCCCCGCCCGCAAGCGAGACAAAATCTCCTCTGCCGCACAGTCCGCCGCATAGTAGTCCTCCACCGATTGCGCCATCGCCAGAGACAGCCGTCCGTTCGCCTCCACGGTGGACAGCGCCAGCAGGGCAAAAATCGTCAGGCAGAGCACGGCGAAAATCACCAGCAGAGAGCTGCCTCCCACAGCGGGAGGCGAAAATCCCGATTTACGCATCCTCTGTCCCCTCCTGCCACGCCACCGTCAGTGCATAGCTCTCTTTTCCCCCATAGGTCACGACAACCGTGGCAGTGCCCGGCAGGTTCCGCCGGACAGCCCTCCGGGTGACGACGACACTGTATGCCCCGTCCCCCGCCGTCTTTTCCCGATTTTGATCATAGGCGATGGTGAGTCTGTCACCGACGTGGGTTCCCCCCAGCAGGGCGGCAGCCCGCTCCAAATCGCCGTGGCAGTGCTTCACCGTCTCGGCGGCGGTCTGTGCCTCTCGCACCGCAAAGTCCCGCTTCTCATAGGAGGCAGAACGTCCGTCGGCAAACACAAAGACCTGCACGCAGAGTGTCGCCGCCAAGGCGAACACCAGCACCATCAGCACTTGCTCCATCAGCGCCAAGGGCGCGCGACTGCGGTTCATGCCGCCGCCCCCTCTCCACTGCGCAGTGCCAGCGTCAGGGAGACCGTGCCGTCCCCATCCGCCGCCGTCACCGTCACCAGACCATCCCGCTCCGCAAAGGACAGTCCTGTGGCAGGCAGCACCGCCTGTCCATCCTCCGGCGAAAAGTCCTCTCCATCGGCGGCAAACAGCTCTCGCACCGCGCCGTCGTAATAATAGATGCGGGTGCAATAGACCGTGCCCTCCAGCTTTTGCCGCAAAAACAGGGTGTCGATCTCCGGTGCGCGGTCTGAAAAGCCGGCTACGGCGATGCCCCCCGCTAGGTCGTTGCTCCGCAGTTTGGTGGCCACATATTGGACAGCCACCCGCCGACCGTCGCTTTTTGCGTCCCGCTCCGCCAGTCGCTGATAGCTCCCCGCGCCGGTGAACAGCACCAGCAAAATCGAGGCGGCGAACACCCCGAACACCAACAGCACATACACGCCGTCAAAGGAATGCTTTCTTGTTGCCTGTCTCATGGTCTCGCCCCCTCCCCGCTCTATGTGACGTCGGTCTCCTCCGGCGCGTTGGGCAGCACCACAATGTCCGGCATCAGATTCTCGCCAAAGATATCGTAGTAGACAGTGAAGCGCCTCTCGTCAATCTGCACCCCATAGTGCTCCTGTAAATAGGACAGGGTCGGCGGATAGATGCCCTCTGTGGCATAGCACGCCACCACCGCCCGATGCAGGCTATCCTCCAGCTGACGCTGGCTTTCCCCGCTCTGTCCCTGCTCCACCCGGGCAATGCCGGTAAAAATCGCCAGCACCGCCAGTACCGCCGCCACCGGCAGCCATAAAAAGCGCACTGCGCCCCTCTTTCGTTCCATCGCCGCCTACCCGATGACCGACATGATATTCATCAGCGGCAGCATCACCGACAGTAGGATAGCGCCCACAAGCAGAGAGGTGACAATCACCAAGGTCGGCTCCACCCGCCCCACTTTTTCCTCGATGCTCTCCTGCGACTGCAAGTCCAAGCGGCGGGCGATCTCGGTCATCACCGTGTCGCCGGAGCCACTGCGAATGCCCAGCGCCAGCATCCGGCAATAGGCGGGGGGGAGCAAGCCGCTCTCCCGCAGAGCCTGAGACAGACCGTCGCCCTGTTCCAGCCGCCCGGCGCAGTCCTGACAGCGCTTTGCCATATGGGGGTTTTCTGTGAAGAAGGAGGCCGCCAGTCCCAGCGCCTTTTCCATGGGCAGACCGCTGCGCATCCCCATGGACAGCGCCCCGGCCAGCCGTGTCATGGCGATCTCCCCCGCGATGCCCCGGTCGCCCCAGTGGACGTTGTACCACAGCAGGACAGCGGCGCGGAGCTTTTCGCCGGACAGCAGTGCCACCCCGGCAAGCACCAGCAGAAGCAGCAGCACGCAGAGCACCGGCATAGCGCCATCTAAAAACAGACCCAGCTGAAGCAAGCCGCCGGCAAGTCCCGTCAGCTCCCCGCCCAGCTGGCGGAATACCTCGTTAAACACCGGCAGCACCCGCACCAGCAGCACCACGATCACCACCAGCATCAGCAGCAGCAAAATGGCGGGATAGAGCAGGGCGCTGCGGATCCGGGACGAAAGTCTCTCCCGGCTGTCATAATACTCGGACAGGGCGCGAAAGGCCTCCTCCGGGCGGCCGGATTGCTCGCCGGTCTCGGTCATCGCCGCCACATAGGGGGGGAACAGTCCGCTCTCCCGCAGGGCGGCGGACAGGGGCGCACCGGCGTCCGTCTGCTCTGCCAGCCGGATCAGCAGTCCCCGGGCAGCGCCGTCCTTCTCGTCCTCCAGCAGCAGATGCAAGCCGTCGGCAATGCCGATACCCGCATGGGACAGCAGGGACAGCTCCATGCAAAAGGAGGAGATGAACCCGCCGGATACTCGATTTTCTTTCATGGCAGATGCCTCACAGTTCTCAAGCTTGCAGAAATCATAAAAAAATAGACTTGCAGAAAAGACTGCAAGTCTATTTTACAGAGTTTATGGAGAATAGTAAAGGGCTAATTCCACATTTTGCGCCCGCCGCCGTCAATAGACGTATTTTGCGCTGTAATTCGCCCCGTCGCCGATGTATGCCATAATCTTCTTGCTCTGCTTTGCCGAGGAGGCAAAGGTGGGGTCCATCAGCTTCCAAGTTATCCCATCAAAATAGATGACGCTGTCGATCCAGCCGGTCTCCTCGGAATAGACGTTGATCCATGCGTGATAGATCTTGCCGCTGTAGCCGATCACCAGCTTGACCGGGACATTTTGACTGCGGAGCATCCCCGCCATCAGGGCGGCATAGTCGAAGCAGATGCCCGTTTTTGCCTTTAACACCGTGTCCAGCACCGGCAGATAGCCGCTCTTGACCGTGGCCGCCTTATTTTTGTCATAGGTGATATTCTTCACCACAAAGTCATAGATGACCTTGACCTTTTCCAGCGGGTCGGCGATTTTGCCCGTCAACTCGGCGGCTTTTTTCACCGTCCCACTGCCGGGGGTATAGTTGACATACTGGTTGGGCATGAGGAAGGGGGCAAACTCGTCCTTCATCGTCACCGAAAATGCCGCGGAGAGAACCGTTGCATATTTGTCGCCGGATACGTTTTCATAGACGATCACCTGATAGCCGCCGTCGCCCTCTGACAGGGGGAAGGTGGCATACTCCCCCGCCGTGATGTTATAGGTATAGGCGGTCTCGTCCGGGCACTTGACCTGCGCCTTTAGTTTTTTGTTGGTCGATGCCGTGTATTTGACCATCACATAGCCGTCCGCCGTGTGGGAGTAGTCAATGATGGCCTTGCCGTTTTCCTCGGTCAGGGTGCCGGAGGCCACCGGCAGGGGGAAGCTCGCCTCGGCAGTCGTCTTCGACTTCACCGCCACCGGTGCCGCCAGCGCCTGTATGCCACAGCTCAGCAGGAGAGCCACGCTGAGAACCGCCGCCATCCATCGCCTCATCTGTCTCTCCTCCTCTCCCTCGCCTGTCCGAAATTCGCCGGGCAGCCACTGTCGAAAAACCGCCCAGATTGTCTTGCTTTGTCCCCATTATAGCACACTTTTTGGAAAGTAAAAGTACTTTTTCGGAAACTGGTTTCAAAATATCAATTTTATTGCAATGTGCGGCAGTTGGTCTTGCAAGAAAATTCGGACTATGGTATATTTAGCGTATCTAACTTGTAACCATAGGTGTCAGACAATGAGTGGAGAAGGAGGATGGCTATGGAGGATTTACGCGTCCGCATGTTTGGAGAATTTGCGATTACGCTGGGCGACAAAACCATTAACGACAGTGACAATCGTTCCCGTAAGGTCTGGTTGCTTTTGGCCTATATGATCTATTTCCGCAATCGCACCATCACCCAGGATGAGCTGATCGATTTGCTCTGGAGCGATGACGAGGGCAGCACCAATCCCGCCAATGCACTGAAAACCATGTTTCACCGGGTACGCACCATGCTGAATCAATTGGGGGCGGACGTGGGACATCAGCTGATTGTCCGCCGGCAGGGGGACTATGCATGGAATCCCGATTTGGACTTCCTCTTTGATGTGGATGTTTTCGAGGCGGCGTGTCGCAGGGCAAAAAACGCGGACAGCGACGCTTTGCGTCTGACCGCGCAATTGGAGGCACTGTCCGTCTATGAGGGGGACTTTTTGCCCAAGCTGGCGACAGAGTCCCAGATCGTCTCCGTCAGCGCCTATTTCCACAGTCTCTTTGTGCAAACCGTACACGATGTCCTGCCTCCGCTGGAGCAACAGGGGCGGTTGGGCGAGGCCTCTGCCCTGTGTCGCCACGCCATCGGCATCGAGCCCTATGACGAGTCTCTCTACTACCACCTGATGCGGCAGCTTTTGGATTTGGGCAAGCAGCAGGAGGCAGCCGGGGTCTATGAATCCATGAGCTCCATGCTCTTTGACCGCTTTGGTGTCATGCCGTCCGATGAGATCAAGTCCCTGTACCGGGAGGCGATGCGCTCCACCAACGGGCAGGAGATCGACATTGGCAATCTGCGGGAGCAACTGCGAGAGCCCTCCAGCAAGCCCGGTGCCCTGCTGTGTGACTATGACTTTTTTAAGGCGATTTATCGGGCCGAGGCACGGAGCGTGGGGCGCAGCGGCGATGCGGCACATATTGCCCTCCTCTCTGTCACCGGTGCAAAGGGTGCGCCGCTGGCGCGCCGCAGTCTGGATTGCTGCATGGAAAACTTGGCAGAGTTGCTGTGCGGCTGTCTGCGGCGGGGCGACTTGACCTCCAAATGCAGTGTCTCCCAATACATTTTGCTGCTGCCTCAGGCGAATTTCGAGGATAGCTGTATGGTGATGGATCGGGTGGTGCGTCAATTTGCGCGGCAGTATCCCCATTCGCCGGCACAGCTCCACTATTCTGTCCAACCTCTGGATCCCACCTGTTAGGGCAGGCGTGACCTATCCCAACGCCTCGTCCAAGGTCTGCCCACCTTGGACGAGGTTTTCTCAGGACGCTTGGGAACCTCCTACAAGCCGACCATATCCACAAATCTTTTTGCGGATCGCCCCTGCATCTTGGGAAAAAAGTGCTTGCAATTGGGGGCGGCAATCCGTATAATAAACCAGATGAAGAAAGAGGGGGTGACACCATGGAGAAGCAGATGACGGGTACCATGCAGCTGTCCTCCCGTATTTTTATTTCCCTTTTTTGACCGGTCTTGTGTACCGGTATTTTTTTTGCCCAAAAGTGGGCTGTCTGTTGCCAAAATGAGAGGAGAACAACATGAAAGAAAACAAACAAGGCCTCGGCACGGAGCCGATTTACGATGCCCGGGTGCTGGGTGTCCCCCGGATGCTGGTGCTGGGCTTGCAGCACATGTTCGCCATGTTCGGCGCGACGGTGCTGGTGCCCATCATCGTAAATGGCTATGGTCTGCCCCTGTCCATCCAGACCACCCTGTTTTTCGCCGGTATCGGCACCCTGTTTTTCCACGCCTGCACCAAGTGGAAGGTGCCCGCCTTTTTGGGCTCCTCCTTCGCCTTTCTGGGGGGCTTTGCCGCTGTTGCCTCGCTGAATTCCGGGAAATACGCCGGCATGAGCGGTGCAGAAAAGCTGCCCTATGCACTGGGCGGCATCGTGGTGGCGGGACTGCTGTATGTGGTGCTGGCACTGCTGTTTAAGGTGCTGGGTGCCCACAAGGTCATGCGCTATTTTCCCCCGGTGGTCACCGGGCCGATCATCATTCTCATCGGTCTGATTCTCGCCCCCACCGCCGTGACCAACGCCTCCTCCTGCTGGTGGCTGGCCATTCTCTCCATCGCCGTGATCATCTTCTTCAACATCTGGGGCAAGGGGATGCTGAAAATCATCCCCATTCTGCTGGGGGTACTGCTCCCCTATCTGGTGGCGCTGGTCGCGGGACAGGTGGACTTTACCCCGGTGGGGCAGGCGGCGGCAGTGGGCATCCAGCCCTTTGTGCTGGCGAAATTCGATTTCTCGGCCATCGCCGTCATGGCACCCATCGCCATCGCCTCCATGATGGAGCATGTGGGTGACATCTCTGCCATCTCCGCCACCACCGGCAACAACTTTTTAGAGGATCCCGGTCTGCACCGCACCCTGATCGGCGACGGCATCGCCACCGCTCTCGCCGGGCTGTTCGGCGGCCCCGCCAACACCACCTATGGCGAGAACACCGGTGTCTTGGCACTCTCCCGGGTCTATGACCCCAAGGTGGTGCGGCTGGCTGCCCTCTATGCGGTGATTCTGTCCTTCAGCCCCAAATTCGCCGCCGTCATCAGCTCCATCCCCACCGCCATCATCGGCGGCGTCAGCTTCATTCTCTATGGCATGATCTCCGCCGTGGGCGTGCGGAATGTGGTGGAAAATCGGGTGGACTTCACCCTCAGCCGCAACCTGCTCATCGCCGCGGTGATTCTGGTCTCTGGACTGGGCTTTACCAATGTGGGCGGACTGGTCTTCCCCATCGGCGGGGTGGACATCACCCTGACGGGACTGGCGATCGCCGCCATTCTGGGTGTGGCCCTCAATGCCATCCTCCCCGGCAACGACTATGTGTTCGGCAAGGATCCCCATGCCGACGGCGCAGCAAATCTGGGCAAATATTAATATAGAAATCTCAAAAAGAGGACAGACGGAAAATTTCCGTCTGTCCTCTTTTCGCTTGTCAAAGAAGCCCAAAGGGCTTCTTTGACAGGCTGAAAGCTTATAGCGTTTCCGCCTGACTCTCCCCCAGCACGGTGATGCCGTGGGCGCGGAGGAGCTCTGCCGTCACCCCGTCCCGGGGGACGCAGGTATGGGTAAAGCTGCCGTCATAGCAGGCACCCGCCCCGCAGGAGGGGCTGCGTTCCTTCAAGATGGCTCTCGTGCAGCCATACAGCTCTGCCAGACGCAGGGTCTCTGCCGCGCCAATGGCATAGGCGTCTGTCACGTCCCCGCCGGCCTGTGTCACCACCCGATCGCCCCGGCGCTCCGCCGGCGGACGGGGGGTGGGCAGACCACCCAGCACCTCTGGGCAGACGGGAATCAGCTCATAGCGCTCCAACAGGCGGGACACCCACGGTTGGGCTTTGCGGCTGCCGTCGTATTTGCAGAACACGCCCAGCAGGCAGGCGCTGATCAACAGTCGCTCACGCGCCATGCCCTGTCCCTCCTATAACCCTGCCGTCCAGCACCGCCAGCACCAGTGTCTCCCCCTCATATTGCAGCTTGAGGGAGAAAAAGGGCGCGTCCTGCTCCAACAGCTCCAAGAAGATGTGATCCCCCTCCCACTGGGGCAGGGCGTGCAGCCCCGCCTTGGGAATCCACTCCAAATTGCCCTCGTCACAGTCCGTCAGCTCTCCGGTGAAGCCTGTGGCGGTAAAGAGGTGCATATACTCATCCTGCCAGCGGTCGGAGACAAAGGTCACCAGTCCCCGATAGCGGTAGTCGGTGAGGGTGAGACCCGTCTCCTCCATGGTCTCCCGCAGGATGCAGTCCTCCGGGCTCTCCCCCGCCTGACACTTGCCGCCGATGCCGATCCATTTGTCGTGGTTGCAGTCGTTTTCCTTTTTCACCCGGTGGAGCATCAGCACCTGCCCCGCCCGCTCCACATAGCAGAGGGTGGAGTTGATGGGCGGCAGTGCGGCTTCCAAATCCTTTTTCATGGGACAATCTCCCTCATTCCTTCTCATTTTTCCAGCCGCTTGGACAGTGCCAGCAGCTTTCGCCCCAGAGGCAGCTCCACCAGCTGACTGTCTGCAAAGCAGTGGAGCTTTAAAATCAGCAGTCCATAGACCGCGATCGACAGCAGCACCACCAGAGGCAGCGCCGCCACGGCGGGACAGTGGAGCAGGGTCAGTAGGGCATTGCTGCCCCAAGTCACCGCCCCCATGCCCAGCGAGGCCACCAGCGGCACGCCGAAGCTCCGGGCGATCTTCCAGTGATAGCCCAGCAGTCGCCCCATGGCGCGGCAATTGAGCAGGGACACCAGCAGGGGAAAGCTGACGTTGCCGATCACCAGCGCATAGACACCCAAGTCCGTGAATTGCAGCAGTCCGAACACCAGCGCCACATGGAGCGCCAGCGAGACGGCGCAGTGCCGCAGGGGCACCTGCATATGGTCGCCCGCCTGCAAAATCGCCGTGGTGATGGTGGACAGGGCATAGAACACCGCCGCCGAGGAGCCGATTTGCAGCAGCCGCGCCGCGATTGCCTGCTCGGTCACCAGACGGGGAAACAGCAGCTGCATCAGCGGTGTCGCCAGCACGGCCAGTCCCACGGCAGAGGGCAGGGCGATGGCCAGATTGAACTTGACCACCGCCGTGATTTTCCGGTGCGCCTCTCTCCGCTCTCCGGCGGCGTTAGAGGCCACGATGCCCGGCACGGCAGAGGCCGCCATTGCCGTGGCGATGGACACCGGCAGGTTGACCAGCTGGTTGTACTGGGTGTTGAACACCCCCTGTAGGGTGGCGATGGCATCCCCCGCAAAGCCCTTTGCCGCCATCACATTGCCGAAAATCAAATCGTCCAGCGTATAGCCGATCTGATAGACCGTCTGGCTTAAAATCACGGGCAACACCGTCAGCACCAGTGCCCGGAACACCAGCGCGTGGCTCTCCTGTCCCCCCAGTGGCTCCCGCACCCGCCGCCGGGTGGTCATGCGGAAATACAGCAGCACCAGCAGGGCGGTGACCGCGCCCGCCAGTGTGCCGATGGTGCCACCCGCCGCGCCATAGGCGGCGACAAAGGGGGAGAGCCGATACAGCTGCATCAGCTGCCACGCGGCAACCACGCTGACGACGGCATTGACAATTTGCTCGAAAATCTGGGACATGGCGGTGGGAATCATGTTGCCGTGTCCCTGAAACCAGCCCCGCAGCACGCCTAAAATCGACACCACAAGGGTGGTGGGTGCCAGCACCCGCAGGGGCTTTGCCAGCCCCTCCCGCTGATACAGCAGCTCGAAAAAGTCCGCGCCGAAATACAGCGCCAATCCGGCGGCTCCACCCACCAGAATCGCGAACAGCAGAGCGTCCCAAAAGACCCGGCGGGCGTTGCGCTGCTGCCCCTTGGCAAGCCGCGCCGCCACCAGCTTGGACACCGCCAGCGGCAGTCCGCCATAGGACAGGGTCAGGGCGATGTTATAGATGCCGAAGGAGACGGAATAGATGCCGTTGCCCTGTCCCCCCAGCAGGTTCGCCATGGGGATGCGATAGGCAAAGCCGATGATTTTGGTGAGGATCCCCGCTCCCGCCAGAATGCTGCCCTGCAACAGCATCAGACGCTGGGTGTTTTTGGACATCTGCCCGCCTCCTTTCTCCCCGCTTTCGCGATTTTACTCTGCTGTCATTTTATGGCGCTTTGGGGCGCTTGTCAAGCGCCGCCTATGGAGAAGCTCCCCCCGGCATTGTCGGAGGGAGCTTGTGACGGTGGCTTGCACCGGGCTACGCGGCTCGGCGCAAACACGGAGGCAGGGGCTACGCGGCCTTTGAAAAGGCCTGGCGAAACTTTTAATGAGAGTTTAGATAGGGCTGCACCACTTGTCCTTCTGGGCAAAAGTGAAGAATCTTTTCCCGCCGTCCATCGGGGATAGGATTCTTCCTTTTTTATTGTGCGCCCTTGTGATAGAAGAACGCGCCTGCCGCCATAATCGCGGCAAAGACGATGAGATAGAACAGGTTCGCCACCCCGTGGGACAGCAGGCAGGCAAAGATCATAAAGCAG
>JAVVOA010000025.1:4707-6330 GCA_036656515.1 Oscillospiraceae bacterium | reverse complement strand
GCTGCCCAAGGTCGCCAGCGCGGGAAGCACAAACCGCTTGAAACCGCCAAAGTCGGTGGCAGTTTTCATAAACATGACAAAAATGGGGATATACAGGGCATAGATGGTGATGATGGGCAGCTCGGAGCTGTCGAAGATAAAGGGGCCCAGCCAAGAGGCGGGGGCGGTGGACAGCTGTGCCAGATAGAAGTACAGTCCCCAGATGGCGCAGAACAGCAGTCCCAGCACGGCGGAGTTGGTGGGGATATTGGTCTTGGGGTCGATCTGACGGAAAATCTCCGGCGACGGCCCCTGTCCCCGGGCGGCGATGGAATACATGCCCCGGCAGCAGCCCAGCATCAGGCCGTTCATGGTGCCCATGCAGGAGATGGCGATGAACAGATTCAGCACATTGCCCACCACGTTGCCAAAGATATTGGTAAACGCGATGGTCGCGCCGGAGTCGATCAGCTCTTGGTTGGTGGCACCACCCGCCACGCCGATGTAGTACAGCAGATAGGTGGCAACCACGATGCAGCCGCCGATGATCAGCGCCTTGGGCAGGTTGCGCTTGGAGTCCTTCAGCTCGGCGTTGATGGAGGTGGCGATAATCCAGCCCTCATAGGCGAAGGAGGTGGCGACCACGGCGGCAAGCAGCGGACTGCCCACGGCAATGGCGGATTGCTCCACCACGGCGGCGGTGGTGAAGTTGGCGGCGGTGATGCCGTGGGACAGACCATAGATCAGTCCGCCCACCGCCATCAGTCCCAGGGGGACAAACTTGATGAAGGTGGTGGAGACCTGTAGCTTCCCCGCCAGCTTGGGCGACAGGGCATTGACGGCATACGCGCCGCAGAGAAACAGCATCATCAGCGCCAGACACTCGGGTCCGGCGACAGAGCCCCCCGCGCCCAGCGGGAAATCCGGGTTGACAGAGGTGATGAACACCAAGGTATAGCGGGCGGAGAGCCACGCCAGCACACTGGTCATGGTGGGATAGTAGATGGTGCTCATAAACCAGCCGATGTAATAGGCGTAGCGATGACCCACCACCGCCTCGGCATAGTCCACGATGCCGTTGACTTTTTCGTATTTGGTCGCCATATTGGCAAAGGCCAACACACAGGCCAGCATGATGGCACCGCCGATGAGCCACGCCAAAATGCCCATGGGCATATTCCCCTGGGTCTTGGTCAGGATGGTCTGTGCCTTGAAAAACACGCCTGAGCCGATGACGATGCCCACCACCATACAGATGGCGGTCACCAGCCCATATTTCTTTTCCAGCTTGATGTCCATTGATTTTCCCCCTACAATTTTCTCACAGTATCACTTTAAAGCAAAGTTCTGCTTCTAGGATAGCACTTTTCGCCGGAAACTGCAATTGTTTTTTGGAAATCCCATGGAAAATCCGGGGGACGCCGGGGTTGGGGTACGCCCGCTTTTTGAAAAAAGCGGGGCAAAAACTTTAATGATCAAATTTTGTTGGGCTTTCCACTGGAATCGGCATGGAAAATAGGAGGGCGAACCTGCCAGTAGGGTCGGATGGCATCCGACCCTACGTCAATTTTCCAAACAGCTGTCGTATCTCGCTAGAAAATCAAACAGAGGGGCGGATAGCATCCGCCCCTCTGTCCGTTGCCT